>NZ_JAFCJI010000023.1 GCF_018131105.1 Bradyrhizobium manausense | reverse complement strand
GCGATGCCATCGAGCAGGTTGTTGATGTCGCTGGCGCGGTTGTCGAGCGACTGGGCGGTGAAGAAGTTGGTGGGATTATCCAGAGCCGAGTTGACGCTCTTGCCGGTCGACAGACGGTTCTGTGTGGTGGCGAGAAGATCGGCGGTGGACTGGAGAGAGAGCAGGTTCTGACGAACCGACGCAGAGAGAACAATACCGGACATGACTCTTACCCTTCTGGCTTACGCGTCTTCGTTCGATCGCTTCTGGATCGAGTGACAGCCACAGGGTGCGCTGACATGGCTAACAAAGGGTGAAACGAGCCTCACCGCCATAAGCACCGGTTCACCATAAACCATTGTGACGCGATGGCCGGCTGCGCAATCAGCCTGAAATCGTTGGTGATTTTGCGCGCTTACTCCCCGTTAACCATAACCGCTGGTTACTTTTTCGATCGCTCCCCGCCCCTCGAATACCGATCGGCGAACAAAAAAAGCGGCGGGGCCGAAGCCCCGCCGCCTGATCCTGCTTGCGATGTCGTCCGCTATTAGCGGAGCAGCTGCAGCACGCTCTGCTGCGACTGGTTGGCCAGCGACAGCGCGGAGACCGCGATCGACTGGCGGGTCGACAGCGCCTGGCTGTTGGCCGCTTCGACGTTGGTGTCGGCCAGCGTCAGGTTCGACGAACCGGTCTGCAGCACGTTGATCAGGTTCTTGTTGAAGTCCTGACGAACCTGCACGATCGTCAGGTTCGAACCCAGAGCCGAAGCTTCCGAGCGCAGCGTGCTCGACGCGGTGTTGAGGTTGGTCAGCACCTTGTTGGTGGCAGCGTTGTCGATGAAGTCGACACCGCTGGTCAGCGCGGCGAGGCCCAGACCCTTCGAGTTGTAGGTCACGCCGGTGATGCTGAGGCTCGACTTGCCGGTTTCGTCGAACACCAACTTGAGCTGGTCGCCGTTCAGCAGGTTGACGCCGTTGAACGAGGAGTCCTGCGCAGTCGAGTCGATCTGCTGGAGGATGTTGTTGTACTGGTTGACCAGGTTGGCGCGAGCCGTCTGCGCAACCGTATCCTGGACGGGGCTGGAAGCCGTCGAGAAGGTCAGTGCCGTGGTCAGCGTGCCGCCGATCGCACCACC
>NZ_JAFCJI010000022.1 GCF_018131105.1 Bradyrhizobium manausense | reverse complement strand
GCGATGCCATCGAGCAGGTTGTTGATGTCGCTGGCGCGGTTGTCGAGCGACTGGGCGGTGAAGAAGTTGGTGGGATTGTCCAGAGCCGAGTTGACGCTCTTGCCGGTCGACAGGCGGCTCTGCGTGGTGGCGAGAAGATCAGCAGTAGACTGCAGGGAGAGCAGGTTCTGACGAACCGAGGATGAAAGAACGATACCGGACATTGAGTGTTACCCTTCTGGTACGCAACGCAACAAACTTCGATTAGGATTAATCGATGCCGGGACGGTGAACGCAGACGGCTAACAAAGCATGAAGTGCGTCGCGCCAGTCCTTGCGCGGATTCACCATGTAGACGATCGGCGCCCGATCGAGCCCACTTGTATCGTCATGATCGGATGATGCTTTTTGGTACAGCGGCAACACGTTTGCCACTTGTCAACCATAACTCAGAGTAGGCAATTCGCGGCGTTCGAGTGCGTCGTCTCCATCCGCGCGAGCGGCACTCCGATGCCGATGCAAAAAGAAAGCGGCGGGGCCGAAGCCCCGCCGCCTGATCTTGCTTGCGATGTCGTCCGTTATTAGCGGAGCAGCTGCAGCACGCTCTGCTGCGACTGGTTGGCCAGCGACAGCGCGGAGACCGCGATCGACTGGCGGGTCGACAGCGCCTGGCTGTTCGCCGCTTCGACGTTGGTATCGGCCAGCGTCAGGTTCGACGAACCGGTCTGCAGCACGTTGATCAGGTTCTTGTTGAAGTCCTGACGAACCTGCACGACCGAGAGGTTCGAACCGAGGGTCGAAGCCTCAGAGCGCAGCGTGCTCGACGCCGCGTTGAGGCCGGTCAGCACCTTGTTGGTCGCAGCGTTGTCGATGAAGTCGACACCGTTGGTCAACGAGGCAAGGCCCAGACCCTTCGAGTTGTAGGTCACGCCGGTGATGTTCAGGCTCGACTTGCCGGTTTCGTCGAACGTCAGCTTGAGCTGGTCGCCGTTCAGCAGGTTGACGCCGTTGAACGAGGAGTCCTGCGAGGTCGAGTCGATCTGGCTCAGGATGTTGTTGTACTGAGACACCAGGTTGGCACGAGCCGTCTGGGCAACCGTATCCTGGACGGGGCTGGAAGCCGTCGAGAAGGTCAGTGCCGTGGTCAGCGTGCCGCCGATCGCACCACC
>NZ_JAFCJI010000021.1 GCF_018131105.1 Bradyrhizobium manausense | reverse complement strand
TGGCGCGTTTCTGGCCAGCACGGCCAATCTGACGCTGCCCGACGGTCGAGCGCGCCTGGTCCGACATGGGCACGGTCCGGTGCGCGAGATTGCGACCGGCATCGGTCCGGTGGAGGTCGCTCGTCCCAAGGTCCGCGACCGCGGAGCGAGCGGGCCAGGCGACCGCCTCCGCTTCAGTTCGGCAATCCTGCCGCTATGGGCGCGGCGGACGAAGAGCCTGGATGCCTTGATCCCGGTCCTCTATTTGCGCGGCATCTCGACCGGCGACTTCCAGGAGGCGCTCTCGGCGCTGCTCGGCAAGGATGCGCCGAACCTGTCGCCTTCGGTGATCGCCGGCCTGAAGGCCGATTGGCAGGTCGAGTACGAACGCTGGCAGAGACGCGATCTGTCGGCGCGTCGCTATGTCTACATCTGGGCCGATGGCGTGTACCTGCAGGCCCGCATGGAAGATCACAGCGAATGCATGCTGGTGCTGATTGGCACCACGCCGGAAGGCAAGAAGGAGCTGATCGGCTTCCAGGTCGGCGTGCGCGAGAGCGCGCAGAGCTGGCGCGAACTCCTGATCGACCTGCGGCAACGCGGGTTACGGATTGCCCCGCAACTCGCCATCGGCGACGGCGCCCTCGGCTTCTGGAAGGCACTGGACGAGGCCTTTCCCGGCACGCGGCACCAACGATGCTGGTGCCATAAAGTGAGCAACGTACTCGACAAGGTCGCCAAATCCGTGCAGGGCCCCATGAAGAACGACCTGCGGAACATCTATCTGGCCCCACACCGGGCCGAAGCTGAAACCGCGATCGACGTCTTCGTCGAGAAATACCACATCAAATACGGACGTGCGGTGGAGTGCCTGATCAAGGATCGCCATGCGCTGCTCGCCTTCTTCGACTTCCCTGCTGAGCACTGGATCCACCTACGCAGCTCGAACCCGATCGAGAGCGTCTTCGCCACGGTGCGCCACCGAACGGTGCGGACCAAGGGATCGCTGTCGCAACAAACCGCGAAGCTGATGGTGTTCAAGCTCATCGACGCCGCATCGAAGACCTGGCGGCGATTGAAGAGCACGAACCAGTTGCCGAAAGTCATCGCCGGTGTAAAGTTCATCGACGGAATCGAAGTCATTCCGAACACTGAAAGCCACGCCGCCTGATCAGGCCGCGTCACCCAAAATCAGCCATAGCTCCTGAATCACCACCGCAGCCTTATGTTG
>NZ_JAFCJI010000020.1 GCF_018131105.1 Bradyrhizobium manausense | reverse complement strand
ACCGAAACCGGTTCGGCTGAAACCGGGCTGTCTTTCCGGTGTCCTAGTACCCGGAATCAGAGCTGAGTGATACGGCGGCCTTTGAAACGGCGTTGACGGACCTTTTTCTTGGTCCAGACGAAGGGCTCGGCTCTGTCGTTGTATGCGTTGACGTAGGCATCGATGTGTTCCTGAAGCTGCTTGAGGCTCGTGAAGGAGGTGCCGCTGAGCGACTGCCCCTGCAAGATGGAAAACCATACTTCGACCTGATTGAGCCATGACGCACTTGTCGGCGTGAAATGAAATTGCACGTTGGGGTGGGCCTTGAGCCAGTCCTCGTTCTTTTTATGGGTGTTGAGGTTGTCGAGGATGACGTGAAGCTTGCGGTTCGGAAAAGCCGCGGTGACGCTGTTCATGAAATCGAGAAACTCGACGCGGCGCCGGCGTTTTGAATGGGTCGCGATGATCTTTCCGGTGGCGACTTCGAGCGCCGCAAACAATGTTGTGGTGCCATGCCGCTTGTAATCGTGGCTTTGGCCGGTCAAGGCGCGGCCATTGGGCAACTTCAGATAACCCTGCGCTCGCTCCAAAGCCTGGATCGAGGGCTTCTCGTCCACGCACAGCACAATGGCCTTCGCCGGCGGCGCGACATAGAGGCCGACAACATCGGCGGCTTTGGCCGTAAAGTTCGGGTCGTTGCTCTCGCACCAGGACTTGCGAGCCACCAGGTCAATCTTGTGGCTGCGCAGGAACCGCCAGACATATTGGACATCGACATCGCCCAGCGCCTCGGCCAGCAGGGGGCCGGTCCAGCGCGCAAACCCTTGCGGTGGCGGCTTATCCAGCAGCTTCAGAATCCGCTTGTCGGTCGTCTTCGTATAGATCGGCTGCTTGCCAGGCCGCGGCTTGTCTTGCAGCCCTTCAAGGCCATGGTCGGCATAGCGATGCCGCCAAAGGCTGACAATCCGCGGCTGGACCCCAACTTCCTTGGCGATCGACCGGGTGCTGCGCCCATCCGCCGCCAACAGAACTATCCGCGCCCGCTTCAAATCGCGCTGCAACGTCACCGGTGAGCGACAGCACGCCTCAAGCACCTTGCGATCTTTCCTCGAAAGGTGGACTTCTCTTGCTTCGGGTATCATCCCGACCTTGAATCACGACTCACGTTCCAAGAAAAGTGGGTACTAGTGCCAAAAATCAGCGATGCGCAGGCGAGCCAGGCGCTCGATTCTCTGATCGCGCAGATCGACCCAACGACCGA
>NZ_JAFCJI010000019.1 GCF_018131105.1 Bradyrhizobium manausense | reverse complement strand
ATCCTTCATCCATGGCCGAAGCTGCGCTTCGCCGTCAAACACCCGAGGTAGGAGCCAGAGCTGGCCCCGGTTGTTTGGACAGCGCCCCGCTGGATTTAAGTGGATTCCTGCCGGGTTATGCTGAACGCGGGGCTTTACGATTTTGTCGTTGCGTCGGGAGGGCGTAGCCCGACCAGAGCGACGACAAAATCGTCGGCGACGGTCATGCGGCCATCACCATAGCTTGCGTGCCGAAGTAAGCCTCGTCGGGCGTGCGCCCGTCAAGGCTCGAGTGAGGGCGTCCCTGATTGTAGAAGGCCAGATACTTGGCAATTGACGCTCGCGCCTCGGACACGCTGTCGTAGGCGCGGAGATATACTTCTTCGTATTTGACCGTGCGCCAGAGCCGCTCGACAAACACGTTGTCGCGCCAGGCGCCCTTGCCGTCCATGCTGATGGCGATCTTCGCGTCCAGCAGCACATCGGTGAACTCGAGGCTGGTGAACTGGCTGCCCTGATCCGTGTTGAAAATCTCGGGCCTGCCGTGCTTCGCCAACGCCTCCTGGACCGCTTCGACGCAGAAGGCCGCCTCCATTGTGATCGAGACGCGATGGGCCAGGACCCGTCGGCTGAACACATCGACGACCGCCGCGAGATAGACGAAGCCACGCCGCATCGGAATGTAGGTGATGTCCATTGCCCACGCATGGTCGGGCCGCTCGATCTTCAATCCGCGCAACAGGTACGGGTAGATCTTGTGACCCGGAGCCGGCTTGCTCGTGTTCGGGCGACGATAGACCGCCTCGATCCGCATGCGCTTCATCAGCGTCGCGATGTGGCGGCGACCGGCGTATACGCCCTCCCGCCGCAGCAACGATCGCAGCATACGCGCTCCCGCGAAGGGATAATCGAGATGCAGCTCATCGAGCCGACGCATCAAGGCAAGGTCCTCGGCCGAAACTGGCCGAGGTTCATAGTAGACCGTGCTGCGAGCCAGCTTCAGGACCTTCGCCTGGCGCACGATAGAAAGATCATGATCGCGGTCGATCATCGCTTTGCGCTCAGCAGGCCCGCCTTGGTGAGCGCGCCGGACAAAAAATCGTTTTCCAACGCCAGCTCGCCGATCTTGGCATGTAACGCCTTCAAATCGACCGGCGTCTCGGCCGATGTCTTGTCATGCCCAAACACGCCGGCGGCGCCTTCCAGGAGCTGGTTTTTCCAGATCGTGATCTGGTTCGGATGAACATCAAACAGTTGCGCCAGCTCCGCCAGTGTCTTGTCGCCTTTGACCGCAGCCAAAGCAACCTTCGCCTTGAATGCCGGAGAATGCGTCCGGCGGCTCTTCTTCGTCATCTTCGCTCCTGATTCGCAGCAAGAATCCTCGCCGCTGTCAGGCAGAAAATCCACTCAAGCTACTGTCCGAATTTGCGGGGCCAGCTCTCTCGATGGTCTTTTCCAAATCGAATTCAAGCAGCGGCGCCAGATCGATCTTGTTGATCACCACGAGGGATGAAGCAGCAAA
>NZ_JAFCJI010000018.1 GCF_018131105.1 Bradyrhizobium manausense | reverse complement strand
CCGAAGCGACGTCGTCGCGCGCCAGCCGAGCTTGTCGAGCCTGCTGACATCGAGCAGCTTGCGCGGCGTACCGTCGGGGCGCGAGGTGTCGAAGGTGATGTCGCCGCGATAGCCGACGATCTCGGCGACCATGCGGGCGAATTCTGCGATGGCGATGTCTTCCCCGGTGCCGATGTTGATCAGCTCCACACCGGAATAGGTCTTCATCAGGTGCACGCAGGCATCCGCCATGTCGTCGACATAGAGGAATTCGCGCCGCGGCGTTCCGGTGCCCCAGACCGCGACGGTCTTCGCACCCGACATCCTGGCCTCATGAAAGCGCCGGATCAGCGCGGCAACGACGTGGCTCAGCTCAGGATGATAATTGTCGCCGGGCCCGTAGAGGTTGGTGGGCATCACGCTGATGAAGTCGCTGCCATACTGGCTGCGGTAGGCTTCCGCCATCTTGATGCCGGCGATCTTGGCAATCGCGTAGGGTTCGTTGGTCGGCTCCAGCGGGCCGGTCAGCACGGAATCCTCGCGCAGCGGCTGCGGCGCCAGCTTGGGATAGATGCAGGATGAGCCGAGGAACATCAGCTTCTCGGCACCGGTCGCATGCGCGGCCTGGATCACGTTCGCGGCGATCGCGATGTTGTCGTAGATGAACTCGGCGCGCAGCGTATTGTTCGCGACGATGCCGCCGACCTTGGCCGCGGCAAGGAAGATCACCTGCGGCCGCACCCGCGCGAACCAGTCGAACACCGCGGCCTGGTTGCAGAGATCGACCTCACGCCGGTCGACGGTGACGAGATTCACGTTCTCCCGCGCCAGCCGGCGTGCGATGGCGCTGCCGACCATGCCGCGATGGCCGGCGACATAGACGCTCTTGCCCTTCAGCTCAAACGGTGCGCTTGCCATTGACGACATCCCGCTTGGCCTCGGCCAGATCGCTCGTCATCATCTCTTCGACGAGTTGCACAAAGGTCCGCTTCGGCTTCCAGCCGAGCACCTGCCGCGCCTTGCTGGCATCGCCGACGAGCAGATCGACCTCGGTCGGACGGAAATAGGTCGGATCGATCTTCACCACCGCCTTGCCGCTGACGGCGTCGACACCGGTTTCATCAACGCCTGCGCCGCGCCATTCGATGCGACGGCCGACATGGGCAAAGGACAGCTCCACCATCTCGCGCACCGAACGCGTCTCGCCGGTGGCGAGCACGAAATCATCGGGCTTGTCGGCTTGCAGGATCATGTGCATGCCTTCGACATAATCTTTGGCATGGCCCCAGTCGCGCTTGGCCTCGAGATTGCCGAGATAGAGCGTCTCCTCCAGTCCAACCTCGATCCGCGCCACGCCGCGGGTGATCTTGCGGGTGACGAAGGTCTCGCCGCGGATCGGGCTCTCATGGTTGAACAGGATGCCGTTGCTGGCAAACATGCCGTAGGCTTCGCGGTAGTTCACCGTGATCCAGTAGCCATAGAGTTTTGCCACGCCATAAGGCGAGCGCGGATAGAACGGCGTCGTCTCCTTCTGCGGGATCTCCTGCACCAGGCCGTAGAGCTCCGAAGTCGAGGCCTGATAGAACCGCGTCTCCTTCTCCATGCCGAGGATACGGATCGCCTCTAACAGGCGCAGCACGCCGATGGCGTCCGCATTGGCCGTGTATTCCGGGCTCTCGAAGCTGACCGCAACGTGGCTCTGGGCGGCGAGATTGTAGATCTCGGTCGGCCGTATCTGCTGCACCAGGCGGATCAGATTGGTCGAATCCGTCATGTCGCCGTAATGCATCAGGAATGGCACGTTCCCGACATGCGGATCCTGGTAGAGATGATCGACACGCGCGGTGTTGAACGAGGACGAGCGCCGCTTGATTCCGTGCACGACATAGCCGAGCGACAGCAG
>NZ_JAFCJI010000017.1 GCF_018131105.1 Bradyrhizobium manausense | reverse complement strand
GTCGCGGACACCCGACAGGCGCAGCTGTCGTAGGCAACGCTCAATTTCCGGCATGGTCATCATGTGGCTAGGTCTCCAGTTTAAGGTGAGAAGGTGCAGCGGGAGCGCTCGTGGCGCCGGAGTTGGCCGGGGTTGCGCAGGCGACACGAGCGCGGATTGCCGTGGCGTGATCGTCGTGAGCCTCGGCCTGCCGACCATTGTCGTCGGCGTCGCGCCGCACAGCGCGGCTGAAGAGGTCGCCGTATTCCGCGGGGGTACGGATGATCCTGGGTGAGCGGCGATGCCGGCTGTGGCGTCACTCCAACCTGCTCGATCGCCTGTTCGAACAACCGCTCGACGGTCGCACGCACGTGCTTGTAGCGGTAGATGCGGTTGTCGATGGCGTGCGCGCAGGCCTGCTCGACCAGCCGCGCCGGATACTTCCGGCCCAGCCCGACAATGCCCCACATCGCGCGCTGTCCGGGGCGCCCTTCGGTGTCGAACACCTGCTGGCACAAGGCCCTGGTCTGCGGTCCGATGCGCTCGGCGCTCGCCAGCAGCACGGCGGTTTGCCGCGACGGGTTGAACGGCCGTTCGCTGGTCGGCAGGACGACAGAACCGGGGTGCGCCATCCGGGAATGAACACGCAGCAGCGCACGGGTGTGGCGATCACGGATCTCGATCGTGGTGGTGTAGATGCGCACGACGACCTGGCTGCCGATCGGCGCGGGCCGCGCGGCGTAATAGCTGTTGTCGACGCGTACGGTGGTGTCGTCGCAGACAGTCCGGACGACTTCGGTGAAGATGCGGAAGGGAGCGACAGGCAGCGGCCGCAGGTGCGGCTTCTCTTCCTGGAACATCGCCTCGACCTGACGGCGCGTGCTGCCGTGGATGCGTTTGGAAGCCCAGTTCTCCTCCCAGTGCCTCAAGAACTCGTTTTGCGCCTCCAGCGTCTCGAAGCGCCGTCCGGCCAGCGCAGTGCCCTGGGTATGTTGAATCGCATTCTCGACGCATCCTTTCCGATTTGGATCGGCCACGCGCGCGGGATCGGCGACCACGGCGTAATGAGCCAGCATCGCGCTGTAAATCGGGTTGAGCTGGGGCTCGTACAAATCCGGCTTGAGGACGCCTTCCTTCAGGTTGTCGAGCACGACATAGCTGGGGACCCCGCCAAAATACCGGAACGCCTCTTCGTGGAGCTGCGCCCAGACTTGTTGGCTGGACTTCCAGACTACCCGCCGGAAGCTGCGCCGCGAGTAGCGTAGCGTCATCACGAACAGGCGGGGACGACGGTACCGCCCGCTCTTCGGATCAACCGTCGGCGCGCCCTCGCCATAGTCGACCTGAGCTTCCTCGCCGGGGAGGAACTCAAGACGATCAAACTGCTCAGGATCAGCGTGCCGCAACCGGCGCACAAACCGCTTGACACTCTGGTAGCTGGACGGAAAGCCAAATTGATCAACCAGGTCCTGGTAAATCGCCTGCGCGTTCCGCTTCAGCCGGACCTGTTCTTCGATCCACGTCCGATGCGCTTCGCAAGCCGAACGGGCCAGGCTGCTGGTGACCGTCGCTTCCGATGTCCCAAAAGCCGGTGGTCGGGGTGGAGGAATTTGGCCGTCCGCGCTCACCGAGCCGGTGGTCACTTCCCCGGGGGAATTTGCCTCCGCACCGGCCCGCAGCGCCTGATAACGCCGGATCGTCTTGCGATCGACACCCGTCAGCCGGTGAATCTCGCGCTGGCTGGTGTTGCGATCAAGTAATGTAAGTACGGTGCTTTGCAGATGTCGCTTCAAGACGTTCAACTCCCCGGCCCCTTGCTGGCTAAAGGGGTCGAACATAAACGTCCTGCCTGACCGGCTACTGCTGTTCAGCGGCGCTGACGGCGATCATCAGGTGGGGGAGTTTCAAGTGACCATACCCGGGGGATTTTGACCGACCCACGGGGGTTTGGGGCCAATCCGTACGACG
>NZ_JAFCJI010000016.1 GCF_018131105.1 Bradyrhizobium manausense | reverse complement strand
ATCCGCTTCACGATGCCGTTGATCTCCGGCGTCGTTCGCTGATTGAAGGCGGAGAAGCGCAACACGGCGGCCTGACCGAGCACCAGCTGATCGATGTTCTGCGGCGGCAGCTTGACCTCGACGGTCAGGTCATCCGATTCGGGCACGATCAGCATCGCGGGCTCGCTGGCCGTGATCACGCCGCCGACGGTATGGACGTTGAGCTGGTGCACGATGCCGCTCTGCGGCGCGCGGATATCGATTCGCATCAGCTGATCCTCGGCCGCAACCTTGCGCTCGAGCAATTCCGCCATCCTGCCCTGGATTTCCCGGAGCTCCCTGGCGACCTCGCTGCGCAAATCCTGGTCGATCTGCAGGATCTGCAATGAGGTCTCCGCCATTTTGCCGCGCGCCTGCGCGGTGGACGCCATCAGTTGGCCTCGCTCGCCGCGGAGGCGGACGGTCTCCCGCTCGAGCTGGGTGAGGCGCATGATCGGGACGAGGTTCTTTGCAAAAAGCATGCGGACGCCTTCGAGCTCGCGCAGGATCAGGTCGGTCTCATCCGCCTTTGCGCTGACCTGTTCGCTCAGCCCCTTGATCTCTTGCCCAAGCTGGCCGATCCGCTCCTGCAGCTGGGCCTTTTGTCCAGCCCGGGCCGACCTGCGGAGCTCGAACAGTTTCGTCTCGCCGTTCACGACCTGCCGGATATCCGGGTTTTGCAGCCGTCGGGCCAACGTTGATGGAAAGCGGATGTCCTCAAGGTCGTCGCGCTCGGCTTCGAGACGAGCCTGCCGGGCCATCAGCTCGTCGATGCCCTTCACGACGATCGCGAGATTGGCGCGCGTCACCGTCTCGTCGAGACGGATCACCACGTCGCCTGCGCGGACACGGACACCGTCGCGCACGCGCAGCTCACCGACAACACCGCCCGTCGGATGCTGCACCTTCTTGACGTTGGAATCGACGACCAGGGCCCCGGACGCCACCACTGCTCCCGAGAGTTCCGCCTTCGTCACCCAGCCGCCGAAGCCGCCGACGACGAGCCCCCCTGCCATTCCGACCGCCAGCACGTGACGCCGGATCGAGCGCTTCGCAGTATCGATCCCTGCTCTCATGATCTCACCTCGCCCTCGGCAGCAACCTTGAGGGGACGCAGCGTCTTCGAGCGATCGAGGACCTTCTGGAGCACCTCCTCCTTGGGCCCGAAGGCCTGAACGCGCCCGTTCGCCATCGCAAGCAGCAGATCGACCCCGAGCAGGGCCGAAGGCCGGTGAGCGATCACGACGACGATCGCTCCGCGCGCGCGGGCCGCCAGGATCGCGCGCGTCAGTGCTTCATCGCCCTCCGCATCGAGATTGGAGTTCGGCTCGTCGAGCACGATCAGGAACGGATTGCCGTACAGGGCCCGCGCCAGCGCAATACGCTGCCTTTGACCGGCCGAGATCGCGACGCCGCCCTCCCCGACACGCGTCTCATACCCGTCTGGCAGCCGGACCACGAGTTCGTGGACACCCGCCGCATCGGCCGCAGCAACGACCGCCTCGGAATTCGCATCCGGGTCGAAACGGCTGATGTTGTCCGCAACGGTGCCGTCGAGCAACTCGATATCCTGGGGCAGGTAACCGATATGAGGTCCCAGACTCTCGCCGGCCCATTGCTCGAGCGCAGCGCCGTCAAGGCGGACCTTGCCGCGGGCCGGCAACCACACGCCGGCGATCCCGCGGGCCAGCGACGACTTGCCCGAGGCGCTCGGTCCGATGACCCCGAGCCCCTGACCTGCTCGCAGGATGAAGCTCGCATCCTGAACCACCAGCCTCGTCTGTCCGGGAGGCGCGACGTTGAGGGCTTCGACAGCCAGGCTCTTGGTGGGCGACGGCAAGGCCGTTGTCGCCTGCACCTGCTGCTCCAGCAGCTTGAGCAGATCGGTCAACCGCTTCCGGCTCTGACGAGCCGCCACAAATCCCTTCCAGTTCGCGATCGCAAGCTCGACCGGCGCCAGCGCTCGCGACACCAGGATCGAACTGGCAATGATGATGCCGGCGGTCGCTTCCTGATTGATCGCGAGATAGGCGCCGACCGCCAACACGGTCGACTGCAGCATCATGCGAAGCACACGCGAGGCGGCGCCGAGGCCTCCGCCGACATCGGCGGCACGCTGCGCGGCGCTCCGATATCCGGCGTTCGCGGCCGTCCACGCTTCGGCCAGCCGCCCGCGCATGCCCATCGCCTGCAGCACTTCGGCGTTGCGCCGCGTCGCGTCCGCAAGGCCAAGCCGCCGCGCATTGGCCTCGGCCATGGCGCGGGACGGCGCACGCGTCAACACCTCGGTCCATAGCGTCAGGCCGACCAGGATGGTGGCGCCCGCCATGGCGGTGATGCCGATCCAGGGATGGAAGATGAAGCAGATCCCAAGATAAAGCGGCATCCAGGGCAGGTCGAACAGGGCCGTCGGGCCAAGCCCCGACAGGAAACTCTGCATCTGGTCGAGATCGCGAAGCGGCTGGATGCCGTCGGCCTTGCCCTGGATGCGGAGCGGCAGCTTCGCCAGGGCGTCGTAGATCCGCCCGTTGATCTGCTCGTTGAGGAAGCTGCCGATCCGGACGAGGACGCGTGCACGGCAGGCGTCGAGGAAGCCCTGGAACGCAAACAGGCCAATCGCCATCACACCGAGTACGAGCAGCGTCGGAACGCTGCGGCTCGGCAGCACGCGATCATAGACCTGCAGCATGAACAGCGAGCCGGTCAGCATCAGCACGTTGATGAGCGCGGTGAGTACCCCGATGGCGACAAAGGCGCCGGAACACGCCGACAATCCAATAGCGATCGGAGACGCTTTCGATCCTTCAATATCTGCCCCACGCACGGCCGTTGCCCCGGAATGACAGGACGAAGGTGTCCTGCTTCAGCCCACATCAAAAATCGCTCGTCACAAACGCATTGGTTCAATATCAAACCGTGCGGTCTGGCCGTCGCGCCCGGACGGAAAGCCTTGGCTTCCCGCCCGGACGTCTTGATCAGGTTCGCCTGCTCTCCTCAGTGGAAGCGGAAGTCGTCCGCGCCCAGATTGGCCGAGTTGACGTTGCTTAGAATGATGCCGTTGGCAGCGTCGAAATCGATGTGCGTGTCGGAACCGACCTGGTGCATCGCGGCCTGGATCGCGGCGAAGTTGGCGAAGACCAGGTTCGAGAAGTCCATCGTATCCTGATCGGTGCCGGTATCGCCGAACGCGATGATGATGTCGTGACCGAAGCCGGCGTCGAACACGTAGTTGTCGGCTCCAGCACCGCCGTTCATGGTGTCGTCTCCAGAGCCGCCGACGATGATATCGTCGCCTGCTCCAGCCAGGATGGCATCGGCACCGGCACCGCCCTTCAGGATGTTGGCCAGCGTGTTTCCGGTGATCGCATCGTCGCCGGAGCCGCCGGTCGCGTTCTCGATCGTCGCCAGCGTGTCTTCCACCGGGTTCGCCGCCGAGCCGCGGCGCATCGTTCCGGCCGTGAGGTCTATCACCAGGACATCGGTCTCGTCGGCGTAGCTTGCGGTATCGTTGCCGGCGCCGCCGGTCAGCGTGTCGTTGCCGAGACCGCCGCTCAGCGTGTCGTCGCCCGCACCGCCGTTGAGGACATCGTTGCCTGCTCCGCCGCTGAGACTGTCGTTGCCTGCACCGCCCGTGATGGCGTTGGCCAGCGTATTACCGTTGCCGATGAAGTTGCCGGCACCCGTGAAGGTGAGGTTGTCGACCTCCGATCCCAGGCTGTAGCTGTTGAGCGTGGTCTGGACCAGATCGACACCGCCACCGGCGCTCTCGTTGACGACATCGAGGACATCGTCGACGACGTAGGTGTCGTTGCCGAGCCCGCCGGTCATGGTGTCGGCTCCGGTACCGCCGTTCAGCGTGTCGTTGCCGGCGTTGCCGATCAGCGTATCGTTGCCGCCATTGCCGTTGAGCACGTTGTTGCCGGCATTGCCGGTGATGACGTTGGCGAGCTCGTTGCCATTGCCGTTGATGTTGCCTACCCCAGTCAGGGTGAGGTTCTCGACATTGGCGCCCAGCGTGTAACCGTTGACCGCAGTCTGGACTTCGTCGGTGCCGCCGCCGGCGCTTTCAGTGACCACGTCACCTGCGACGTCGACGATGTAGGTGTCGTTGCCGGCGCCTCCGATCAGGGTGTCGGCACCGGCGCCACCGTTCAGCGTGTCGTTGCCCGAGCCGCCGGTGATGGTGTTCGCCAGCGTGTTGCCGGTGCCGGTGAAATTGCCAGAACCGGCAAAGGTCAGGTTCTCGACATTGGCCGACAAGGTGTAGGCCAGCGCCGTCGACTGCACCGTGTCGGTGCCGGCCGCCGCCGCCTCGGTGACGACATCGCCGGTCTGGTCGACCTTGTAGATGTCGTCGCCGGCGCCGCCGATCAACGTGTCGGTTCCGAGGCCGCCATCCAGCGTGTCGTTGCCGGCACCGCCCCGGATGGTGTTGGCGAGCGTGTTGCCGGTTCCGGCAAAATTGCCGGCGCCGGTGAACGTCAGGTTCTCGACCTCACTGGCCAAGGTCAGCGCAGCGAGCGCGGTCTGGACCAGGTCGGTTCCGCCGCCAACCGTCTCGGTGACGACATCCCCGAGATCATCGACGACATAGGTGTCGTTGCCCAATCCGCCGATCATGGCGTCGGCGCCCGTGCCGCCGTTCAGCGTATCGTTGCCGGCGTTGCCGATCAGCGTGTCGTTGCCAGCATTGCCGCTGAGCACGTTGTTGCCGGCATTGCCGATGATGACGTTGGCGAGCGCGTTGCCGTTGCCGTTGAGGTTCGCGGCACCCGTCAAGGTCAGGTTCTCGACATTGGCGCCGAGCGTGTAGTTGTTGAGGGCCGTCTGCACCTCGTCGGTGCCCTGGCCTACATTCTCCGTCACGATGTCGCCGGCCACGTCCACGACGTAGGTGTCGTTGCCGAGTCCGCCGACCATGGTGTCGACGCCCGCGCCGCCATTGAGCGTATCGTTGCCGAGACCGCCGATCAGCACGTTGGCCGCCGTATTGCCCGTCAGCACGTCGGCAAACGCGCTGCCGGTGAGGTTTTCGATCGT
>NZ_JAFCJI010000015.1 GCF_018131105.1 Bradyrhizobium manausense | reverse complement strand
GCGCTGGGCATATGGCCGTCGAGGATATCGACGACAAGGTGATGCGGGAGTTCATCCCGTGGCGCCGAAGGCACGATCTACAGTCCGAAGTACTTCAGTATTAACGGGATCAAGGGCACAAGCGCCTTCACCGCCGGACCTGCCACAGACAAACCGTCTGAAACCGACTTCAAAACACTCTTTATTACACTCTGGTTTCTTGGCTCTTCCTTTTTTGAAGCAGCATCGCTCAGGTATTTTACGTTCGACAGCAGCTCGGCTTTCTCAGTTTCTGAAAGAACGCTGTCCTTTACTACTTCTTCGGTGATTCTCTTGAACGCATCACCGACCTCGATGTCCCCGTGCGATTTCAAAGTCGTGATAGACGCATCAATTGAATGGACATCCTTCATTGTGCCAGTGTTTATCAGTCCCACCTGGCTGTTGGAAATCTGTATATTCGTTGTGTTGTTTTGGACAGGCATCGTCGAACTCCTCAACAATTCAGCGCATTCGTCCACCAATTCCCTGGGAGGTATCTCGTCCTTGAGAGTAACTAAGAACTTTTCAAGCCCCTCCTCAAATCCTCGCAGGCGATCATTCACTTTTCGTGTAATCTCATGTGAGTAACCGGGGGGCACTTCGTCTGCGCCTAGGTAGGTCTTGCCGTCAGGCGTCGTCCACCACATCGAATTCTTGAACAAATCCCTCAAGAACACAAACTGCTTTTCGGCTTCCAATCTCGTGCGCAATGCGATTCGCTCAATCACTTCAGTGCGGCGTTGCACACTCTGCACGGTAATGACAGCAAGATCTACTTGCGCTCGAAGCTCAACGTGCCGCAAGGTCGCTTCAATGACCCGCTGTTCTTGATTGTCAGCATTTGTCTGAATGAGCATGCGCTCGACATCAACGCTGAGCGCTTCGATCTCCTTATGGAAAGCTGATTTTTTATGTGCAAAGATGACGTCTGAAATATCAAAGCGAACCTTCGTTACGTCACGTCTTGCATCAGATAGCTGAATCCTATTTCGGTCGAAGCCCTCCCAAAGATCGAGATCTTCTATAGAGCGAAAAACGATGGTTGCGAGTTCGGGCTGCAACCTTCTCCAATTTCGACTAAGGGAGCGATGAATTTTGGCAAAGCAGAGGAGGCACGTCTCTGGATTCCCCAAGTCTACTCGGTCCAAATCCTTGCGTCCGATCTCCAGCCCGAACGATCCCGAAATTTTTTCGGGAATCCACATCCCGAAAAAGTAGGTCCCAGACTTTTGTTCGGGGACAACAAAATCCCAGACTTTTCTTACTAGTTCGGCCCGCCTTTCTTCGAGAGTCATGCCACCTCCCCACCAATTGAGGGCATTAAAACTCACCCTAGCTTCGGAATACGACGAACAAGCAGCCGGTCTTGCGGCTCGAATTCACGTCTAGGCTGTGCTAGAGTAGTATTGTTCAAGGGGGGTTGCCAAGTGCCCGCAATACTTCCATCGCTAGATTTTATTCTCTCTCCTTCTGTCATCGACTTCGCAAGTGCGACGGAAATGGCAGTAAGAGAACGAGTGCAAGCGCCGCTGTCCATGGAAATGAGCGCTTATAGCGAGGCTAAAAAATCTGAAATGGAATTCATGCTATCGGACAAGGCAAGCGCAAGCTCCGAAGAGATTATCGGTCAGATAACGGAGCTTTACGATCGCCTATACTCAATCGCAGAAGCTGGAGGGGCGAGCGAGAATGTCCTAAAGCGAGTAAACGATTTTATCGAGGGCGGAATGACGAGTCTCGTTCATAACTTCTCGGGCTATATCGACGATGAAGTTAAGGAACTTCGAACGTTCGTTTCGCTGTTTAAGACAAGAAAAAATGAGGCGATATGGGGCGAAGTGTTTACTTTCTATTTTCGCCCGGCGTACCTGGAGCAGGCACCTAATGATCTGGTCCTAGAGTTTGTGAAGCGGTACTGGGAGTGTTTCCTCCGGATAGAAGAACTGAGGCGGCAACCGGCGGCCCACGAGCCTCACTACTCCGGGCGGATATCGAAGATATTTTACGAGGGTGTTTTTGGCAGAAACTACGATGAAGCCCGAACGTACAGAAACCCTGCATTTGTAAAACTGTTTGAACGTTCGAGCTTGGAAGTTGCTAGAGCGTTGCCGGAAGAGACATCGAAGCAGATACAAAAGTGGCTAATTTTGCCGCAGTTCGGATAAGAGGGCGTGTCTTACGAAAGGACCGATGACAAGGGAAGCGGGAGCTCATGCCGTGGTGTTGCTACGTATCGTTTAAGGGACGCTCCTAGTTTCCCAGGCGGCCGACCCGAACCACGGTACCACCATCCGACGTTTTCTCGGCGATGTACTCTATCTCTCTCCACCAAGAGCCGTTGGGTGTGCTGATGCTGAGGTTCGCAACGCAGGCAACAGCACCAGTTTGATCGTTACGAGCCCGCAAACGAATAGCTTCTACGTTGTAGGAGACCTTGCTGAGGAGATCAGCTACGCCCGCTTGCCTTTGATTTTCTTGATCGACGTATGCAGTTTTGATTTCCTGCTCCAGCGAAGTCAGCTTTTCTCGAATAGGTGCGAAGTTTTGTCTGTAATAATCGACTTCTCTCGGACCGGCCTGTAATGCGGTTCCTGGATAGTTTGGTAGCTCCCCCGAGTTTCTGGCTCGGCTCATATAAGTGCACATCGCATCATTAAGCTTGCAATCCCGCCGGGCCTTATCCAGCGCCGCCTCCAGGTCTCGCTTTTCAGAGGACCTATCTTTAATTGGCGGTTGTTTGACTGACATAATTGCTTCCGACAAAAGCGAGTTCGCCAGCGGATTGTTGGTTTGCTTTGCAATTGTCTTCACACTTTCGACGACGTCCTGTTGCCCACAGTCGAAGCTGTTGCAGCCAGCAAGAGTCGCCGTCGCCGCCAGCACCGCAGCAAATTTCAGCATATCGCTTTCCAAGCCTTTGCCCGTTCTCAATTCCACACGGCTAGCAAATTTTGTTAAGTATATCGAGGTGTGATATATCGAACAACGCTCGATGCTTCCCAGCATGGACTTGCGGGAAGTGTTCGCCACCAACCTACGCCGAATAAGGAATGCGAAGGGCCTCTCGCAGGACGACCTCGCTTATGATGCAGATATCAGCCGAAGTTATTTGAGCCAGCTTGAGAAGGGCGTGTTCTACGCCAGCCTAAAGATTATCGAGAAGCTTGCGGCGGCGCTTGAGGTCGAGCCGGCTGAATTTTTACGGCGGCCGAGGCCAGGCGGAAGAGGACGATAGGCATTATCGGGGGTTGGAGAGGAGACCTAGGAGGCTATGGATTCCTTTGAGCAGGTTGTCGCAGAGATTTTGTGGCGAGAGGGATACTGGGTCAGGACGCCCTTAAAGGTTGAACTCACAAAGGAAGAGAAGCGACAGATTGACCTCCCCTCCTCGCCACGTTGGGAGTTGGATGTCGTAGCCTACAAAGCTCAAGACAATGCCCTGTTGGTGGTCGAATGCAAAAGCTATTTGGATAACCCTGGCGTGAGAATGCATGGGTTCGATGGGACGAACGAAAAAGCAGCCGGTCGTTTTAAGCTATTCAACAAATCGAACGTCCGGGACGTTGTTTTCAATCGCCTGCGTATCCAGCTTGCCGAAGCAGGCTCATGCTCGTCAGATCCATCCGTAACTCTCTGCCTGGCTTGCGGACGCATAGCGAGTGACAAGGACAGACAAAAGATCAGGGAGCACTTCGCCACCAACGGGTGGCAGCTATGGGATGAGAATTGGCTGCGTGAACGCCTTAAGAGCATGGCCGCTGGAGGTTACGAAAACCAAGTCTCGGCGGTAGTCTCTAAACTACTATTGAGGGGCAGAGCGGAATAGGGCGGAAACAAATGAAGCTATGGACCTATCGTCTGGCACGTGGCGCCGGTCATTCCAGATGGCACGCATTTCGTGCCGCATTTTTCAATGCCGAGCTTCCTGACCCAACGAAAGAATTTCATGCCGCAATGGATGCTAGTCGAGTCCGACTTTGGAAGTCCGGCGACGAGAACATCAAGAGGATCATCTTATCAGATTTAGTGGCGCAACTGGACAGATTGGCCGTAAACGGCGACGGTGATTATGCAGTCGAGCTTGAGTACCTTGAGAAGATCAGGCGGATGGATCCTGAACTCGCCGAACAAGTGCGCTTGCAGCACTCGGCCGCAATGCACGACCACCTTGCCCGCCACGACCTCGATTAAATCGGGGACCGACTTGTTGCGGTCGGCACGGTCTGACGTTCCCTGCGAGTCGGTATCTACCACGCCGCTTGCAGGTTTCACCACGCCAGCGCCGTTACGCATTGCGCTGAGCGCCTTCTCGTAACTTTGCCAATCAACAAAGTTCCTTCCAAGTGCCTCCTCGGTAACAAGCTTCTCTTGTCGGCTTGTTAGTCGGCTGACCGAGAACTCTTCTCGCTGAAAGGCACCAAAGGTGTAGCTTTAGCTGGAGAAATTCATCGGCCAAGCTCCTGCTCAAATTGACACGATGTCCACGGCCGAGATTTTCGACAGCACGTCTGATCAGCGGGAAATGCGATTTGTATTCATCGGTCCCAGCGGCGCCGTAATAGCGAAAGTCCGAACTCAACAACACGTTGGAGCGGACGTAATCTGGTTGATGCCCGAGATCGTGAACTAGATCCTGCGGCCGCTCATGATATTTCGCATTCTTGCGTCTGACAAGCCGACCTGATTGGTACCGATAGATGCAGTCTTCTCGGGACAAATACTTGCGTTTGCGGAAGTACTCGCCTTTCGCTAGCTTCTTGGTGATTGTTGCTGCAAAGATCAAGCGATTGCGATTATCCAGTGAGTTGGCGGTAAAGCCAAAGATCAAGTCGCCCTCGCTAGCAACCCTGCGGATCGTTGGTTTGCAGATCGCCAATGACAAGACGTTCTGACGAATACACGGTGCGGCTCCCGCATCAACAGTCAGCTTGTAAATGTAGATTCTTTGGAGCCTTCCTCGATGGGCATTGGAGGAGCGAAGCACCTTCAACCCCGTATGACGATCTCAATCGCAGTGGTAGGCACCCGATAGAATGCAGCAAGCGCCTTCTTCGCCTCAGCAATGTCGAGGCCTCTCGTCTCGCTTGCGGCGGATATAGAGATAGCCGTCCGAGACGGCCCTCCATCGCTCTGCGGCTGTATAGGCTTCCATTCCAGCGCTTTCACATCGACGTAGGTTTCCAAATCATCGAGGTAGCGAACTGGGTTGCGAAGGCCGCCAAGCTTTTCCCACATATCCGGCACACTGATTTCGGCGTAACTATCGAACTTGATGATGAAGCGATTGCCTTGCGGTAGTGCTCGTGGATCATCTGGGCCAACGTGCCTAAGCTGCGTGCGACTTGGAATACCACGACCCAATTCCCGAGCGCATTCTCAGGGCAGGAGTGGCGCAAGCTGCAAGTTTTCAAGGCTACACTGGAAAAACGACGTCAGCACTTTCTCGGACGCTGGCCATAATTGTTTGCGGCACTTCCGCACGATGCTTGTCGCAAAACTCCCTCATCTTCGGAATGCGAGCCCGATAGTTATCGACCCATTCTTTCGCCCGGATGGTGGCTTGGGGGAACTGAGCAACATACTTCTCGCACTTTTCTGCCTTCGCTTTGACTTCACTCGAGGCCGTCGCCAAGGCCTTGCTGACCTTTATCATGTCAAAAGTTAACCAGCCAAAGAACTCTCGAACCGCAGTCGAAGGATTCTGTGCCAGGCCTGCGTAGATCTTCATAAGAGCATCCGCATCAGCGGCGGCCTTGTTGAGCTGTTCGGCCAGAGCCTTGAGATCTGGGATGATGGCCGTTAGCTGCGGCAGGTCTCGTTCTGTCGCCTCGGCTTCTTCATAGTACTTCTGTGCTGCGTCAAGGACTCCGAGATATCGAGCGCAATCCATCTGAGCTTCGCCCGAGCTATCGCCCCTCACAATGGGCCTCCAGAAAGTCGCACTGCGGACGTCTGCTGCAAAGCTCTCAATCTTCGCTATGAAAAGATTAAGTGTCTCGCTGTGTGCCGGAGGCTCCTTTCCATCTTGCACATCTTTGAGGCTTTTTGTGACAAATTGCATATCCTCGGTAAGCCGCTTCTTTGCGTCGTCCGAGGAGCCCAACAGCTTCTTGATCGTCTCTGGCGATATGGCAGATGAGCCCATTTTTTCCTCAACATTGCTGGGAGACCGACAGTGAGTGCGTTCAGGGGCGGCTCAGCAAAGCTCGATTTGCGCTTCCCACCGCTGAACCTATTTGAGCTGCCAAATGAGCGTTGTTCGTTTCATTTGTTTTCGGACCCAGAGTGATGATTAGGTCGTGAGTTCTTGTCCGTCCTGTTCCAAACAACGGACCATCAGTATTGGCTGATACACGAACCAGCTTCCAAGTTGGGGTGATATTCCCGCTCGATACAATTTCGAACTTAATCTCGTAGGAAACCGAGTCGGTTTTGTTGCTGCCGTCCTTCTTCGGCAACACGTCCGACGGGAGCAAATTGTTCACGAACATTGCGCCCAATAGCCATTTCTCTATTCCCAGGTCACTCTCAATCAGGAAGGGAGAGCTCGAAGGTGGCACCCAGCCGATCCGGCGGAATGGGTCGTTTTCGGGGCGCTTAGGATCGCAGATGTAGTCAGCGCTGGTCGGCGCTTTTGAAAGGAAGGCAACTGAGTACTCTGGATTGAATTTATCAATGCGAGTCGCTGTAGACTTGAGCGTGCCGCCCAAGCCGAGGTTGAAGGATTGAGACGTGGTAACGGTTTGGACGCCGAAGGTTGTTACTGCGTCTTCCAGCACTTTGTTGAAGGTCACGCCGGGGCTCAGTGAAGTTGTCTCATCAACTTGCAAGCTCAGGGCTACTTGAGCTGACCAGTCCGACGGTATCAAACTCTTCATCTTAACATTTTGCTTTCCGCCGACGGAATCACTCTCCATTACAGGGAAGTGATTCGCCTTATAGACCGCAGCCTTCAGTTCGCAATAGATGCGCTTCTTGATCTCAAATTCGATCTGCGCTGTTGCCGATACTGGCGGAGTGAGTGTCGCTGGATCACCTGGATAATCAGCGTCCCAAGTTTCGCTGATTTGGGGATTGGCAAGGCCGCAGGCGCCCAAAGTGATACATCCAACTATTGCGCTCAGCGCCTTTAGCCGCTCGTTAGACATGAGCCCGCCCCAGCAAGAATTGGGTCTCTTTTATTTCGTCAAAGTCTGAATTTGAGTTTTGGAAAGAGGCAGGAAGACCTCGCCCGTTGGGGTGGTCAGCGTGCAGCCACAGAGTTTGCCCATGCACACGCACTTCTTTGGATCGAGCTTTGCCTGCGGAAGACTCTGAGGTGCGAGGCTAGGTGTTGAAACAGGAGTCTGTGAATGAACAACGGCAGGGTAAAGCAGCGGCACACTCAAGACGCTCAAAAAAAATAGCTGTCCAAAAAATCTCATCGCCGCTCCCCCCAGAGTTGCGTTGCAAGTCTAATACGATCCATAATGGAGCGACAAATTTGCTTTTGTCAACGAGGTTGAGCGGCTCGACTGAAACTTCGTTCCTCGTGGCCTGTTTGCTTCGTTGCACTATGCCTTTTAGGCGTCAATCTCCCAATCTGGTCGCAAACACGGCCGCTGTGGCCTGCTTCCCGTAGTACTCCTGGATGATCTCCACGGAAGCACCCATGTTGCGGGCGACCTCAAAGACGCCTACGCCGTTTCGAAGCGCTTGCACCGCATAGAAGTGGCGCAAACTGTAGATTGTGTACTTCTCCCCGAAGCTATTCCGTTCAATACCAGCGTCCCGAAGCGCTGCATTCAGCTGATCGATGAGAGTGACGACCTTCGATCCGTCGGGCATTGCAAAGAGCAACCCTGCAGGGTCTTCCGCCCGGCGTTTTGTCAAGTATTTGTCTAATCGCTTGTTTGCGGCCGACCTAATGATGGCATCCCGCTCGCCAGTCTTCCCTCTCACAACGAAACGGTAATTGTTGCGTCCTTTTTCGTCTATGAACGGGTGAACGTCTCGAACCTTAAGCTTGTTTGCTTCTCCTGGTCTGAAGCCGGAATTGGCTAAGACAAGGACGTATATCTTCAGAAGCTCTCGGCTCTTGCGGGTTCGAACATCACGAGCTGTGTCGATGCGCTTGCACATCGTCCGCCAAAGCTGCCGGAATTCCCACGTTTCAAAAGCGGGACGTACTCGTTTCTTTTTTGGCGTGTAGGTTGCGGTGATGTTTGGCCGATTGCCACGCAGCCCTTGGCTTGCGGCCCACTTCACGATGGCCTTGCCAAGCATCATGTCCCACTGCAGCGTCTTGTCTGTCGGATGTCGCTTAGCGTTCTTCGGCAGCACTTCAAACGATGCGTAGTAGTCCCGGCGCCACGGGATGAACTCCCGCATCACCTTGTCGTCGATATCCTCGACGGCCATATGCCCAGCGT
>NZ_JAFCJI010000014.1 GCF_018131105.1 Bradyrhizobium manausense | reverse complement strand
CCGACGGTACGCCGCGCAAGCTGCTCGATGTCAGCAGGCTCGACAAGCTCGGCTGGCGCGCGACGACGTCGCTTCGGAACGGCCTGAAGCGCGCCTACGAGGCGTATCAGGCGACCGCGCTGATTCCGGCGCAATCCTAGGAACCATCACCGCGAGCACGAGTTGGCCGCTCGGGTAGGGCGACATGCCACACGAGGCTCTCAGTGCAGGATATCGTGCGCGTACGCTCGACCGCGCAAATAGCCGGCCATCCCATTCATCCGATGCTGGTACCGATCCCGATCGCGTGCTTCATCGGCGCGCTGGTGACCGACATCACCTATCTCGTCTCCGCCGAGATCATGTGGGCTGATTTCTCGGCCTGGCTTCTGGTCGTCGGCGTCGTCTTTGGCGTGTTGGCGGCGATCGCCGGCCTGACGGATTTCCTCGGAAACAGGCTGGTGCGCGCGCAGGCGCCGGCCTGGCCGCATCTGATCGGCAACGTCGTGGCGATGATCCTCGCGATCGTCAACGCGCTCGTTCACACGCGTGATGCCTGGACCTCGGTGTGGCCGTGGGGGCTCGTTCTTTCGGTGCTCACCGTGCTGATCCTGCCCGTGACCGGCTGGCTCGGCTGGGCCTTGGTGTACCGTCACGGGGTGGGAGTTGCGCGATGACATCCCTCCTTGCGCGCACCCTGTTATGTGCTTTGCTCCTCGGCCTTCTCGCCGGCTGCAATGACGGCAGCGGGGATCCCAAGGCGCAGATCGGCGCCAACCCGGCGCTGCCCGACATCCAGCAATATCTGCTGCCGCCGATGCACATCGCCCGCATCGTCGGCTGGAAAAAGGACGAGACGCCGACGGTTGCGCAGGGTTTGCAGGCCAAAGCCTTCGCGACCGGCTTGCAGCATCCGCGTTTTCTCTACGTGTTGCCCAATGGCGACGTGCTGGTGGTGGAGTCCAAGGCGCCGAAGGCCGCCGCGATCAAGCGGCCCAAGGAGATCGTGATGGGCTACATCGAGTCCTGGGCGACCTCCGGCGGCGACACCGGCGAGAGCAACCGCATCACGCTGTTGCGCGATACCAACGGCGACGGGGTGCCGGACACCCAAAGCGTCTTCCTCGATCATCTCAACTCGCCATTCGGCGTAGCGCTCGTCGGCAACGATTTCTATGTCGCCAACACCGATGCGATTGTGAAATATCCCTACAGCGAGGGCGACACCAAAATCACCGCGCCGGGCACGGTGCTGACGCCGCTGCCGGGCGGACCGATCGACCACCACTGGACCAAGAGCCTCGTCGCAAGCCCGGATGGTTCAAAGCTCTATGTCGGCGTCGGCTCCAACAGCAACATCACCGAGAACGGGATGGAGGCCGAACACAATCGTGCCGATATCCTCGAGGTCGATCGCGCCAGCGGCCGCCGGCGGATCTTTGCGAGCGGCCTGCGTAACCCGAACGGCCTGAGCTTCGAGCCGCAGAGCGGCGCGCTGTGGACTGAAGTGAACGAACGCGACGAACTCGGTCCCGATCTCGTGCCGGATTACATGACGTCGGTGAAGGATGGCGCCTTCTATGGCTGGCCCTACAGCTACTACGGCCAGCACGTCGATCCCCGCGTCAAGCCGCAGCGGCCGGACCTCGTGGAAAAAGCGATCGTGCCCGATTATGCGTTGAGCTCGCATGTCGCGCCGCTCGGGCTTGCCTTCTCCACCGGCAGCAGCCTGCCGGACGCATACCGCGGCGGCGCCTTCGTCGGCGAGCACGGCAGTTGGAACAGGCAAGTGCTGAACGGCTACAAGGTCGTCTACGTGCCGTTCAAGGACGGCAAACCGAGCGGCCCGGCACAGGACGTCGTCACCGGCTTCCTCAACAACGACAACCAGGCGCGCGGCCGCCCCGTCGGGGTCGCGATCGACAAATCGGGCGCGCTGTTGGTCGCCGACGACAGCGGCAACACGGTGTGGCGCGTGACGGCAGCGCATCCGCAAGTGACGCAGCGATAGGAGAGGGATGATGGGCCTTGCCCAATACGCGATCGTACCGGTCCAGGACGAATGGGGCGTGCTGCACGACGGCAGCATCAACGGCAAATATGCCACCAAGGAATCGGCATTTGAATCGGCGGTCGTCGCCGCGTCGCTGGCGCTGCGCCAGGGACATGAGGTGCATGTCAGCGTGCCCGGCCGCGAAGCGGGCGAGAACGCGCTCGGCAGCTAGCAGCCTCAGACGATCAGCCGGCCACGCCGCTTGGCAATTCCGATCGTCACTTCGGCGCCCGCGTTGAAGTCGAGGCGGTCGGCTTCGACGCCGTCGCTGAAGATGACGCCGTTTTCCGCCATCAGCGAGCGGATGCGCAATTGCTCCTCGATTGCTAGGCGGCCACAGACGAGATTGGTCTGCGAGTGGCGGCTCGGGAAGGGTTCGCGGACGGCAAAGCGCAACTCGGGGGCATCCCAGGGCAGGGCATCGTAACCGTTGAGCGGCGGGGGCTGGCCAAAGCTGCCGGCAATCGCAAGCGAACCGGTGACGATGCTCTTGAGCCAGGCGGTCGATCCCAGCCCTGTCGCGACGATCAGGCCGCTCGAGGACTGTCGCTCCGTTGTCCCGCCGGCCGTGATCTCGTAGATCGCGGAGACATGCGTGCGGGCCCCGATGAAAAGATCGTTCACGGCATGGAGCACCTGGCCGTCGCTGAGCCGCGCCTCCGCCATCGTCACGGCCTGGCTGTTGCGCTTGTTGGTCGCGACTTCCGGCAGCAGTTTCGCGAGGTCGCGCGGCGCGAAGGGCAGGAGGATGCCGTCATAGCGTGCGGAATCCGGATTGAGCCCGATCAGCGGGTGATCGTCGAGATACTTCATCGTATTGGCGACGACGCCGTCCTGCCCGAGCGCGACCACGATGTCATCGGGTGCGAAGATGAAGTTGGGCAGGAAGCCGCGCTCGATCACCTGATAGCGCCCCCATTGCTCCAGCACCTGAAGCGTCGCGTGCCGCTGCTCATGGTAGACCTCGTGCTCTCGCTCGTAGTCGGAGAAGTCGGCGCCGAGATGCTCGACATAGAAGCGCGCCTGCGCCGCCGTCAGGTAACGCGCGACCAGGTCTTCTAACCTAGTCTTGCGCGTCACCAGCACGATCTTGCGCTCACTGGCGGCGGGCATTGGCGGCCTCCGGCTTCGGGTTCTCCATGAGCTGGCTGAGCAAGTCAGGCGAGACGTTGAGCTGGCCGATCTTCTCGGCCTTCTCGGCGATGCCGGAGAAAGCCTGCGCGATCAATTGGCCCGGCTGCATGCCGGCTGCGGCGAGCGCCTGGATCACGCGGGTGTCGACACCCTCGAAGATCTTCATCAGCGCGCCGACGCGATAGGCCTCGGCATCCGCCAGCGTTCGGGTGTTCTCGGCGTTGAGGCCGACGAAATCCTTGCGCTTGCCTTCCAGCACGATGTCCGCGGCCATGCCGGCCTGGCGCAGCTCGTTGCGTTTGGCGGCAACGCTCGCCTCGGCATCCATCTGGGTCTCGCGGATCGAGCGCTTCTTCTGCTCGACCGCGATCTCGGTGTCGAGTTCGCTCTCGCGGATGGCGCGCTCCTGCTCGACGGCGAAATTGCGCCGCGCGAAGATCGCTTCGTCCGCGTTTTTCAGAATCGCTTCGCGGGCCTGCGCTTCCAGCGCCTTGGCGGTATCAGGCGTCGGCTTGATGCCGCGGATCGACACGCCCAGGATTTCGAGGCCGAGGGCTTCGATGTCGGCGCGCCCCCGCAAACCGCCTGCGATGATGTCGGCGATCCGATCTGACGCCTGCAGCGCGTCCTTCAGCGTCAGCTCCTTGATCGCCTGCAGCGCGAGCACCTCGACGGTGCCGAGAATACGCTCCGGCAGCTTCTCCGGATCGTCGGTCTCATAGGTCTTGCCGTCGGATTTCAGGGTGAAGTTCAGCATCGAGGCGGCCTTCTTCGGCTCGCTGACGCGATAGGTGACGTGGCCCTGCACGGTCAGGGTCTGAAAGTCGCGCGCGATCAATGCGAAGATGAAGGAAGCGTCGCGGCTGCCGACGGGCACGGCGACGAGCGTGGTCACCGGCGCGTAGTAGAATGCGGAGAGGCCGGTGCCTTCGGCGACAACAGCGCCGGCGCGGTACTTCATCAGATAGGTGGTGGGTTGGGCCTTGATAAATCGGATGCCGAACATGGCTTGCCTCCTGTGGCTATAAGTGTGTCTGAGCAACTAAGTAAGTTGGACTGTACAACTAACTATGCTACTGTCAAGGCCGAACAGGGGAGGTTGCCTATGGCTGGTCGCGATCGGGGCGAAGTCTCTGGAAAGTCAGGGCAATTGGATTTCCCGCGGCCGTTGACCACGGTCGACGTTGTCATCTTTACGATTCTCCACGACAGGCTTCAGGTGCTGCTGGTGCAGCGCCCGGCCGGCGAAGGAGAGGCGTATCCGCACGCCCTGGCGCTGCCGGGCGGCTTCGTCGATGTCGCGAAGGACCGCGATCTCGCCGCCTGTGCCGCCCGCAAGCTGAAGGAGAAGACGGGGGTCCCGAGCCCTTATCTGGAGCAACTCGGAAGCTGGGGAAGTGCGACGCGCGATCCGCGCGGTTGGTCGGCGACGCATGCCTATTTCGCGCTGATCGCGGCCGACGCAAGCGTGCTCACACCCGATGCGCGTTGGCACCCGATCGTCAGTGGCCGGCTCAAGGACAAGCTCGCCTTCGATCACGGCGACATCCTGGCAAGCGCAATCCAGCGCCTGCGCAACAAGGTGGAATACACCTCGCTGCCCGCTTTTCTGATGCCTGCGGAATTCACGCTTCCTGATCTGCAGCGGGTTTACGAGATCGTGCTCGATCGTCCGCTTGAGAAGAGCGCCTTCCGCACCCGCATCCTGTCTGCCGACATGATCGAGCCGGTGGCAAAGATGCGGCGCGGCCCGAACCGCCCGGCGCAGCTTTATCGCCTCGGAAAGGGCAGGGAGCCCGTCTATTTCGTGCGAACGTTCAATCCGCCGGAATAGTTTTCGAGGCTGTCAGCGACTACGACCGCCGTCCGGCCGTTTTGTCCTGATAACATCATGTTAGGTTTATCGCATAACTGGGTAATTGTGTTAGCCCGGCGAAAGCCTATTGTCGCGTCAATCAAGCACCTATCGGCAGTGACGAACGCTTGCGGGAAGCCCGCACAGCGCGCGGAGAGTGCTGCCCAGTTTTTCCAAGAAGCCCGTCCACGGGACACCAGCAAACCCATTTGGAGGACTCTCAGGATGACCGGAATCCATCAGGTGAGCCAGTCGAGGAAGGCCGCTGCGAGCGGCTGGATCGGGTCGGCTCTCGAATATTATGACTTCTTCATCTACGCGACCGCGGCGTCGCTGATCTTCCCGCAGATCTTCTTCCCATCGGACAATCCCACGGTCGCCATCGTCGCATCGCTGGCGACCTATGGCGTCGGCTATGTGGCCCGGCCGATCGGCGCCTTCGTCCTCGGACATTGGGGCGACACCCATGGCCGCAAGACCGTGCTCATCGTCTGCATGTTCCTGATGGGCATCTCGACCATGGCGGTGGGGATCCTGCCGACTTATCAGCAGGTCGGCATCCTCGCGCCGATTTTGCTGGTCATCCTTCGCCTGATCCAGGGCTTTGCCGTTGCCGGCGAAATCTCCGGCGCAAGCTCGATGATTTTGGAGCACGCGCCGTTCGGTCGGCGCGGCTTCTATGCAAGCTTCGCCCTTCAGGGCGTGCAGGCCGGCCAAATTCTGGCCGCAGCCGTCTTCCTGCCGCTGGCGGCCTATATGCCGACGGAGGCCTTCAACAGCTGGGGCTGGCGGATTCCCTTCCTGCTGAGCTTCTTCGTCATCGTTGCCGGCTACATCATTCGTCGCGAAGTCGATGAAACCCCTGCCTTTGCCAGGGAGGGCGAGCGGGGAGAAACGCCGCGGGCGCCCATTGTTCAGGCCATCAAGCTGAGCTGGCCCGACATGCTCCGGGTGATCTGCATGGCTTTGATGAACGTCATCCCCGTCGTTGCGACGATCTTTGGCGCGGCCTATGCGGTCCAGCCGGCTTACGGAATCGGGTTTGCCAAGGACGTCTATCTGTGGATCCCGGTTATCGGAAACATGGTGGCCGTGTTCGTGATTCCATTCGTCGGCAATCTCTCCGACAAGATCGGTCGCAAGCCTCCGATCATCGTGGGCGCGCTGCTCTCCGGCTTGCTCGCCTTCCTCTATCTCTATGCCATCTCCATCAAGAACGTGCCGCTGGCGATTCTGGTCTCGCTCTTGATGTGGGGCGTCGTCTATCAGGGTTACAACGCGATCTTTCCGAGCTTCTATCCGGAGCTGTTTCCGACGCGCACGCGCGTCTCGGCGATGGCCATCTCGCAGAACATCGGAACGACCATCACTGCGTTGCTTCCGGCCTTGTTTGCGACGGTGGCCCCTCCGGGCTCGGCCAACATTCCGTTGACGGTGGGGACGATTGCCTTCGGCATCACCGTCATCGCCGCGATGGCGGCCGTCACGGCCCGGGAAACCTATCGGGTCCATATCGACGATCTCGGCAATCCCACGGCCGTTCCGATGGCGCGGGCCGACTACGAACGGCAGCGCGCGGAAGCGGCGAGCGGCGCGGCCGCAATTCCGACCTGAATGCCAATGTGAGGAGCCTGGCCGCTGCGATCGATGGTTTGCAGCGGCAGGGCTTCGTGCTTACGTGACTGCCTGTCCGAACTCTGTGCGCGCGAGCGCGATCATTATGAGGTTGCAGAATGAACCCCGTCGTCGTTGCCGTCGCCATCACCGGTTCTGTTCCGCGCAAGAAGGACAATCCCGCGGTGCCGATCGTGCCGGCCGAGCAGATCGAGTCGACGCACCAGGCCTTCGAGGCCGGCGCCACGCTTGCGCATATCCATGTTCGCAACGATGACGAGACGCCATCCTCCGACCCGGAACGTTTTGCCCTGGTGCAGGAAGGCATCCGGAAGCACTGCCCCGGGATGATCGTGCAGTTCTCGACCGGCGGGCGCGGCCGCGATCCGTCGGCACGCGGATCATCGCTCTATCTGAAGCCGGACATGGCCTCGCTGTCGACGGGGTCGGTGAATTTTCCGACCATTGTCTATGAGAACAGCGCCGCTCTGGTTGAGACTCTCGCGACCGGCATGAAGACAAATGGCATTCGTCCGGAAATCGAAATCTTCGATCTGTCGCATCTGCATGGCGCGCGACGCCTGATCGAGGCGGGGCTGACCGACCCGCGTCCGCACGTGCAATTCGTCATGGGCGTCAAGAACGCGATGCCGGCGGACGAGCATGTGCTCGACATCCTGCTGGCTGAACTCCGGCGCTTGATCCCGAAGGCGACATGGACCGCGGCCGGGATCGGACGCCATCAAGCAGAGGTCATGGACTGGGCCCTGGCGCGCGGCGCAGATGCGGTTCGCACCGGGCTCGAAGACAATATCAGGGTCGACAAGACGCGCCTCGCCGCCAGCAACGCGGAGCTCGTGAGCATCGCCTGCGAGGCCGTCGCGCGCCACGGCCGGCGCGTGGCGAATGCGGCTGAGGCGCGATCCTTGCTCGGGATCGCGGGCTAGGGGCGACCGTCCCGCAGCTGACACCTGCCTGACATGCTTCCGGCTGCCTTCTGCCATTCGGCGGTCAGCGTTCCCGTGTGCTGAGTCTCCGGATAAAACGGGGCGCACAGGCGTGATCGGCGCCTGCCGGGGCAGGCGACGACTGGAATGCGGTTCTTGAAATCTGACAGCAGGCTCATCGGGGTCCTGCTGGTGCTTGCAATCACCCAACTCATTGGATGGGGTACGATCGGCCTTCCGGCCGTGGTTGGTCGCGACCTCGGGGCCGATCTCGGCATGAGCCTCCCGGCGGTGTTCGCGGGAAGCTCGGTCCTTTATGTCACCATGGGCCTGTGCGCGCCCTGGCTCGCCAAGGCCTTTGCGCGGCACGGCGCGCGCAGGGTGATGATGGTAGGCACCGTCGTCTCCGTGCCCGGCTATATTGTCCTGTTTTTCGCGCGCGAGCCGCTGCTCTATTTCGCCGGCTGGGTCATTCTCGGCATGGGCGGCAGCGCCACGCTGTCGACCGGCGCCTATATCATGCTCAACGAGGTGGCCGGACGGGGCGCCAAGAATGCCATCGGCGGGCTGATGCTGGTGACGGGACTTTCCAGCAGTATCTTCTGGCCCACGACGTCGTTCCTGAGCGACTGGCTCGGATGGCGCGGGACTTGTCTTGTCTATGCGGCGATGATGCTCGCAATCAACCTTCCGCTCCTTGCGTTTGTCGCACCGCGCCGGAGAATTGCGAATGAGGATCGTGGCAAGGCCGTCAAGGCCGCGCCGTCGCCGGCAATTCCAAGAAGCACCTTCGGTCTCGTCGTCGGCGTGATCACGATGAACGCCTTCGTCAATTTCGGCATCGGCGCCATTCTGATCGAACTGTTGCGGGCGGAGGGCCTTGCGCCGGCGCAGGCCCTTGCGTTCGGCTCGATGCTGGGCGTGATCCAGGTCAGCGCGCGCGGCCTCGACTTTCTCGGCGGCGGGAGATGGGACGGCATCACCACCGGGCTGGTCGCCGGCACCGCGCTTCCCGTCGCCATGGTGCTGCTGATGCTGAGCGAGGGCGCGACCTGGGCGGTCGCGATCTTTATTCTCCTCTATGGCGCCGGCAGTGGCGCGATGGCGGTGGCGCGAGCGACGATCCCGCTGGTGTTCTACGACCAGGCCGAATTCGCCAAGGCGATGTCGATGATCGCGTTACCGCTCAATCTGGCCTCCGCGATCTCGCCGCCGCTGCTCGCCGGCCTGCTCACGCAGTTCGGCAGCCGCGGCGCACTTGGCCTCACGCTGGTCTTCTCCTGCGCGACCGTGCTGATCCTGGTCCTGCTTGGCCGGCGTCGTCCGCAATTGGCTGCGGCAGCCGGGACCTGAGATCGACCGGGCGATATTCGCAACGCGGAATTGGGCGTCGCGGGCCATCTCTGCTGCGGAGCGAGGGATGGCCGTATGCCGAACGCGCAGTGCTCGGGACCGCAAAATGGTGTATCGGCAGTGAGCGCGGTCCGCGATCTCGCCGCCGCGCCAAGATCAGCTTTAAGATCCAGTTCCCCGGAGGAAATCGACATGTCGGCCCTGCCGCTCTCAGGCATCAAGATCCTTGACCTCACGCGTGTGCTCGCCGGGCCCTTGTCGGCCCAGATGCTGGGCGATCTCGGTGCCGAGGTGATCAAGATCGAGCGGCCTGGCACCGGCGACGACGCGCGCGCCTTCGGTCCGCCTTACCTGACCGATCCCGAAGGCAAGGCGAACAACAACAATTCGTTCTATCTCTGCGCCAACCGCAACAAGAAGTCGGTCACGGTCAACATCGCCAAGCCCGAGGGGCAGGCGATCATCCGCGAGCTTGCGAAAGACGTCGACGTCTTCATGGAGAACTACAAGGTCGGCGATCTCAAGCGCTACGGCCTCGACTATGAGACGATCAAGGCGATCAATCCCAGGATCATTTATTGCTCGGTGACCGGCTTCGGCCAGACCGGTCCCTACGCGCCGCGCGCCGGCTATGACGCGATCCTGCAGGCAATGGGCGGCCTGATGAGCGTCACCGGCCATATCGACGGCGAGCCCGGCGAGGGCCCGATGAAGGTCGGCCCGTCGATCGTCGATTACATGACCGGCATGAACACCTCGATCGGGCTGCTCTCGGCGCTGTATCACCGCGACGTCAATGGCGGGCAGGGACAGCACATCGACGTCTGCCTGTTCGACACCGTCATCGCCTCGCTGTCGCACTGGCTGCAGATCTACCTCGTCAACGGCAAGACGCCGCCGCGCCGCGGCACCTGGGGCAATGGCGGCATGCCGGCGGGCGTGTTCCGCTGCACCGACGGCGAGCTGATGCTGGTGGTCGGCAATGACGGCCAGTTCCGGAAGACCTGTGCCGTGCTCGGCGAGCCGGAGCTCGCGAATGACCCGCGCTTCGTCAAGAACAACGACCGTGTCGTGCACGGCAAGGAGATCATGGCGATCTTCGCCGGCCTGTTCCTGAAGCAGCCGGTGGCCTACTGGCTGGACAAGCTGGAGGAGGCCGGCGTGCCCTCGGGTCCGATCAACAATTTCGAGCAGGTGTTTTCCGATCCGCACGTGCAGTCGCGCGGCATGCGGGTGAAGGTCGACCATCCCTTCGAGCCCGACCTGTCGCTGATCCGAAACGCGCTGACTTTCTCGGAGACCCCGATCAAGAATTACCGCGCACCGCCGTTGCTCGGCGAGCACAACCAGGAAATTCTCGGCGGCAAGCTCGGCTATGATGCCGGGAAGATCGAGGAGCTGAAGAAGCAGGGCATCATCTAGAAACTGTAACTCCAACGCCTGTTTCGCGCGGGCATAGCGGGGGTCGATATGTCCAGAAAGTTTGCAGCGATCTCGTTTGTCGCCGGGTTCTTAGCTCTCGCGGCGGCCGGCACGGTGCAAGCTGCGACAGTCGTGGCGCTTGGCGCCAGCAACACCTACGGCAAGGGTGTGGCGCGCAACCAAGCCTATCCCGCCCAGCTCGAGGCTCTCCTGCGCGCGCGGGGCCTCAAGGTTCATGTCGTCAATGCCGGGATCAATGGCGATACCACCGGCGGGATGCTGGCGCGGCTGGATCAGGTGGTGCCGAAAGGAACCAGCGTCGTCATTCTTCAGCCCGGCGGCAATGACAGGCGCAAGCACGCGTCCGATAACACGCCCGTCATCCAGAGCCGGTTGAGCGAGAAGGGCGTCAAGGTCGTCATGCTGCCGAACAGCATGCTGCATGGGCTGCCACACCAGCCCGACGGGCAGCATCTCACGCCTGAAGGCTATCATCTGCTCGCCGAGGGCCTCGTCGGCCAGGTTGCTGCGGCGCTGGGCAGATAGCGGTACGAACAACCCAGGGGCGGAGTACGATCGGTGACATCAGCCAAAACCATCATCACCTGCGCGATCACGGGCAATCTCACGAAGCCCGTGCGCGCGATGCTGGGGCTGGCGTAGAGCCGAGACGGCGTCAATCAATTCGTGACGGAAGCAAGACCATCGTGCGGCCTTGCCCGGGACTTGCGCGCAATCCCCAGATAAACCCGGTCCGTACTCACACAGGCTTCCGCTCCGCTCGCGACTCTGATTCCATCTCTCCCACTGGGTACGGGAGGGAAGTGCATGTCCTACACGATCGGGTTCCAGGCGAAAGACCAGAAGGCAATTCTGGCGACCGAGGCAGCCACGGCCAACCAGGCTGTCGCCATCATTGCCGCGTTGCGGCAAAGCGCCGAAGAGATCAAGTTCATCCGCTCGCCGCAGGAAGGCGACATGGGCATCGAGATGCTGCTGCTGCTCGCCAAGGAAGAGGCCGAGGAGATGCCGCAGCGGGTCTAGCCCCGCTCGGGGCGATTACACTTCGATCAGAAGCGAAGCATGCCGGCTGCATTGCAATGTAGTCAGGCGCCAGTCTCGCTCGTACCGAAGGTGGTCGCCTATGAAACGCGAAGCGCTCCGCGTCGAACCGATCTCGACATTCCTCGATCGCGTGAAGGCGCCGACCTCGCCGGTCACGCGATCCGGCAGCATGATCTTCGTCTCCGGGCTGCCGCCGTTCGACCCGGAGACGGGCGAGCTTGCGGAGATGCCGATCGAGCAGCAGAGCGAGATCATCATGGAGCAGATGAAGCTCTGCCTGGAGACGGCTGGCGCATCGCTCGACAACGTCATGAAGTGCAACGTCTACTGCACCTCGACCAGGCATTTCGCCGCGTTCAACGCGGTCTATGCCCGCTACTTCCCGGTCGACCCGCCAGCGCGGATCTTCGTCTGCACGCCGGAATGGTTCGGGCCCTTCGACGTCGAGATCGATTGCATCGCGATGATGTGAGGGCTAGCGCGCCAGCGCGCGCGCCGGTGCCTTCGCTCCTCCGCCCGCCGTCAACGCCATCGTCGCGACGCTGACCACGCGCGCGACCACGTCCTCGACGTCGTCGAGATCGCATTGGCCTTCCGACAGTTTTGTCAGGCGCTCGCTTTCGCGGATGGTGTGGTGCGCCATTGCGAGCGCAAAGTTCAGACCCCAATAGATATCGACGTCATGGCGGTCGGGCAGGGACCTGCGCATCGCGCCGGCGAATTTCCGCAAATGATCGATCTCGCGGTTCTTGATGCGCCGGATCGGCGGCACGGACTCGATCGACGCGCGGATCATGAAGCGCGCCGCGGTGGAGCGCTGGTTCTCCGGCCCCAGGCAGCCGCGCAAGGTCGGACCAACCAGCGCGCGCAGGATCACCTCGATCGTCGCGCGGCCGCCGCCCGCTTCCTCGGCTGCCTTCAGCTCACGCAAACGCTCGCGGTTGGTCGCGATCGAGCGGGTGACGAACAGTTCCGCGATCAGCTCGTCCTTCGAGCCGAAATGATAGTTCACCGCCGCCAGATTGACATTCGCCTCCGCGACGATGTCGCGCAGCGTCACGTCGCCAAAGCCGCGATCGGCATAGAGCCGTTCGGCGGCGGCGAGAATGGCAGACCTCGTATGATCGCTGGCCATGGATCCCCTCACGGGTGGGGAGTTGCAATTCAAACACTTGTATGAAACTATCGTTTGAAGGCCGGAGAAAGTCAATCCGCATCATGGAATTGCGCCGCTGATAGAGGCGGCGCCGGTTCCGCCGCTTGCAAGGCGCCGAATGGCGCTTGCGGGCCGTGCATTGCGGGAGGACAGTCCGGCGCAAAACAGTTTCGCAAAGAGAGACCGAGGAGCGTCCCATGGATTTCGATCTGTCGCCCAAGCAGAAGGAATGGCTCGACCGCGTGCAGTCCTTCATGGCCAAGCATGTGCGTCCGGCGGTGCCTGTTTATAACGAGCAGGATCACAGCGGTGAGCGCTGGAAGGTGATCCCCGTCCTCGAAGACCTCAAGAAGAAGGCGAAGGCCGAAGGTCTCTGGAACATGTTCATGCCGCCGAGCGAGCATGAGGACGACGAATTCCGCGGCGCGGGATTGAGCAATCTCGAATATGCGCTGCTGTCGGAAGAGATGGGCCGCATCACCTGGGCCTCGGAAGTGTTCAACTGCTCCGCCCCCGACACCGGCAACATGGAAGTCTTCATCCGCTACGGCTCCAAGGAGCAGAAGCGCAAATGGCTGCGTCCGCTGATGGACGGCGAGATCCGCTCCGCCTTCCTGATGACCGAACCGGCGGTGGCTTCGTCCGATGCCACCAACATCGAGACCCGCATCGAGAAGGACGGCGATCATTACGTCATCAACGGCCGCAAATGGTGGTCGTCAGGCGTCGGCGATCCCCGCTGCAAGATCGCGATCCTGATGGGCAAGACCGATTTCAACGCGGCCAAGCATCAGCAGCAGTCGCAGATCCTGGTTCCGCTCGACACGCCAGGCATCAAGGTCGAGAAGATGCTCCCGGTGTTCGGCTTCGACGATGCGCCGCACGGCCACGCCCAGGTGCTGCTCGAGAACGTGCGCGTGCCCAAGGAGAACATTCTGCTCGGCGAAGGCCGCGGCTTCGAGATCGCGCAGGGTCGTCTTGGACCCGGCCGTATTCACCACTGCATGCGCACCATCGGCAAGGCAGAGGAAGCGCTGGAGAAGATGGTGAGGCGGCTCTCCTCGCGCACCGCGTTCGGCAAGAAGATCGTCGAGCACTCTGTGTGGGAGCAGCGCATCGGCGACGCCCGCACCAACATCGAGATGACGCGGTTGCTGTGCCTCAAGGCCGCCGACATGATGGACAAGGTCGGCAACAAGACCGCGCAGGCCGAGATCGCCATGATCAAGGTCGCGGCGCCCAACATGGCGCTGAAGATCATCGACGAGGCGATCCAGTCCTTTGGCGGCGCGGGTGTTTCGGATGAAGCAGGTCTTGCCAAGGACTACGCCCACATCCGCACGCTGCGGCTCGCCGACGGTCCGGACGAGGTGCACAATCGCGCCATTGCAAGGCTCGAAGTTCGGAAGTATGCCAATTCTCCCAAGCATTAAGCGGGGGAGCCCTGCGGCGCTCCTGACTTGAAGAAACGACAGGGCATGATCCAATTGCGGTGACCGCTTGACGCAAGTGCGTCAGCGGTTACCGATTAGGATCATGTTCGGACTGAAGAGGGAGCGTCACCGTGGCTGACGGCGTCAGGAAAGACGAAGAGTTCTCGGGCACCAAGCCGGTCGAGGAGCGTCATCGCATCGACGAGCTCAGGCTCGAGGCCTGGCTGCGCGACAACGTCGAAGGCTATGAGGGCCCGCTGGTCGTTCTCCAGTTCAAGGGCGGCCAGTCAAATCCGACCTACCGGCTCAACACGCCGAACCGTTCCTACGTGATGCGCAGGAAGCCGTTCGGCAAGTTGCTGCCCTCGGCACATGCGGTCGATCGCGAATACCGCGTCATTGCGGCCCTCGGAAAGCAGGGTTTTCCGGTCGCACATGCCTATGCGCTGTGCCAGGACGACAGCATCATCGGTTCGGCCTTCTACATCATGTCGATGGAAGACGGCCGCGTGTTCTGGGATCCGACGCTGCCGAGCCAGGACAACGATGCGCGCCGCAAGATCTTCACCAGCAAGATCGAGACGCTGGCCAAGCTCCACATGTACGATCCTGTTGCGATCGGCCTCGGCGAGTTCGGCAAGCCCGGCAATTATTTCGCGCGTCAGATCGACCGCTGGACCAAGCAATATCGCGCCTCCGAGACGCAGCACATTCCGGAATTCGAGAAGGTCGCCGAATGGTTGCCGAAGACCGTGCCGGAGCAGGCGCGCGTCTCGATCGTTCATGGCGACTACCGCCTCGACAACATGATTTTCCATGCGACGGAACCGCGCGTGCAGGCCGTGCTGGACTGGGAGCTGTCGACGCTCGGCGATCCCATGGCCGATTTCACCTATCTGCTGATGCAGTGGATCATGCCGGGCTTGCACGGCGCCGACCTCAAGGCGCTCAACATCCCGAGCGTGGAAGAGGCGGCGCAGATCTATTGCAACGTCACCAAGATGACGGTGCCTGATCTCAACTGGTACTTCGCCTACAATCTGTTCCGCCTCGCCGGCATCACCCAGGGCATCGCCGGCCGCGTCCGCGACGGCACCGCCGCCAACGCGAAGGCGCTGGAATCCGCCAAGCGCACGGTGCCGCTGTCAAAGACGTCATGGGAATACGCGCAGAAGGCGGGCGCGGTTTAAGAACAACGAAGGCGCGGCCGGTGGTCGCGCTTTTTCCTACGCGCTCGCAGTCGTTGCTTGCGAAGGCGCAGTGTGAATTGCTCCATCGCTTCGCTTCCTGCAATGCGTGCGAGATGCTGCGATCGCACGGAACGGATGTGCTGTACCCGAAGTTGCTGCCGTTCGCCGAACTCGGCTTGTGCGGGAGAAAAGGCGCGCAGGTTGCCGCATTGGCCAACCCAATATTTGTTGTAGCCATCACGGAGAAATACGGAGCCGGAATTTTACGGAGCATAAACGGCACCTTTCTACTTTTTCTCAATGTCCACGTAATCTGGGGGAACGCGGGTGCCAACGATCAGGACGACGTTCATCATTCTCAGCAGCGTTTCCGTGATTGCCGGAATCGCGACGGCTGTTTCGATCATGAAATCGCGCGGCGCATCGGCGGACGAGACGGCGGCCTATGACAACCGCTATCGCTCCTATCTGCTGGCCGACGAGCTTCGCCAGAGCTCCGACGACCTCACCCGTCTCGGTCGGACTTACGTCGTGACGGGCGACGCTTCCTACAAGACGCAATATCTCGATATTCTGAGCATCCGCAACGGCGAGAAGCCGCGGCCGCAGGCCTATCATCGCATCTACTGGGATTTCGTCGCCGGTGGGACGGCGAAGCCGCGCCCGGATGGCGAGACGGTTGCTCTCTCGACGTTGATGAAGCGCCAGGGGTTCACCGACGGCGAATTCAAGCAATTGGAACAGGCCCAGAAGAACTCAGACGGCCTCGTCAATCTCGAAGTCGAAGCAATGAACCTGGTCGAGGGCAAGGACAAGAACGGCAAGCCGCTTGCCGCGCCAGATCGTGCGCGCGCGATCGAGCTGCTGCACTCGAAGACCTATCATCAGTTCAAGTCGCAGATCATGGAGCCGATCGACCGCTTCTTCGTGATGCTGGACGAGCGCACCCAGGCGCAAATCGATGATGCCTCTTCGCGGGCCGCGTTGTGGCAAACCGCTTCGCTCGCCGCGATCGGGCTGCTGGTGATCTCCGTGCTGATGCTCTGCGGCTATATGTATCGCTTCGTCGTCCGCAGCCTGTCGAAAATCGAGAATACGACCAGGGCTCTCGGGGCCGGCGACCTGGAGGTCGCGATCGAGGAGACTGAACGTCACGATGAAATCGGTATCATCGCGCAATCGATGGTCGAATTCCGCGATGGCCTGAAACGTGCCAGAGCGCTCCAGGACGCGGAGGAGGCCGAGAGAGCCACGAAGGATCGTCGCGCCAATCTGCTCGATGGCCTCGTCAAGCGCTTTGAGCAGACCATGCAGCAGATCGTCGGCAGCGTCAGCTCCGCTTCCTCCGAGCTCGAGGCGACCGCGAGCTCGCTGACGAAGACGGCTGACCACACCATGGAGCTGGCGGGCGTTGTGACCGACGCCTCGGAGAACGCTTCGACCAACGTCCAATCAGTAGCATCGGCGACCGACGAACTCACCGCCTCGATCCACGAGATCAGCCGCCAGATGCAGGAATCGACCAGGATCGCGGCCTCGGCCGTCGAGCAGGCGCGCGCAACCGATGACCGCATCAATGCTCTGTCGGATGCCGCGAACCGCATTGGTGACGTGATCAAGCTGATCACCACGATCGCCGAGCAGACCAACCTGCTGGCGCTCAACGCGACCATCGAGGCTGCCCGTGCCGGGGAATCCGGTCGCGGCTTCGCCGTGGTGGCACAGGAGGTCAAGGAACTCGCAGCACAGACCGCCAAGGCGACAGGAGAGATCGGCGGCCAGATCACGTCAATTCAGAGTGCAACCAACGATTCCGTCGTTGCGATCAAGCAGATCGGCGACACCATCGCGCAGATATCGGGCATCGCGACCACGATCGCGGCTGCGGTCGAGCAGCAGGGCGCTGCGACCACGGAGATCGCCCGCAATGTGCAGAAGGCATCCGACGGCACCCGCGAGGTCTCCGGCAGCATCACCCAGGTCAATGCCGGCGCACAGCAAACCGGGGTAGCTTCGTCTCAGGTGCTGACCTCCGCAAAGTCGCTGGCCGCAGAAAGCAGCCGGCTGCAGGCCGAGGTGGCGCAGTTCCTCAACGAGGTACGCGCAGCCTAGCGTCGGCGCCCTTTGAGCGGCTCCCGTAGGGTGGGCAAAAGCGCGTAGCGCTGTGCCCACCATCTGTCAGCGCTCGAAGTGAAAATGGTGGGCACGCTTCGCTTTGCCCACCCCGCGGCACCTTCCATTATCCCTTCGCGCAATGCGCGATCAGCTTCTCCACGAAGCCCGCGCACTTCTCCAGCTCCGCCATCTCCACGAATTCATCCGGCGTATGCGCCTGCGCAATCGATCCGGGGCCGATCACCACCGAAGGGATATCGGCCATGCTGGTGAACAGACTGGCTTCGGTGCCGAAGGCGACCTTGGCATGGTCGTTGCGGCCGGCAAGGCTCTTGGCGAGCGTGACGATGGCGGCGTCGGCCCTGGTATCAAGGGCGGGATAGTCGAGGATCTCCTCGAAATCGATGCCGCAGTCAGGGCTCCGGGCCTTCATCGCCGGCTCCAGCTCGGCCTTGGCCCAGGCGATGATTGCGTCCGTCACCTCCTTGGACTCCGTGATGCCGATACCACGGCATTCGAAATCGACCGTGCAGGTATCGGGCACGATGTTCAGCGCTGCGCCGCCATGCACGATGCTGGTGAGCAGCGTCGAGTGCGGCACGTCGTACAGGCTGTTGCGTTCGGCTTCGCCGGCGAGCTTCACCGCGCGGCGGCGGATCTCGGTAATCATCTCGGCGGCATATTCGATCGCGTTGACGCCATCAGGTGCGATCGAGGAGTGGCGTGCGAGGCCGTGGAACGTCGCGCGCACCCCGTGCTTGCCCTTGTGGCCAATGATGACCTTCATCTCGGTCGGCTCGCCGATGAAGGCGCCGAGCGGTCTCACCTTCTTCTTCGCGACTTCGGCAAGCATCGGCCGCACGCCGACGCAACCGATCTCCTCGTCATACGAGATGGCGAGATGGATCGGCGTCGTCAGCTTCGCCTCCAGCATGTCAGGCACCATGGCGAGGCAGACGGCGACAAAGCCCTTCATGTCAGTGGTGCCGCGTCCATAGAGCTTGCCGTCGCGCTCGAGCAGCTTGAACGGATCGTGGCTCCAGTCCTGGCCCACGACCGGCACCACATCGGTATGGCCTGACAGCACAAGGCCCGGTCGATCCTCGGGGCCGATCGTAACCCAGAGCGCGGCCTTCTGCCCTGATACATCGACAATGCGCTCACCCTTGACGCCGAGGAAGGCAAGATAGCTCTCGATATGGGCGATCAGCGGAAGATTGGTGCGATCGCTGATGGTGTCGAAGGCGACAAGCTCAGCGAGGAGGTTGCGGATACGATCGGCGCGTGAACTCGGGAAGATCGGATTGGGCATTTTCATGTCTTGTCGGAGATTGCGGAGGCTGGGTTGGTGGCATGAACCATACCAACGTGGCGGTCCAGGGCGCAAATCATCAGCGCCTGCTCTTGCCCGCGATTTGTTCCACGGCCGCAAGGTCACGCGGCAAAAGCTGCTTGAACAGGGCGAGCGACCGTCGGCCTTCCGATGGCGGCAGGATGATGGCATGGCGCACCGCGGCGGCGATCAACACCATCGTCAGTTGCGAGAAGGAGGCGAGGGCGGTCGCCGGGACGCCAGGCGCGACCCGCTTCAATGCATCGCCGAGCAGGCCGGCGAGAAAGGCGACATCGTCTTCGTCGATCTTCTGCAGGCTTCGGTCGGCCTGCGTCGCCTGCCAGATATGATGCGCCACGGGGTGTTCGCGGAACATTTGCTCATAGCCGTCGGTGATGCGGCTCAGCGCTGCGTGCAGGTCGGAGAGCTTCTTCATTTCCGCGAGGTCGCGCGCAACGCAGTCGCGACCGATGGCGTTGCAGCGCTCGGCAAGGGTCCCGATCACCGCGCTCTTGTCCGGGAAATATTGATAGAGCGAGCCGAAGGCGATGCCGGTGCGCTCGACGATGTCACTCATCCGGAAGGCGTCGCTGCCTTTTTCCGTCAATATCTCGCTCGCGGCAGCCAGGATGCGATCGAAGCGCTCGCGGCTGCGTTCCTGCGTCGGCACCAGCGGCGTGCGCCGTCCGGTCGCCTGCGTCGCTTTGCCCGCCCTGATCTTCCGTTCCGGCATCCCGATTCCCGCCATCCGTGCTTGACGTCAGAAATAAGAGAGTTTATCGCCTTTATCAAATGCGAGAGTTTATCGTATTTAGCGGAGGTGCGGCATGCGGCAGGTTTTCACGACCGGATTGCTCTGGATTTCGGCCTTGGGCTGCGGCCTGATGGCCGGAGTCTATTTCGCCTTCTCGACCTTCATCATGACCTCGCTTGGCCGGCTCGACCAGGCGGCCGGCATCGTGGCCATGAATGCGATCAATGTCGATATCGTGCGCTCGCTGTTCATGCCGCTGTTTCTCGGTACCACGGTGGCGGGAGTGGCGCTGGTGGTGATGGGCGCGTTGCGCCTCGGCGAGCCCGGGGCGATCAGCATGATTGCCGGCGGTGGCCTCTACGTCATCGGCATGTTCGTGGTCACTGCCGTGTTCAACGTGCCACTGAACGATGCGCTCGCCGCTGTGCAGCCGTCAGCGCCGGAGGCGGGCGCTGTTTGGGCGACGTATCTGAAGGATTGGATGTTCTGGAATCATGTGCGAACTGTTGCGTCGCTTGGAGGCTGTGCGCTCTCCATCGTTGCGCTGACTTCGTAGCCCGGATGGAGCATAGCGAAATCCGGCGCCGCTGTGGCCACGGGCGAGAACCCGGATAGCGTTTCGCCCCATCCGGGCTAGCTAGCTATCTCTTGTGTTGCCCGACGGGCAAAACACCCAACCGTCAGGTCAATCCGCACGCTCGAAAATATTCCACTTTACCGAAATTCGGAAACGACGTATGTGTCGCGCAACCCGGCCCATGGAAGAGGGGCGTATCGCGATCGTCACGACGCGGGCCGGACCGCGGTGGAC
>NZ_JAFCJI010000013.1 GCF_018131105.1 Bradyrhizobium manausense | reverse complement strand
AGCCGCGGCCTGCCGGGCACCTCGACCACGCCCGCCCAAAGCCAGCCGCCGCAGGATCAATCGCTCCAAAATCCGCCAGTCGCCCAGCAGGACAGCCAGCCGATGAACGACGTGATGCGGCAGCTCTTCAATCGGTAGGTTCGGCACCAACGCTTCGGACTCCGACGCGGTATTTACACCCACGTCCTGTCCGCTTCTTCATCCGAACGGATGAGGAAGACGCCTGCGAATTTGGGTATCCCGCCAGCCCGTCCCGGCTCACCCGGTGGGTAACCACACCGGCCCCCTGCCGGTCCAAGAGCCCAAATTGTGGTAGAAGGGCTAAGGGCCCGTGCGGCCCATAGCGCCAGTTTTGGTTGCGGTGCGAGAGGATCTGGATGGCGGGAGAAAAAGGCAAGATCCGGTTTCTGCGCGAGGGCCTGTTCGCCAAATATGTCGTCTCCCTCGTCGGCCTCGTCGTGTTCGTGCTTGCCGTCAACGGCGCGATGGAGACCTGGATTTCCTATCGCGCCACCACGACGACACTGACCGACGGGCTCGAGGACAAGGCGCAGGCCGTCTCCCGGCGCATGGAGCAATCCATCTCCGAACTGGAGCGCCAGATCAGCTGGGTGACGACGGCCAGCCGCGACACGCTGGAGAAGCGTCGCGCCGATTACACCCAGCTCTTGCAACAGGTCGCGGTCGTCTCCCAGTTGTTCCAGCTCAACGGCGACGGCCGTGAGGTGCTGCGCGTCTCGCGCCAGTCCACCACGACAGGCAGCAATGCCGACCTTGCGCGCGACATCCGCTTCACCGACGCGGTCGCGCGCGGCGTCAGCTATGCACCGGCCTGGTTCACCGACCAGACGCCATACATGTCGATCTCGGTAGCGCATTCCGGCTTCAACGCCGGCGTCACGGTCGCCGAGATCGATCTCAGCTTCCTCTCCGACTTCCTGTCCGATTCCCAGCTCGGCAAGGCCGCGTTTGGCTATGTGGTCGATGCACGCGGACGCGTGCTGGCGGCCTCGTCGAAGGGTCCCGATGTCGGCAAGGATCTGTCAAAGCTGCCGCAGGTCGCGGCTGCCATCGCGCCCGGCCGCGAGCCCGACACGTTCGGCACGGACTTCAATGGCCATTCGGTTTTGACCGCCGCGAGCACGGTGCCGAAGCTCGGCTGGAGCGTGCTGTTCGAGCAGCCGACCGCGCAGGCCTTGACGCCGATCCGCGACCAGCTCGTGCGCATCGCGCTTCTGATCGGCGTCGGCCTGATGGTGGCGATCCTCGCCGGCACGCTGCTCGCGCGCCGCATGATCATCCCGATCACGGCGCTGCGCAACGGCGCGCACAAGCTCGGCGAAGGCGACTTCAGCCACCGCATCGACGTGCACACCTCCGACGAGCTGGAGGAGCTCGCGGGCCAGTTCAACCGCATGGCCGGCCAGCTTCAGGAGACCTATACGGATCTCGAGACCAAGGTCGAAGAGCGCACCCGCGATCTCGCCCAGTCGAACAACGAGCTGAAGGTGCTGGAAGAGGTCGGCCGCGCTGTGGCGGCCTCGCTCGACCTCAACGCCGTGCTGCCGACGATCGCCGCCCGCGCGCTGGAGATCAGCCACGCCGATGCAGTGCTGATCTACGACTATGACGCGGAGACACGGCGCTTCAACATGATCGAGGCGGGCGGCATCGACAAATCGGCTGACGGTGCGCATCTCTCGATCGACGAGACTGAGACCGTCCTGAGCTATGCCGCAAGGACCGGCGAGCCGATCGCGGTGCCCGACCTCGACCATGCCGCCGAGCGGCCGCTGCGCGACGTCGCGATCAACGCCGGCTTCCATTCGGTGCTGGTCGTGCCCCTGGTCGACCAGCAGGGCACGCTCGGCGCGCTGGTGGTGCTGCGCCGCTCCAGCGGCGCGTTCGAAGGCAGCCTCACCGGCTTGATGCGCACCTTCGCCAACCAGGCGGTGCTGGCGATGCGCAATGCGCGTCTGTTCACCGAGGTCGATCACAAGAGCCACGCGCTGGAAACGGCGAACGAGACCGTACGCGCCCAGGCCGACAAGCTCACGCAGCAGACCGAGCAGCTGAAGGACTGGAACAAGTCGCTGGAGGAACGCGTCGAGACCCAGCTTGGCGAGATCGAGCGCATCCGCAAGCTCGAGCGCTTCCTGGCGCCGCAGGTGGCGCAGCTGATCGCATCGTCCGACAGCCCGGAGGGACTGCTCACCAGCCAGCGCCGCGAAGTGACCGTGGTGTTCTGCGATCTGCGCGGCTTCACCGCCTTCACGGAGGCGACCGAGCCGGAAGAGGCGATGAACGTGCTGCGGGAGTATCACGCCGCGCTCGGCAAGCTGATCTTCAAATACGAAGGCACGCTGGACAAATATGCCGGAGACGGCGTGATGATCCTGTTCAACGCGCCGATCCAGTTCGAGGACCACACCCAGCGCGCCGTGAAGATGGCCGTGGAGATGCGCGACACGATCGGCCCGCTGACCGAGCGTTGGCGCAACCGCGGACACAGCCTCGGCTTCGGCATCGGCATCGCGCTCGGCTATGCCACGCTCGGCCAGGTCGGCTTCGAGCAGCGGCTGGAATATGCCGCAATCGGCAGCGTCACCAACCTCGCCTCCCGTCTGTGCAGCGAAGCCAAGGCCGACCAGATCGTGGTCAGCCGCCGCGTCTACGGCATCGTCGAACACTCCGTCGAAGCCCGTGCGCTCGACGATCTCCAGCTCAAGGGGTTCAATCACCCGGTGCTGGCCATGGAGATCCTGAGCTGGCGTGAGGGCGAGGAGAACGCCGTCGACGCGACGGCGGCACGGGCGAGCGGCTAGTCCCCCGCCAAAAAGCTCGAAAACAACCCCATGCACAGTAGACCGGGGCTGTGGAATCAATGGGTTACTCGGCGACCTCGCTCATCGCTGTCATGGTTCCCTTGTCGAACAGCGCATCGATGTGACCAGGCATGTCCGGGTGGGCATACATCGAGCTATGGGTGCCGCCCACCATGATGATGGAGGTCATCTCGAGCCCAAACCGGCTCCAGCCCAGATCCGGGACCAGATGGTCTTCGAGGCTCCGAAGCCCGGGATCATGATCCCTCGCATGGAGCATGTAGATCGGCGCGGTCACATCAGGCAAGGCGTAGCCGATCTGACCCTTGACGTTGTCGGAGATCATATCGCGCAGGGCCTCGGTTGATGGCGCCCCGGTGAGTTCGGCGAGCCTGTCGGAATCGTCATCGTCAAGGCCATACGTTCGCATCAGGTGGGCCCAGCCGATTCCGTCGACGACCTGCATCATCGATGTCGGCACGGAGGAGAGGTCAGGCGGCGCCTGCGTGTCGAGCAAGGCAACACCTGCCACGTGATGACCGCGACGTTCCAGTTCAGCCGCCACGGCAATGGCGACGACACCGCCGAACGAGCCGCCCACGAAGAACACGGAGCGACGACCGATCCAGGACTCCACGTGCGGCACATAGTTCAAGGCCAGGTCCTCGACAGTGCCATTCAACAGTCCTTGCTCCGCCAGCGGATACGGATTGAGACCCGCGATTGGATAGTCGCCAGCCAGATCCTTGACGGCCTGGGGCGTGTTCTCGCGGGTCGAGCCGTGACCGAGGCCCGGGATATAGATCATCACCCGATCACCAAATCCTGGGCGGATCGGAACGATGCAGGACGAATGTCCCTTCTCGAGCAGGGCGTTCATCTCCATCAAGCCCGACAGCCGCCGTTCCAGGTCGAGCTGGCGCAGGAATTCGGGGTCTGCGCTTTCGAGCAATGCCGCGAGTGATGTCAGCCCTTCGAGCTTCGATCGGGCCTTGGCTTTTCCGCCTTGCTTCTGCGATGCGCGTTCTCCTTGCGAGAATTTCTCCAGCAGCAGCTTCGCGATCGCCCGCGCGGACGGATGATCGAACGCCAGCGTGGTCGGCAGCTTCGCGCCGATCTGGCCCGACAGCCGATTGCGGAGTGCAACCGCCATCAGCGAATCCAGACCGAGATCCTTGAGCGATTCATCAGGAGGCACCGACGAGGCCCCGGGCAAGGCCAGCACCACGGCAATCTCCTGCTGTGCCAGCCCCACCAGTGCCTGCAACCGCTCCGCATCGCTGCCAAGCGCGGTCAGCCGAACGCGCAAGGCGTTGGTATCGCCGCTTCCAGCGGCTGATGCGCGTCGCAAGCCAGTGCGCACCAGGCCACGGTACAGTGGCGGCACGTCCTCACCGAACTGACGTTGCATCGCGCTCACATCCAGATGGATCGGGACCACCGCTGCATCGGGCAGCGACTGCGCCGCATCCAGCAACTCAAGCCCGAGCTCCAGCGACAGTGCCTGCACGCCCTGCCGACGCATCCGCATCAGCTCGGCCCGACCGAGATGCGCCGTCATCCCGACGCCGCGCTGCTCCCACAGGCCCCACAGCAGGCTCTGTCCGGCCAGGCCGCGATGCCGACGCTCCGCCGCGAGCGCATCAAGGAACACGTTCGCCGCCGCATAGTTCGCCTGGCCCGGACTGCCAAGCCCACCCGCCGACGAGAACAGCACGAACGCGGCGAGATCTCTATCCGCGGTCAACTCGTGCAGGTGCCAGGCACCATCGAGTTTCGGCCGCAGCACACGCTCAAGCCGCTCCACTGTCAGCGCCGGCACGATCCCGTCGTCCAGCATCGCCGCAAGGTGGAACACACCCGTCAATGGACGATCCGATGCGATGCCGTTCAAGACCGCGTCAACCGCATCACGATTCGAGACGTCGCAACTCACGACATCAACGGTCTGCGCACCCAGCGCCTGCAGCTCCGAAACCAGCTCACTCGCGCCAGGCGTCGCCATGCCGCGACGCGACGTCAACAGCAGATGACGCACGCCGTGCCTGGCAACCAGATGCCGCGCAACTTCGCTGCCGAGTTCGCCGGCGCCACCCGTGATCAACACCGTTCCGTTCGCATCGAGACGACGCGGCTCGCCCGCGCCCGCTCCGGCGCGCATCAGCCGCGGCGCCAGCACCGCATTGTGCCGCAGCGCCAGCTCGGGCTCGGAGGTCGTCGACGTCAGCTTCGACAGCAACGATGCATCCGCAAGGGCCGTGTCGACATCGATGAGCTGCAGCCGGCGATCGGGATGCTCCGCCCGCGCGCTTCGCACCAGGCCCCACAGCGGCGCAACCGACAATCCACTTGCGCCCTCATACGAACCCGTCGCGACCGCGCCGCGCGTCAACCAGGTTACATCGGTCTCGTTCAGACGTGCCTCACCAAGGAGGCCTTGCAGCTCAGCAAGGCCACGCACCGCCGTTGCATGCGTTGCTGCGAGAATGCCGTCGCCTGTCTCGGACAGATGGTCGAACACGATCTGAGCGGGGATCTCGCCGCCTGCATCGAGCCGCGCCACGAGAGCCGACACGTCAGCAACATGATCAAGTCTCAGCGCCGCCGCCTGCTTGCCGTCGCCGCCGATGATGAGCGTTGCTGCATCGGAGGCAGCTTCGCTCAACATCACCGCGCGCCAATCCAGCCGGTACAGATGCTGCGCCTCGCTGCGTGCGGCATCGCGGATCTGCGCTTCGCTCGCTTCCTTCAGCTTGAGTCCGCCGACATGCGCGACCACACGGCCCTGCCCATCCGCAAGCTGCAGATGCGCCAGCGCCTCGCCTTCGCCGCTGCGCTCCACGGAGGCGCGAACGCGCAGCTCTCGTGCGCCCTGAGCGGCCAGCGACACCTCGGACCATTCGAACGGCAGCAATATCGACCCATCTTCGAGGCCTTTAACCTGCGCAAGGGTCAACACGTGCAGCGCGCTGTCCAGCAGCGCCGGGTGCAGACCGTAAGCATCGGCCGACGATCCCAACGCTTCCGCAAGGACGGCACGACCAACCACGGCATCGCCCACGCGCCACGCCTCGACCAGGCCCTGGAACAATGGCCCGTAGCCATAGCCGTGCGCTTGTAACCGCGCATAGTGACCGCCGAGGTCGATCGACTCGCCACCGACCGGTGGCCAGACTTCGAGTCCACTATCCGTCGCGGCTTCTTGATCCGCAGCCTCGCCCAGCGTGCCCTGCGCATGCAGCGTCCACGACGCACCCTCCGGGGCATCTTCCGCGCGGCTGTAGATGCTGAGGGCGCGACCACCACCGGTCTCGACCGCGTCGACCTGAACCTGCAGACGCACTCCGCCTTCCGCCGGCAGCACCAGCGGCGACAGCAGCGTCAGTTGCGATACACTGCTCAATCCAACCGCACGTGCCGCCGCAAAGCCGAGCTCCAGGAGCCCCGTCCCCGGCAACAGGACCGTGCCGAACACCGCGTGGTCGCCGAGCCAGCCCGCCTCCGACAGCCGGCCCGTCAGCAGGAAGCCGTCGCTCTCCGCCAGCGGCGTCGCCGCGCCCAGCAGCGGATGCGACGCCTCCGACAGGCCCATCGTCGAAGCGTCCGCGCTTTGCTTCTCGGCCTCGAGCCAGTAACGCTGGCGCTGGAATGCGTAGGTTGGCAGGGACGCAACGGGTGCCTTTGTGTGCGAGCCAAGCGCCTTCGACCAGTCGACCGCGACACCATGAACATGCAGCGCGCCAAGATTACGCAGAAGTTCGGACATTCCGCCGCCATCGCGACGGAGCGATCCCACGACAACACCGTGCTCGCCGCTCGCGGCCGACAACGGCATTGCCAGCACCGGATGCGCGCTCGCCTCAACAAAGACGCCGTGTCCGTTCCCGATCAGCTCGGCCAGCGCCAGATCCAGCCGCACCGTCTGACGCAGGTTCCGGCACCAATAGGCACCATTCAGCGACGATCCTTCGCAGCGCGTTCCCGTCACCGTCGAGATCATCGCAACCTGGCCTGGCTGCGGCGCGAGGTCCGACAGCAAGCCTTCCAGCTCCGGCAGGATCGGGTCCATCTCTGCGCTGTGCGACGCGTAGTCGACGTTGACCTGGCGGCAGAAGATGCCTTCCTTGCCGAGGTCGCTGACCCAATGCTCGACCACTTCGGTCGGGCCGGAGACAACCGTCGAGCCTGGCGTGTTCACCACCGCCACCGACAGTCCGGACCACACTGCTGACTTCAGCCGCTCTTCCACGACCGAGGCCGCAAGCTCCGTCACCGCCATGGCGCCATGCCCGGTCAGCCGGCGCAACAGCTGGCTGCGCAGCGCCACGACGCGTGCGCCGTCGTCGAGCGAGAGGATGCCGGCCACCACGGCGGCTGCAATCTCGCCCTGACTGTGGCCGACCACCGCCGACGGCACCACGCCGAGGCTGCGCCACACAGCTGCAAGTCCGATGTTCATTGCAAACAACGCCGGCTGGATCACGTCCACCCGTTCCAGCAGTGCGGCTTCAATGTTCTCATCGCCGCGGAGCACCGAAGTCAGCGACCAATCCGTGTACTTCGACAGCACCGTCTCGCAGGCAGCGATCGTCTGCGCAAATACAGCCGATTCCGCCAGCAGGGCCCGACCCATCGATGGCCACTGGCTGCCCTGTCCTGGGAACACGAACACGACGCGACCGCGATCGTGCGCCTCGGCAACCGACACTGATGCATGGGAACGGCCTTCGGCCAGCGCTGTCAGCGCTTCCACGGCTTCCGACGCATCGCGCACCGACACTGACGCCCGCGATCCAAACTGCGTCCGGTGCACCGCCGCCGTCGCGACCACGGAATGGAAGTCGGCGTCCGGATGTTGCGACAGCCATTCGCCGTACCGACCCGCCTGCGCGCGAAGCGCGGCCTCATCACGGCCGGACACGAGCAACGGGATCGACGCTTGCGATGATTCACCAACCGCAGCCGCGCTGACAGCCTTCGAACGCGCCGGCGCTTCCTCGATGACCACGTGCGCGTTGGTCCCGCTGATACCGAACGAGGACACACCGGCACGACGGACATGCGCGGCATCGCGCGGCCACGCGCGCGCCTGCTGCAGCAGCGACAGTCCGCTGCCCTCCCACTCGATCTGGCTGCTCGGATGCTCCGCATGCAGCGTCTTCGGCAACACCTCATGCCGGAGCGCCAGCACCATCTTCATCACGCCGAGAACACCGGCGGCTGCCTGGGTATGGCCGAGATTCGACTTCGACGAGCCCAGCCACAGCGGGCGGTCTTCGCGACGCGTCGGACCAAACACTGCGGCGAGCGCACCCGCCTCGATGGGATCGCCGAGGCTGGTTCCGGTGCCGTGCGCTTCGACCACGTCGATCTCGTCGGGGCTGACGCCGCTGGCGGAGAGCGCCGCGCGGATGACGCGCTGCTGGCTCGGACCGTTCGGCGCCGTCAGCCCCTGGCTGCGGCCGTCCTGGTTCACGGCAGAACCGCGGATCAGCGCCAAAATCTCGTCGCCGTCGCGCTCCGCGTCCGACTGGCGCTTGAGCACCAGCACGCCGCAGCCTTCGCTCCAGCCCGCGCCATCAGCGCCGTCAGCAAAACTCTTGCTGCGACCGTCGGGCGCGACGGCACCCGCGCCCATGCTGACCAAGGCGATTGGGGTGCACATCACGTGCACACCGCCCGCCAGCGCGAGGTCGCACTCGCCCTGCCGCAGCGCCGTGCAGGCCAGATGCAGCGCGGACAATGACGACGAGCACGCCGTATCAATCGTCATCGCGGGGCCTTCGAGGCCCAGCACGTAGGAGACACGGCCCGCCACAACACTCGACAGCTTGCCTGTCGTCGTCCACATCGTCGTGTCTTCGAGCGAGCGGTGCATGCCGTAGTCGCTGCCCATCGAGCCCAGATACACGCCGGTCCGGCTCTCTCTGAGCCCTTCCGGCTGCAGGCCGGCCCGCTCCAGCGCCTCCCACACCGCTTCCAGCGTCAAGCGCTGCTGCGGATCCATCTCCACCGCCTCGCGGGGCGAGATGCCGAAGAAGCCGGCGTCAAAATCCTCCACTGCGCTGACAAAGCCGCCTTCCTGCGTCAGCCATCCCGTCACCACTTCCAAACGACGCAACAGGTCTCGGCTCCAGCGACCCGGCAGCGGGCCTACGCCGTCGCCACCGCGCTCCAGCAGCGACCAGTAGCTCTCGGGGCTCGCCGGACCGCCGGGCGTGCGGCAGCTCATCCCCACGATCGCGATCGGCTCCGACGCCGATGCGGCGATCGTCCGCCGCTTTTCCTGTCGAACAATGGACTGACCGAGCTCCAGCTTCTCGAGCAGCAGCCGTGTCATCGCCCGCACGGACGGATAATCGAACGCCAGCGTCGCCGGCAGCTTGGTCCCGACCCGCTTCGACAGGCGATTGCGAAGTTCCGCCGCCATCAGCGAGTCCAGACCAAGATCCTTGAGCGGCTGATCCGCAGGCACTGATGCGGGACCCGGCAACGCCAGCACCGCGGCAATCTCTTCCTGTGCCAATTCCACGAGCGCCTGCTGCCGCTCCGCGTCGCTTGCAAGCGCCGCGAGGCGAACGCGCAATGCGTTGGTGTCGCCGCTGGACGTCGCGGCACGCCGCAACCCGCTGCGCACCAGGCCGCGATACAGCGCCGGCACATCCTCCGCGAACTGGCGCTGGACCGTAACAAGATCCAGATGGATCGGGATCACTGCCGCCTCGGGAAGCATCCGCGCTGCGTCGAGAAGCGAAAGCCCGAGCTGCAGCGACAGCGCCTGCACGCCTTGTCGCCGCATGCGCATCAGCTCGGCATGACCGAGATGCGCCGTCATGCCGACGCCGCGCTGCTCCCACAGGCCCCACAGCAGGCTCTGCCCGGCAAGACCGCGATGTCGTCGCTCCGCCGCGAGTACATCAAGGAAGACGTTCGCCGCGGCGTAGCTCGCCTGGCCCGGACTACCGAGGGCTGCCACCGAGGAGAACAGCACGAAGGCGGCGAGGTCCTTGTCCGCGGTCAGCTCATGCAGGTGCCAGGCACCATCGAGCTTCGGCTGCAGCACACGCTCCAGTCGCTCCACTGTCAGCGCCGGTACCACGCCGTCGTCCAGCGTAGCTGCAAGATGGAACACGCCCGTCAGCGGACGGCCCGGCGCGATGGCGCGCAACATCGCGTCAACCGCATCACGATCCGAGACGTCGCAACTCACGAGCTCAACGGTCTGCGCGCCCAGCCCCTGCAACTCGGCCAGCAGTTCGGACGCGCCGGGCGTCGCCATGCCGCGACGCGACGTCAGCAGCAGATGACGCACACCGTGCCTGGCAACCAGATGCCGCGCCACTTCACTGCCGAGCTCGCCCGCGCCGCCGGTGATCAATACCGTGCCGCCGGCATCAAGAGGACAAGGTTCGGTTGCCCCGGCTCCGGCCCGCATCAGCCGTGGGGCAAGCACCGCATCGCGCCGCAACGCCAGGTCAGGCTCCGATGTCGTCGACGTCAGCTTCGACAGTAGCGATGCGTCTGCAAGGACCGCATCGACGTCAATGAGCTGCAGCCGGCGATCCGGATGCTCCGCCCGTGCGCTCCGCACCAGACCCCACAGCGGCGCGCCCGAGAGTCCGCTTGCGCCTTCATCGGGACCCGTCGCCACCGCACTCCGCGTCAGCCACGTTACATCGGTCTCGTTCAGCCGCGCTTCGCCAAGGATCGCTTGCAGTTCGGCAAGACCACGCTCTGCTGTCGCATGCGTCGCCGCAAGCACGCTGCCAGCCGGTTCCGACAGATGGTCGAACACGATGTTCGACGGGATCGCTCCGCCCTCATCGAGGCGCGTGACAACAGTGGCAATGCTCTCGACATGATCAAGACCCAGAGCCGTGGCCAGCTTGCCGTCGCCTCCGACGATCAGCGCGTCAGATTCGCCCTCGCTCAAGGCGACCGGGCGCCACTCCAAACGGTACAGATGCTGCGTCTCGGAGCGCGAAGCCTCGCGGATCTGCACGTCGCTCGCCTCCCTCAAGCGCAGACCGCCAAGGCGCACCACCGCACGCCCATCACTATCGGTCAGTTGCAGGACTGCCAGGGCTTCGCCTTCGCCGCTGCGCTCCACCGACGCGCGGACCCGCAACTCACACGCTCCGGTCGCGGCCAAGGAAACGTCCGACCATTCGAACGGCAGCAGCACCGACCCGTCGTCGAGGCCCTTCACCTGCGCAAGGGTCAGCACATGCAGCGCACTGTCCAGCAAGGCCGGGTGCAGCCCGTAACCGTCCGCCGATGGCCGCGATGCTTCCGCAAGCACCGCGCGGCCAAATACGGTATCGCCCACACGCCATGCCTCGACCAGACCCTGGAACAGCGGGCCGTAACCATAGCCACGTTCCGCAAGCCGCGCGTAATGACCGCTCAGGTCGATCGGCTCGCCATCGACGGGTGGCCAGACTTCGAGCTCGCTGTCCGCTGCTGCTTCTTGCGGCGCAGCCTCGCCCAGCACGCCCTGCGCATGCAGCGTCCACGAGCCGCCCTCCGGCGCATCTTCCGCACGGCTGTAGATGCTGAGTGCACGACCTCCGGCCGCACCTGCCTCCAGCCCGTCGACTTGGACCTGAAGCCGGACGCCACCTTCCGTCGGCAGCACCAGCGGCGACAGCAGCGTCAGCTGCGACACGCTGCTCAGTCCGACCGCACGCGCGGCCGCAAAGCCGAGCTCCAGCAGCCCCGTCCCGGGCAGCAGCACCGTGCCGAACACCTTATGGTCACCGAGCCAGCCCGCTTCCGACAGCGACAGCCGTCCCGTCAGCAGGAACCCATCGCTCTCCGCCAGTGGCGTCGCAGCTCCCAGCAGCGGATGCGCGGCCTTCGACAGGCCCATCGTCGCAGCGTCCCCGCTCGGCTTCGTCGCCTCGAGCCAGTAACGCTGACGCTGGAATGCATAGGTCGGCAGCGATGCGACCGGCGTCGCCGCGCTGCCGCCAAGAGCCTTCGACCAGTCGATACCAACGCCGTTCACGTGCAGCGCGCCGAGCGCGGCCAGCAGCGCCTCGCTCCCGTCACGACCGCGACGCTGCGAAGCAATCACCTGCATCGGCGTGCCCTCCGACAGGCAACCCGCCGCAAGCCCGGTCAATATGCCGTCCGGACCAAGCTCGAGGCTGGCCCGCACGCCTTCGGCTTCGAGGACATGCACGCCGTCGAGGAACCGCACCGGGCTGCGCACCTGCCGCACCCAGTAATCCGCGCTGCAGAGCTCATCCTTCGTCGCCAGACGTCCCGTCACGTTGCTCACGATCGGCAGGCGCGGCGTGCCGAAGGTGACCTGCGACAGAACCTTGCCAAATGCCTCCAGCATCGGCTCCATGCGCGCCGAGTGGAAGGCGTGGCTCACCTGGAGACGGCTCGTCCTATGGCCCTTGCTCCTGAACTGCTCTGCCAGTGCCAGCACCGCGACTTCATCGCCGGAGATCACCGTCGAGCGCGGCCCGTTCAGCCCGGCGATCTCGACGCCGGCTGCGAGCAGCGGCAGCACCTCTGCCTCGCCGGCTTCGATTGCCACCATGGCGCCGCCGGATGGCTGCGCCTGCATCAACTGGCCGCGTGCCGCGACCACGCGGCAGGCGTCCTTCAGCGACCAAACGCCTGCAACATGCGCGGCACTGAGTTCACCAATCGAGTGACCGAGCAGGATGTCGGGCTCAACGCCCCACTGCTCCAACTGACGGAACAGCGCGACCTCGACCGCAAACAAGGCCGGCTGCGCATAGGCAGTTTCGTTCAGCTTCGACGCGGCCTCCGAGCCTCCGTCCGCAAACATCACGCTGCGGAGCGGCAGATCCAAAAGCTCGCCAAAATAATCGCAGGCTTCGTCGAACGTGGCGCGGAAGGTCGCGCATGTCTCCATCAGCGCGCGCCCCATGCCGATCTGCTGCGCGCCCTGGCCCGTGAACAAGAACGCCAGCTTGCCTTGCTCGCCCCTCGCCTCGCCGATCGCCACCGCCGCATGCGGGCGCCCCTCGGCCAGCGCATGAAGCGCCTCCACGGCCTCCGCCGCATCGCGCACCGACACGGCGGCCCGCGAGGCGAACTGCGTCCGGTGCAATGCCGCCGTCGCAATCACCGAGCGCCAATCCGCTTGCGGATGCTGCGACAGCCAATCACCGTAACGAGAGGCCTGCGCGCGAAGTGCCGCTTCGTCACGGCCCGACACCAGCAGCGGGATCATGAGCGAGGACGCATCGCCGGTCCCGGCGCTCCGCGCATCATCGCTGACAGGCTGCGCTGGCGCTTCTTCCAGCACGACATGCGCATTCGTCCCGCTCAGTCCGAATGCGCTGACGCCGGCTCGCCGCGGCCGTGCCGCATCACGAGGCCAGGCCGTCAGTTGATCCACCACTTCGACCTTCAGCCGCTCCCAATCCAGGTGCGGATTGAGCGGTCGGCAATGCAGCGTGGGCGGCAATGCTTCCGACTCGAAGCTCGCCAGCATCTTGATCACGCCGACCAGGCCCGCTGCGGCCTCCAGATGCCCCACGTTGGTTTTCACGGCGCCAAGCTTCAGCGGTCCGAGATCGTCGGGCCGCGCCCGGCCATACACCGCGTCTAATGCCTGGACTTCGATGGGGTCGCCGAGCGACGTTCCGGTGCCGTGACATTCGACGACATCGATGTCGGCCGCATCGAGATGCGCATCGGCCAGTGCGGCGCGCAGTGTCTTCTGTTGCGCCGTTCCGTTCGGCACGGTGAGGCCGGAGCTCGCACCGTCGTGGTTGACCGCGGTGCCGCGCACCACGCCGATGATCTGCTTGCCTTGCGCCTGCGCATCCTCCAGACGCATCAGCGCCAGGACAGCGGCACCTTCGCCACGGCCATATCCGTCGGCAGAATCGGAAAACGTCTTGCTTCGACCGTCGGACGCCAGCGCACGCGTCTGCGACAACACCACAAACGCTTCCGGGCTCGACGCCACCTGCACACCGCCGACGATCGCCAGATCGCACCGTCCCGATCGCAGATGTTCCGAGGCGAGATGAAGCGCGACCAGCGACGACGAGCATGCCGTATCGACAGCCATGACCGGACCTTGCACACCCAGATGGTAAGCCAGCCGCCCGGCCGAGAATGCCGCCCCTCCGCCCGTCGCGGCATAGGCGTCGGCCTCCTCCAGGTTGAAACCCCGGGTCTGGTATTCATTCGGGCCAATGCCGATGAACAAACCGGTCGTCGATTCCGCCAGGGATTTCGGCACGATGCCGGCATCCTCGAGCGCCGACCACGTCACCTCCAGCAACAACCGGTGCTGCGGATCGATCTGCGCGGCTTCGCGCGGCGAAATGCCGAAGAAGGCTGCGTCAAATCCCGCCACGTCCTTCAGCAGCGATGCGTCCTTGACGTAGGAGGTGCCGCGATGCTCAGGGTCCGGATCATAATAGGTGGCACGGTCGAAGCGCTCGGCGGGAATCGGTCCCAGCGTATCGACGCCCGTCGATAGCACCTGCCAGAAGCTGGACAAATCTTCCGCCCCCCCCGGAAAACGCAGTCCGACGCCGATGACCGCAAGCGCCCCTGACGCTTCGGCGTGGCGCACGGCCGTCATCGTCCCAGGCTTTTGCGAACTGTCCGTCAGCTCCAGGGCCTCCAGCACCCATTCGCTCACCGCTTTCAAATTGGGATGATCGAACGCAAGTGTCGCCGGCACCGAAAGACCGGTCTGCTTTGCCAGCCGGTTTCGGACCTCCACCGCCATCAGGGAGTCCAGGCCCAGTTCGGCGAAGCCGACCTCGGATGCCAATGTCCTGGGATCGTTGATTCCCAGCACGACGGCAACGAGATCGCGCACCAGCGACAGCACGCGGCTGCGGCGCTCGCGCACAGTCAGCTTTTGCAGCTCGGTCCGTAGGGTGTGCGCATGACCATTCGTGTTGTCCGCGCCGGATGCCCGCGCGACCTGCATCTCCGGGAGTTCGCTCAGAAGCGGATTGGAGCGGCCTGCCAATTCCCTGGTGCGGGCCCAGTCGATATCGAAGATCGCCAGCTCGGCTCGACCTTCATCCAGTGCGCGCTCCAGTCCGAGCAGACAGAGCTCCGGCTTCATGAAGGAGCCGCCGCGGCGACGAAGCTGAGCTTCGGCGTTCGGAGCTACGGCCATTCCGACATCAGCCCACGCGCCCCAATGCACGATTGTCGCCGGCAGGCCCTTGGAACGTCGCAGATGGACCAAGCCCGTGAGCCCGGCATTCGCCGCGCTATAGGCGGACTGGCCGTAATTGCCGAGGAAGCCTGCGGCCGATCCGTACAGCACAAAGGAAGCGAGCTCGCTGCCGCAACGTTGCACGGAGTCATGCAGCGCCCAGGCGCCGCCGAGTTTGCCGCCCTGTTCCTTCGCGATCGCTTCAGGTGTCAAGTCGTTGAGCGGGACATCCACCACGTCGCCGGCCAGGTGGAAAATATGACGCAGTGCGGGCCTGCCCGCTTCGCTTGATGTCAGCTCGCGGACCAGAGTGTCGACCGCGGCGCTGTCGCCGACGTCGCACGCCCGCACCTCCGCGCGACATCCCTTGGCCGAGAGTGCCGCCACCAGATCCGCCGCGCCGGACGCACGTTCGCCACGTCGTGACGTCAAGATGAGATGCTGCGCCCCGCGGTCCGCGAGCCAATGGGACAGGAACGATCCCAGCGCTCCCGTGCCGCCGGTGATGAGGATGGTGCCTTGCGGGTCCCATTTGCCTGCACCGGGCTTCGAGCCGGTTCGCGACGGCGCATGGTGCAGCTTTCGCGTCCAGAGGTCTTGGCCGCGCAGCGCGATCTCTTCGCCGGTTGTCTCGGCTGACAGGAATGTGGTTGCGATCCGCCGCAGCGCGGCGTCATCGGCAGGCCCCAGATCCGCCAGCCCGCCAAAGGCGATTGGCAGCTCCAGGCTCAGCGTTCTGCCAAGTCCCCACAATGCCTGCAGGTAGGATGCTGTCGGCGCGTCATCGTCTCTGATCCTGACAGCGTGAGGCGTGCAAAGCCACAGGCGGGTTGCCGAGGCATCCTTTCGCGTGCTGACGGCCTGTGCGAGCTTCACGACTTCGCTGGTCGCGCGCAGCCAGGGCTTTTCTTCCGCGACAGGGTTAGCTGGCGGCAACTCGCCTGCCAGGTACACGATCGCTCGCGGCAGGAGCGCGTCTGCGCTGGCTGCTTGCAGGCGATCCGTCGCTTCGTTCACTGTGAGACACTCGACGGTTGCCCCTTGTGCTCGAAGCGCCTCTTGCAGCCGCTCCAGATGAGCCACGTCGGGCCACTGGCCACTCACCAGCCAGCAGACACCATCGATGGGCACAGACGAAGTTGAGGGGCTTATCCTCTCCCATTGATCCTCGTAGCACCAGCCGTCGACCGTGGCCGCCGCTTCAGTGTGCTCGTACCAATTGTTCAGGGCCGGCAAGAGCGCCGACAGATGCTCGCGTTGTCCGCCTTCCGGAAGCTGCAGGAGCTGTCCGACACGCTCCATGCTGCCGCTCTGCACCGCCTCCCAGAAACGGGCATCAACACCATTCTTCGATTCAACCTGATGCGGCTTCTCCGCCTCGACCCAGTAGCGCTGACGCTGGAACGCATAGGTCGGCAGCGCTGCAATCGGGGCCTTCGCGTTGTCGCCGAGCGCCTTCGCCCAGTCGATGTGAGCGCCATGAACATGCAGCGCACCGAGTGCCGACAACAACGCCTCGCTGCCGTCGCGCCCGCGGCGTTGCGAAGCAATCACCTGCATCGGTGATCCCTCGGACAGGCAGCCCGCGGCAAGCCCGGTCAGGATGCCATCAGGACCAAGCTCGAGGCTTGTCCGGACGCCTTCGGCCTCCAGCACATGCACGCCGTCGAGGAAGCGCACGGCCTGGCGCACCTGGCGCACCCAATACTCGGCGCTGCAGAGTTCGTCCTTTGTCGCGAGACGTCCCGTCAAATTGCTCACGATCGGCAGCCGCGGCGTGCTGAACGTAACCTGTGACAGCACCTCGCCGAATGCCTCCAGCATCGGCTCCATGCGCGCCGAGTGGAAGGCGTGGCTGACCTGCAGGCGGCTGGTCCTGCGGCCCTTGGCCTTGAACGCTTCCGCCAGCGCCAGCACGGCGGCTTCATCGCCCGAGACCACCGTCGAGCGCGGCCCGTTCAGCCCGGCTATCTCGACGCCATCGTTAAGCAGCGGCAGCACTTCGGCTTCGCCCGCCTCGATCGCCACCATGGCGCCGCCGGCGGGTTGCGCCTGCATCAGGTGTCCGCGTGCCGCGACCACACGGCAGGCATCCTTCAGCGACCACACGCCCGCGACATGCGCGGCACTGAGTTCGCCGATCGAGTGGCCGAGCAGGATGTCGGGCGCAATGCCCCACTGCTCCAGCTGACGGAACAGTGCGACCTCGACCGCGAACAGAGCTGGCTGCGCGTAGGCCGTCTCGTTCAGCTTGGCCGCGGCCTCGGAGCCTTCATCCGCAAACATCACCGAGCGAAGCGGCAGGTCCAGCAGTTCGTCAAAATGGCCGCAGGCCTCCTCGAACGTCGCGCGGAATACTGCGCACGTCTCCATCAGCGCCCGGCCCATGCCGAGCTGCTGCGCGCCCTGGCCCGTGAACAGGAACGCCAGCTTGCCAGCCTCGCCTCTGGCTTCGCCGATCGAGACTGCCGCATGCGGACGACCCTCGGCGAGCGCACGTAGCGCTTCGACAGCCTCCGCTGCATCGCGTACCGACACTGCCGCACGCGATGCAAATTGCGTCCGATGCAATGCAGCCGTCGCAATCACGGAATGGAAGTCGGTGTCCGGATGCTCCGACAGCCATTCTCCGTAACGACCTGCCTGCGCACGCAGCGCGGCCTCGTCGCGGCCGGATACCAGCAACGGGATCGGGAGCAAGGACGTATCGTCTGTGTTTTTTGTATCAACGCCGTGAGTTGTGAGGCGCGCCGGCGCCTCTTCGATCACCACATGCGCATTGGTCCCGCTGATGCCGAATGAGGACACGCCGGCTCGACGCACATGCGAAGGCTCACGCGGCCATGCGCGGGCCTGCTGCAGCAGCGACAGCCCGCTGCCGTCCCACTCGATCTGCCGGCTCGGCTCATCGGCATGCAGCGTCTTCGGCAACACCTCGTGACGGAGCGCCAGCACCATCTTCATCACGCCCAGTACACCGGCCGCCGCCTGGGTATGCCCAAGGTTCGACTTCGACGAGCCCAGCCACAGCGGACGGTCTTCACGCCGCGTCGGCCCGAATACCGCAGCGAGCGCGCCCGCCTCGATGGGATCACCGAGATTGGTTCCGGTGCCGTGCGCCTCGACCACGTCGATCTCGTCGGGGGTTACGCCGCTGGCGGAGAGCGCCGCACGGATCACACGCTGCTGGCTCGGACCGTTCGGTGCCGTCAGGCCCTGGCTGCGACCGTCCTGGTTCACCGCAGAGCCACGGATCAACGCCAAGATCTCGTCGCCGTCACGTTCCGCATCCGACTTACGCTTGAGCACCAGCACGCCGCAGCCTTCGCTCCAGCCCGCGCCGTTCGCGCTATCAGAGAAGCTCTTGCAACGCCCATCCGGCGCCATGCCGTTGTCGGGTCCCAGCGCCACCAGCGTCGCGAGCGTCGACATCACGGTCACGCCGCCCGTCAGCGCCAGATCGCATTCGCCCCGCCGCAGCGCCGTGCAAGCCAGATGCAGCGACGACAGCGAGGACGAGCATGCCGTATCGACCGTCATCGCAGGACCTTCGAGGCCCAGCACATAGGAGACACGGCCGGCGAGCACGCTCGACGTCGTGCCCGTCGCCGTCCACACCGTCGTCGCCTCGAGCGAGCGCGTGCCGTAATCGCTGCCCATCGAGCCGAGGTACACACCGGTGCGGCTCTGGCTCAGCCCGTCCGGCTTCAGCCCCGCGCGCTCCAGCGCCTCCCACACCGCCTCCAAGATCAGGCGCTGCTGTGGATCCATCTCCATCGCTTCGCGCGGCGAGATGCCGAAGAAGCCCGCATCGAACTCCGCGACTTCGTCAATGAAGCCGCCTTCCTGCGTAAGCCCTCCCGTCACCGCTTCAAGGCGACGCAGCAGATCGCGGCTCCAACGTCCCGGCAGCGGCCCAACACCGTCAGCGCCGCGCTCCAGCAGCGACCAGTAGCTCTCAGGGCTCGTCATGCCGCCGGGACCGCGGCAGCTCATTCCGACAATCGCGATCGGCTCGGAGGAGGCGTTCTCCACCGCTTCGAGAGACGACTTCAGATCCCGAATCTTGTGCAGACTCTGGCGAAGTGCGTTTTTGAGATCCTGAACTTCTTGATTCATCTGCTGCATGACTTTTTCAGAGCAATTCAGACGCAATACTCAGCAAAGAGTCGGTTTCCGCGTCATCAATATGCGCGGACAATTCATCGTCGCTTGCACGCCGTGACGTATCGTTCGGCTGCATCATGAGGCGCTCGAGAAGGCCCGATTTACGGAGCGCCTCGATCGAAATGTCCCGTAGCTTCCGGCGGATTTGCTCATCCCCCCAGATCGACAGATCTGACTTGACGTTGTCGAGCTCGAGCTTCTCCAGCAGGAGGCGCGCCATGGCGCGGGCAGTCGGGTAGTCGAAGGCGAAGGTGGTCGGCAGCTTGGCGCTGATGCGCCCCGAGAGGCGGTTGCGCAGCTCGACCGCCATCAGCGAATCGAGTCCAAGCTCCTTCAGCGGCTGGTCCGCCGGCACCGAAGCAGTGCCTGATGAGGCCAGCACGGCTGCGATCTCTTCCTGGGCCAGCTCCACCAGCGCCTGTAGCCGCTCGCTCTCGCCGCCGAGCGCGGCAAGCCGCACCCGCAAGGCATTGGTGTCGCCGCTCGATGCCGTTGAGGCCTTCCGCAATCCGCTGCGCACCAGGCCGCGATACAGCGCCGGCACGTCGTCACCGAACTGGCGCTGCATCGCGCCGACATCCAGATGGATCGGCACCAGCATCGCTTCCGGCTGTGATTGTGCCGCGTCGAGCAGATTGAGCCCGAGCTCGAGCGAGAGCGCCTGCACGCCCTGGCGGCGCATCCGCATCAGCTCGGCCCGGCCGAGATGCGCGGTCATGCCGACGCCACGTTGCTCCCACAGGCCCCACAGCAGGCTCTGCCCGGCCAGGCCGCGATGCCGCCGCTCGGCCGCGAGCGCATCGAGGAACACGTTTGCCGCGGCGTAGTTCGCCTGGCCCGGGCTGCCGAGGGCGGCCACCGAGGAGAACAGCACGAACGCCGCGAGATCCATCTCGGCCGTCAGCTCGTGCAGATGCCAGGCGCCGTCGAGCTTGGGCTGCAGCACGCGATCGAGCCGCTCCACTGTCAGTGCCGGCACGATGCCGTCGTCGAGCGTCGCGGCCAGGTGGAACACGCCGGTCAGCGGGCGCTCCGGCGCGAGGGTGTTGAGGACAGAGGCAATTGCGGCGCGGTCACTGACGTCGCAGCTCACGAGCGCGACCGTCTCCGCGCCCAGTGCTTGCAGCTCGGCGATGAGCTCAGCGGCACCCGGCG
>NZ_JAFCJI010000012.1 GCF_018131105.1 Bradyrhizobium manausense | reverse complement strand
CTTCACCAATTGATTATCCACGGTGTCCAGGCTCTCGCTGGTCTCCGTCAGAAACTCCCGCAACAGATCATCCATGAGCTACGCCTTACTGAGCTTGACCTCGACGCCTGCGCCGCCCCTGGAGTCGGCGGAAGTCCGCTCCTAAATCGTTAGACAACCCATTTCACGGTCCCGTTAATTTCATCCTCCGTGCTAATACGGATATTGAAGCGAAGTTTGCCATTCGACTGCATCCGGCTGCGGTTTTCGGCAAATCCCGCGCGCGGCTTCAGCGCGGAGATGCGGTGGTAAACGCGGGGATAACAGCATCAGGGCAAGGACAAGAAAATCCCGCTGGTGTCGCGAGATATGCACGGACGGCTCTGATGTATCGAGTCACGCGCGACCGGCATCGCATGTGCGGCCTTCAGTCGATCTATCGATGAATCCGCAAGGCCCGCACTGGCGGTAAACGGACTCTTACCGTATGGAGGTCGCGAACGATAACGCGCTAACCCAGCCGCGCAGCGGACGTATGGCACTCGGCGAGACAGTCCCTGATCGCGGCCAGCAACGCATCCGGCGTGAACGGCTTGCGCAGGCAGCGCGCGGCGCCGAGTTCCAGCGCCATCCTCAGGAAGTCGGGCGCAGGCGAATTCAGATCCGCGAAGGCATAGCCGGACATCGCAATCAGCGGAACGGAGGGTGCCCGGTCGTGAAAGACCCGGATCGACTCGAAGCCGCGCATATGCGGCATGAAGATGTCGATGATCATCAGGTCGAACTGTTCGTTCTCGAACGCGCGGAGGCCCGCTTCTCCGCCGCCTGCGATCGTCACCCGAAAATTGTTTCGCTGGAGATACATCTCGATGGCCATGCACACCATCGGGTCGTCATCGACAACGAGAATGTGGCGCGGACCTTCTGTCCTCTGAACTTCCAGCTTCGGCGATTCAAGAGTTGAACCGTTGCGCACGCCTTTCTCCTCTCGCTTGGATTGGAATCATGATGACCGCGCGCGTGGTCGACGACCGCAGAAAACGGGCTGGATGGCCACAAGCTCTGCAATCAAGCCGCGCAGCGGCGCGAAGCAATCACTGAGAGCCGACAAGAACTGTTGGACAAGCAAGGGGGCGCGAATTGGCGGACGTCCGCTCGAAGGTGGGACGTGATGTCCGACGTCGATTGCCAATTTCCGGCTCATGCAAGCCCCCTTGCCGCTGGTTCCCAAGCTGCGACGCTGGACTGGCTCGCCGGGGCGCGGGCACGAATCAACATGCAATTCTAGTTTCCGCCGCAAATGCGGCAAGCTGTCTGCCCCCCAACGGGTATATGGACAGCGACACAACCATTACAATACATTTATATCGCCGCGCAACTGGGCGGGAGGTCAACACCGATGCCCCCAGGAGCCGGCTCTGGAGTCTCTTTCAAGAAGCGCCGAATTGGTGTCTGCATGACCGCGAGCGGCTTACTGCCCAACCAATGGCTGCAAATGCTCGACGCCGCGGGCTTCGATCTGCTGCGTCCTCACCTCGTCACGATCAATTTGGTCAGCGAGACTGTCTTGGGTGGCAGGCGCGGCACCGCATGTGCGCTTCCGTTTCGAGCACGGGCGCCGGTCGGATGGACGGACGATCGAGGTGGCGATACTCGGTCACGACAGCACGATGCAAGCGCTACAACCATCGCTGCATGCGGGCGTGCACACAACACGGCATTGGGTGATTGCCCGACCATGACCGTGAATACTGAACCAATTGCCAATATATCCCATTGAACACATCATGGAACTTAATTGCACAGAGCACGATGGTTTTCGCTGGCGGGTGATCACCGGCGGAGGTGGCGGGAGGCGGCTTTGGAAACGATGGTGCGCCCATCCAACGGTTTCCTGTCGGCGCTGTCGGCAGACGATTATGAATTGATCCGTGCACATCTGCGAACGGTCGATCTGCCGCACGATGCGGTACTGGTCGAGACCGGTGAGATACTCAAGCGGGCCTACTTCCCCCACCGCGGCGTGATCTCGCTGGTCGTGAAGCTGGCCAAGGGCGAGCATGTCCAGGTCGCCATGGTCGGCCGCGATAGCCTGCTCGGCACGCTCTCGACCATGGGCGATACCTGCGCACTGAACACGGCGGTCGTGCTGGTGCCCGGCGTCGCATCGGTGATGGACATCGACCGGCTGCGCCTCGCGGCAGAACAGAGCTTATCTTTGCGGACGTTGCTGACGCGACACGGGCTTGCGGTCTACGCGCAGGTGCAGCAGACCGCAGGCTGCAACGCTGCCCATCCGGTGGAATCGCGATTGTCGCGCTGCCTGCTGCACACGCATGATCTGTCGGGCGACTACCGGCTGCTGCTGACGCAGGAGGCCATGGCGCAGATGATCGGGGCACGACGCAACAGCGTGTCGCTGGTCGCCAACACCTTGCAGCAGGCCAATTTCATCCACTACAGCCGCGGACACATCCAGATCCTCAATCTGGACGGACTGCGCCAGACGGCCTGCGAATGCTACGCCACGGTCAAGGCCCAATATGATCGGCTGCTCGGGGCCTGATGCCATGCAAGGAGCGGCGCATGGTAAAGCATGTGCTTCTCCCCGCCCGCAAACACCGCATATATCTCAACCAGAACGGCAATCGGAATGGCATAGGCATCCCGGACGCCTCGCATCGCGATGCACATCAATGGGATCGGGACAGCCATGTTCGACGCCGCTTTCGCGCCCGCACCGGGCGCGCCCGACACCGCGCCACTGCGCGAGCTTGAGCCACTGCGCGAGCCTGGCGCGTTCGCCGCGCTGGTGCGCGAGATCGGCGAGGACGGCGCCTGCGAGGTGCGGGCGGTGTTCTGGAGCGAGACCAGCGCACGGCTCAATCTGTTTCGCACGCTCGCGCTCGGTCAGCACCGGGCCAGGATCGCGCGCGAGGCGCATTCGCTGAAGAGCACGGCCAGCACGTTCGGCTATCTCCGGCTCTCGACGCTGGCACTGCGGCTGGAAAGCACGGCCGAGACGATCGGGGAGGCCGAGTTTGGCGATTTGCTGGCGCAGATGGATGCGGCTTTCACGGCCGCGCGGGAGCAGGAACCGCAGGATTGACCATTCCCGCCCGAATGCCCGCCGTACTTATACGGTTTGCGATTTTCACAGATGACTAATCATAGGTGGCGATAGTCGCCGGAAACCAGGAGGGTTTCCATGTTCACCTATGAGACTGCGGACCAGAAAGAGGTCCGCCGCTTCCGCATCGCACAGTTCAACGGCCGCATGGCCACGGTGAAGGCGGGCGAGTCCACGGTGACGGGTTTCGTCCGCTCGGTGCTGGAACAGGAATCGACCATCCCGCCGCGCTGGGTCATCACCATCATCCCGAACGCGCCGAAGGAAGACCCGAAGGTGCTGCGACCGACTTCGCGCGTGCGTCCCTTTGCCGAAGACTATTTCTAAGCGCGACGCGCCGCCCCGACGGACGACAAAATCAATCGATCGAATGCAGCAGCGCCGCACGGACGAGGTCCGCGGTGTTGCGCGCGCCGAGCTTGCGCATCGCTTCGGCCCGATGGCTCTCGAATGTGCGCGGACTGATCTGCATTCGCAGCGCCCCCTGCTTGTTCGAAAAACCCTCGCTGATCAGCCGCAGCACTTCACGCTCGCGCTTGGTCAGCCTTTTGCCGGACAGGCTCGAGAGCTCGGAGTTCGCTTCGCGTGGCGCCGGGAGCCCACGGCCAGCCTTCAACTCGACATCCTCGGTCGCAGACGGCGCGGGCAAGCCGCCCTTGTGCGGACCGGCGAGCTGCTTGACCAGGCCGCAGACGCGCTCGGTCTGCACCAGCGCGTTCTCCACCACCTGCTGCAAATAGGCGCGGTCGCCCGAAACCGGCGCGAGCTGATCGCTGTGGTGCTTGATCTCGCCCATGTAGAGCAGGAGTGCGGTGAGAGGGCCGTTGAGTTCGCGGGCGATCGCAGCGGCCATCTCGTCGCCGGCCTTGGCGCGAGCGGCACTGAGCCGGGCGAAATCAAGCTCTTCAGGCGCGGAAGTGCTGCTGCTTTCGAACCATTCCGACGGCCGCGAATCGGTGACCGTATCGTTGTGTGACCCCATGTGACCCATGTACCGGAACCTGGGGCGTTCTGTGGTTAACTTTTTGCTCCGTAAGACTACGGTGAACTAGGCAGTTTTGTGCTGGAATACCGGCATGGGCACAATTTATGCCTGCGCTTGGCCGCCCCGTCTCGCGCTAGGGTTGATGAACCCGCCCAAATTCTAGGCAGGCATTCCACCCCCTTCTTAACGTTTGCTGTCGCGCCGATCACGGCACCCCCCGGATTTTACGGATTAATTAACGCCAGCTTGCTTCTCTACGTCACAATTGAGAGCGCGCAAATGCCTTCATGCGTTGGGCCTGTGGGCCTGCTGGAATCGTTGGGAGAGATTGCGTGCCATGGACGAAATCGACGAGCTATCGGAGTTCCTGCAGAAGCTGACGCCGTTGTCGCGCAGCTGCCTGCTCAGTGAACTCGAGCGGCTCGAATCGTGCGGCATCGACATGCCGGGCGCGACGGAAATCCAGGCCAAGCTGCGCGCCGAATTCCGCAAGGACGGATCGACCCAGGCGCGCGCCACCAACCCGTCGCGCTATTTCTTCGCGCCGCTCGAGCTGCTGCTGATCGACGGCGCGCCCGAGCACGCCAATATGGGGCGGATCTCGCGCAACACGCTCACCCCGATCTGGGAGTGGATCTGCCGCGATCTGCTGCCGACCATGGCGCGCGACTACGTCAAGGCGATCAACGACCAGGTCACTGCCAACAATCCCAAGGAAGTGCTGAAGATCGCGACGACCTTTCAGGGCAAGGTCGTCAAGGTGCTCGAGAACACGCTCGCTTCAGCGGAGAGCACCGAGTTCGCACGCGGCAAGCTCGCGCAATACACGGCCTCGCGTACCGCCTTCGACGACGTGAAGAAGATGCTGCAGGTGCTGCGCGCCGGCAACGCGCTGCCGAAATTCAATGAGAAACTGCCCGAGACCATCACGAAGTTCGACGACGGCCAGGTCGCGCAGATCACCGCGCAGCTCGACGCCTTCAAGAAGGCCAATCCCGATGCGCTGCCCTTTGCGCTTGCGCTGGTGGCGAGGCGCCTGAAGACGTTCTGGCGGCTCGTGTACCTTGCGACCAAGGCGGCCGCGAGCAAGAGCGCTGCCGAGGTTGCAACGGCGCCCTATGCCTGCGTCGTTCCCATGGTGCTCGACCGGCTCGACGACAAGCGCCTCGCCCTGCGGATCGCACTCCGCAACAACCGGTTCCTCGTCGCGCGCGACCTGCTCACCGAAATTTACGACACCGAACATTCGCTCAAGGTCCGCATCGACGGCATCGAGCAGAGCGAATGGGGCGTGCGGCTTCAGCAGTTGATGGACGCGATCGCCGCGCTGGTGTCGGCCGAGGTCAGCCGCTTCCCCGCCAATGTCGGTCATATCCTTGGGTCGCGCCGGCTGCGCAGTCAGGACACGCTGGGCGGCAGGCTGAGCTATCTGGCCTGGAAGGGCCGCGACGTCGTTCAGGACGGCGCAGCGGCGTTCCGCAAATTGATCGGGGTGACTTGATCCGTCTTCGCTCTATTCGGGCGCGTGCGGCAGGCACAGGAAGCGATCGAGAAATCGCCCTGACATCACGTTTCTGAACCACCAATAGATCAACCGCCGAGTCGTCATAGCTGTAATCCTTGACAGCCCACCACCGGCTTCCGGGACCAATAGCGCACCCGCAGCAATCGGCTTGTGAAGTGCTTCACATTTGCCCGCCGCGCAGATGGCCGCGTTGTCGCATAACCGTCACGCGTGATGCCGGAACATGCGCGCATCGCGCGAGAATGAGGTCGCGGACGGAACCTGCCAATTCCCCGATGGATCACGTGCTGCGCGAGGTGGACACCGCGCGTGGTCTCTGCCGCCGAGCTCTATCCAACCTAGACGAAAATGCGGTCGGCATGGCTGAGCACGGCAAGGCCACAGCCAATTGAGACGCCTGTTATTCAATTGGGCGAAGCGCGCGCAGCGTCGTCCAATTACTGGACACGGCCGCGCGCGCTGCCAAACTGAGCGCCGGGAAAATCCTGCATGATTGCCGCACGCGCGTGCGCTGCGCGCCGACAGACGTAAAGACTTCTCGAACGAGGTCCGAACAATTTTAGAAATGATGGGCGCTTTAACGTTACCCAGATAATTCAACGATCGACTCAAGCCCTCCTTATTTGAAGCTGCTCCCGTCGCTAACACCGGTCGCGGAACGGGAGTGGTTTGAGATGAACGATGAAATTGTTGAGTTCGCCGGACGAAGGCCCAAGACCTTCGGACGGCGAAAGGTCACGCCGCGCGCATGCGTCGCCGACGGCAAGCGTCATCTGCGCGCATTCCTCGCCGAAGTGCTGGAGGATTTTGGCTTCGTCACCAGCGAATGCGCCAGCGCCGACGAGCTCAAGACCGTGCTCGCCGGCGAGTTGCCGGATCTGATCCTGTTCGGCGTCGCGGCTGACGGCATCGAGCCCGGTACATTTCTGGAGACGCTGGTGCGCGAGGGCTTCGATGGCAAGGTTCTGACTGTCGGTGCCCGCGAGTCGATCATCGTCAAAGCCGTGCAGCAGGTCGGAGAGGAATATGGCCTCGCCATGCTGCCGCCGCTCACCACGCCCTTCGCCGCGGAGACGCTGCGCGATCGCATCGCGATGCTGTTGCCGGACGAGCCGGCACCGAGCCCGGCCGTGCATGTCGGCGAAGCCCTTCATGCGGGCTGGCTCGAACTCTGGTACCAGCCCAAGATCGACGCGCGCACGCTGATCCGCTGCGGCGCCGAGGCCCTGGTGCGGATGCGCCATCCGACCTGGGGCGTGGTGCCGCCGGCCTATTTCATCCCGGAAGAGCACGATCCGCATCTGCGCGATCTCTCGGAGTTCGTGATCGAACGGGCGGTGCAGGACTGGCACTATCTGCTCGAGAGGCAGAGCCCGGTCGATCTCTCGATCCACCTGCCGGCATCGTACCTTAGAGAGCCGCAGGCCGTGCGCGATCTCTGCCGCCGGATGCCGACGCATCCGGCCTTCGGCGGATTGACGATCGAAATCACCAGCGAGGAGGCGATCCGAGATCTCGATCTCCTGACTGAAATCTCGCGGGAGATGCGCCTGCACAATATCGGCCTGTCGATCGACAATCTCGGCGCCAACTGGCCGTCGCTGATGGATCTCGACAAGATCCCCTTCATCAAGCTGAAAGCCGACCGCCACTTCGTGACCGGCAGCGCCAATGACCGGCTCAAGCGCACGGTGTGCCGCCACATCGTCGAGCTGGCACAGGGTTATGGCGCACGCGCGGCCGCCGAGGGCATCGAGAGCCGCGCCGACCTCGTCGTGGCGAACGAGCTCGGCTTCGATCTCGTGCAGGGCTTCCTGTTCGGCAAGCCGATGCCATTGAAGAAATTCGCGCGGAGCACATTGACGCGGACGGTGATGGATCCGGCGTGAGGCTATCACCACAGCCAAATCGCCGCGAGCCGACGACGAACGCGGTCGCGGCGATCAAAGGACAGTTCGCCTAGCGACAGACCCAGGCGCCATTGACCAGCACGCGGACACAAGCTGGCGCCACGACAGCTGCTCCGACGGCCGCGGCTCCCACCGCTGCTCCACCGACGACGGCGCGGCGCGTCGTTCGACGCGCGACACCGGCGACGCTCACAGGGGTCGCCGGTCGTCCTACGCGGGCCTCGGCGCTCTGGATCGAGAATGAAAGGCCGGCCTCTTCCGACCACTGAACCGAGCCCACGGCTGCGCAGACGACAACGGCGGCGGCCAACCAGAAATGAGTTCGGTGTCGCATGACGTCCTCCTTCGCTTTCAAGTTTCTGACTGAGCTATTTCGCACTTCGATTCTTGCTCGCGCCCAACGATCAGCTGTTCGCGACCTTCCTGACGACTGGCGGAGACCAGCTTCCGTTGATGATCGACGGCGCTTTCTCGTTCGGCCAATACATCCGCAGCATCAGAACGAACTTGCCGGCGGGCGCGGGCAACCAGTTCGATTCCTTATCCGTTCCGGGTGAGTCTTTCTGGATATAAAGGTCGATCGTTCCGTCCGGATTGGGCTTGAGGCTCTGACGGGCGCTGATCGAATATCGGTTGATCGGATTGGCGACGAAGAAATACTTCTCGTCGTACATCGTCAGCGACCAGAATCCGCCGACGGGAGGAAGCTGCCCCTTCGGGAAGCGCATCACGTATTTGTTGCTGCCGACGTAATCCTTGCCATCGTTGTCCTTCTGCGATGTCGGATAGCAGGCATCCTGGATACGATTGGCGCCGAGCCCGATGGCCGTGATCAGGGCACGATTGAGGTAGTCGGTGCCGTAGACGCCGGTCTGCGAGTCGAATGCCCAGCCGTTGACGTTCCTGATCGCCTTGTTGACCTTGAACTGGATCATGATGCGGTCGAACGCGACTTGCGGAATGCGCTTCGCGAATACAGCGTCGAGCTTGCTGGCATCGAAATCCTTGCCCGGAACCAGGCCGATCTTTGCGAATTTGGCGAGCTCGGCTGCGTCGGCGGCCGCCGGCGGGTTCCGCTTCATGAGTTGGGCCAGAAGGCTGAAATAGGCGGCGGCGTCCATGCGGTTGACCTGATCGCGCACCGCTGTCTTCATGTCGATCGACGGATCGACCTTGCCCGGTGGAGGCGTATACGCTTTCCCGTATGCGCTCAGGGGGACGAGCTTGAATTCATCCTGGGCCGCGTGGACCGCCGCATAGTCCTCTTGTGTGCCGGTGCAGTAGATGCGACCCAGGATCCATACGATGCTGGTAGACGACTTGTATTCCTTGACGCCGGCAGGGAGCGTACCTTTCCAGCCCGGCCCGGTGATCGCATAGGTCTGTGCCTTCGTACCTGTCGTACGTTTGCCCGGCACCTGGAATACGTTCGTCCAGCCATCGAGCATTGGGAACAGGAAATAGCGGTCTTTCATGTCGGGGATGCTGAGGACCCACGGCTCGTCGCCGACGTCGATCCACGCCGTGGTGTAGAGCGTGTCGGCATTGGGCGCCGTCACATCCTTGAAGTTTGCATCCGGATAGGTTCGCAGCTTGACGAACTGTCCCATCGGCCCACGCGTACCCTCGACGGAGGCCATGTTGGTCACGACCCGTCGCGTTATCTCCATCGTCACGAGTGGATAGCCGAAGACGTAGGCATCGGTGGCGAGCCAGAAATCCTCGCCGCCTTCGATCGCGCTCAACAAAGGACCGTCATGATCTGCTCGGCCGGCCGAGAGCATAAGTGCCGAGATCGCGCTTCCCAAACCGGCGGATAAAAGATTTCGGCGAGTAATGTTCATGACGCGACTCCCAAATCTACTCTGGATCTCGTGAGATCAAATTGACGATGGACACTCCGGTGAGGATCGGCGGGCTTCTGTCAGTCGAGCGAGGATGCCGTTCACCGCCCCAACAACAAACCCTGCAGGGATACGGGCAACGCACTGCTAGGTCATGGCGATAGGCACGCGATGCATCAAGGAGACAACTCGCCGCATCCAATGAGACACTGCATTGATCTAGATCAACATCGAGGACCGCGTGTGCCAGGCCAGGAATCGCTCTGCGTCGAGCTCACGCATACCGCCGCGCGAAGAAGACGCAGACGACCACCAGCGCGGTCGCGGCGATCATGCTCCATGCGACCGGCTCGTGCAGTAGGAAACCGGCAAGCGCAAGACCGAAGAATGGCTGCAGCTGCTGCAACTGGCCGACGCGCGCGATGCCGCCGATCGCGAGCCCGCGATACCAGAAGATGAAGCCGACGAACATGCTGAAGACCGAGACATAAGCGAGCCCGATCCAGGCCGGCGCACCAACGCCGCTCCATGTCGACGGCCAGGTGAAGAGCGCTATCGGCAGCATCAGCGGCAGCGCCAGCAGCAGTGCCCAGGAGATCACCTGCCAGCCGCCGATCCGGCGCGAGAGCGCAGCACCTTCGGCATAGCCAAGCCCGCACAGCACGATCGCGGCCACCATCAGCAGATCGCCCGTGAGAGATGCGGAGCCGTCATTGGACAGTGCGAAGCCTCCCACCGTAGCGCTGCCGAGGATCGCGAACAGCCAGAACAGCGGCTGTGGCCGCTCACCGCCGCGCAGCACGGCGAAGATCGCGGTCGACAGCGGCAGCAGGCCAACGAAGACGATCGAATGCGCGGAAGTGATGTGCTGGAGCGCGAGCGCCGTCAGCAGGGGAAAGCCGACCACGACGCCGATGGAGACGATGGTCAGCGAGGCGAGATCTTTCCGCTCCGGCCATGCCTGCCGCAGCAGGCCGAGCACGGCCGCACCGATCAACGCCGCGATGATGGCGCGCGCCGACGTCAGGAACAGTGCGGAGAAGCCGCCGACCGCCACGCGCGTCGCCGGCAACGAGCCGCTGAAGATGATGACGCCGAGAAGCCCGTTGCCCCAGCCGCTGCCCGCAGATTGCATGTCCGTCCCGTTTTTTGAGGCATGATCCTCGGCGATCACCGGTGGCAAGGCCAGTCACAATCCAGTACAATCTAGCAGAACTGTATGGGTGTGGAAGGCAATACACCTTGGATACCGGAGCGCAAACGAAGGGCCGCGGCGGCACGCGGACCATTGACGTGATGGGCGCGATCCGCGCCAAGGTCGTCGGCCGCACGCTCAGCCCCGGCGACCGCCTGCCGTCGATCCGCGGCCTCGCTGCCGCGATGGGTGTTTCGCCGTCCACTGTCGTCGAAGCCTATGATCGCCTGGCCGCTGAAGGCCTGATCCGCGCACGCCGCGGCTCGGGCTTCTACGTGTCGCCAACCGTCGCGCCGCCGCTGGCATTGACCGAGGTCGAGCCGCGCCGCGACCGGGCGGTCGATCCGTTCTGGGTCTCCAGGCAATCGCTCGATACCGACGATGCCGTGCCGAAGCCCGGCTGCGGCTGGCTGCCGCCGGCGTGGATGCCGGAGGCGGCCTTGCGCCGCTCCGCCCGCGCGCTTGGCCGCGCCGAGGCCAGCGTGCTCACCAACTACGGAAGCACGGGTGGGTCTCCGACGCTGCGAAGGCTGCTGCTCGCGCGCCTCGCAGAAGACGGGGTCGAAGCCGCGATCAGCCAGTTGATGCTGACGGGGTCTGGCACGCAGGCGACCGACCTGATCTGCCGCTTCCTGCTCCGTCCCGGCGACACCGTGCTGGTCGACGATCCCTGCTACTTCAATTTCCGTGCGCTGCTGCGCGCGCATCAGGCCAGGATCGTCAGCGTGCCCTACACGCCGTCGGGCCCTGACATCGTACGCTTCGAGCAGATCATCAGCAGTGATCGGCCACGGCTCTACATCACCAATTCAGCGCTGCACAATCCGACCGGCGCGACGCTCTCGCTTCAGACCGCGCACAAGCTTTTGACTGTGGCGGCGGCGCACGACCTCACCATCATCGAGGACGATATCTTTGGCGACTTCGAGCCGGAACGCTCGCCGCGTCTTGCCGCGCTCGATGGCTTGAATCGCGTGATCCGTATCGGCAGCTTTTCCAAGACGCTGTCGGCCTCGGTGCGCTGCGGCTATATCGCCGCGAGGGCCGACTGGGTCGAGCATCTCGTCGATCTCCAGGTCGCAACCAGCTTTGGCGGGCCGAGCCCGGTCGCGACCGAGATCATCGCAAAGGTCCTGGCCGGCGGCAGCTATCGCAAGCACATCGACGATCTCCGGCAAAAGCTCACGCGGACGCGTCGCGACGTCGCGCGAAAACTTCAGTCGCTCGGCATCGAGCCCTGGCTGATGCCGCGCGGCGGCTTCTTCCTCTGGTGCCGCCTCGCCGATGGACAGGATGCCACCGCTGTTGCGCGCGCCGCGCTCGAAGAGGACGTGGTGCTGGCACCGGGCAACGTGTTCAGCGTGTCGCAGACCGCGCAGAACTTCCTGCGGTTCAACGTGGCGCACATGAGCGACCCGCGCGTGTGGGATGTGCTGCGGCGGGCGTTGAAGGCGCGGCCGAACCGCTAATACCAAGGCTCCTCATAGACCGGCTCGCCGTCGAGCAGGAGGCGCTTGATCGCGGCACGGCCCGAGGGCAGCACGGCGGCGACGACGCGGAGCTTCTGCTGGTTGCGGGCCTGCTCGAGCTTCCTGCCCTCGCCTTCCGGCACGAAATAGCTTTCCAGACCGTATCTGATCGTCAACTTGTCGCAAAAAGTGCGGCTGGTCGAACCGCAGGAATAGGCGACGCGGCCGCGGATCAGCACTTCGGACGCCGCGACCGACACAGGCGCGGCGTGCACCGAGACGGGCTGATAGAGACCGTCGGCATTAGGCGCGAGCTTGACGAACACGGAAGGATTGCGCTCGACCATCGGCTGGCCGGCGAGTGCGCCTGCCGGCAGTTGCGTGATGTCGTAGCCGAGCACGACATAATCGCCGCGCAGGAGATCGCGGGGATCGACCGGCCGGGTCTGCAAGATCACCTCACGGCCTTCGCGCAGGATCTGCACGCGGTCGACGACCATCAGCATCAGCAACGCGCATTGCAGCAGAATGGCGGCACCGAACAGCACGGCTTTCGGGATGCGCTGCCAAAAGTTTGTCATTGCCTCGATCATCGCTCAGCCCTCGGCAGCATGCGATTGAGCGCTGACGCAAACACGACCGCGATGATCCCGGCCACTGCCAGGAAGGCCGAACGGCGCAGCAGCGAGCCCTTCACCGCCCAGGTGATCCCTGAGATAACGCCGGCAATGCCGAGCCAGCCGGCGACGACGCGCGGACGCACATCGTCGAGCACGCCGGAGACGACGAGGCACAGCATGGCGCAAAGCAGCGCAGCATAGGCGAACCAGGGTTCGCCGGCGGCCGACGCCGGCCAGAGCGGCGCCGCGACCAGCACGAGGCCGATGGCGCCCGCTGCAAGGATTTCGCCGGCGCGGCTCGTGAGGCCGGCGGACGCGAGCGCGAGAATCACGCCCGTGGCGCCGCACGCGATCGCCCACGACGGCTGGGCCTCGATCGTGGCTGTGCGAAGACGGAAGAGATCGTCGACTGTCGTCACCTCCAGGAACGCGACGACGGCGAGCGCGAATGCGCCGTAGACCGACAGAACAGATCCAAGCCGGTGCGCCCGCGGCGATGGCGCGGCGGCGATGGCGAGCCCGGCGCCGAACAGCAGGGCCGCACCATTCGCGAGCACGAAGGACGGCTGGGCGCCGTCGAAGTCGAAGCGGAGCGACGTCGCGATCCACCAAGGAATGACTGAGACCGCGACGAGATGGGCAGCGACGCGGGAATTCCATACCAACGCGACCGCGGCAGCAATGAGCCAGAGCACCACGAACTGAAGATGAAGCGCATCCGGCGCGTCATAAACGCGCATGCAGGTCCAGATGCAGGCTGCCGCGAGCCCGACCGCCAGCGCGCCGCGCGAGCCGGTTAGCAGGGCAGCGGCAAACGAGCCGACCGACCACAGCAGCATGCCGCCGGCAAAATCGTCACCGAGATGGTACATCTGGCCGACAAGCGCGATGCCGGCGCCGAAGAAGATGGCCCCGATGCTGGCACAGAGATCTGCGAGAACAGTGCGGCCCGCCGCGGCGAACCACGCCCCGAGGCCGCCGGCGACGACCATCCCCGCAAGCAGGATCGCGAACCGCAGCAGCCGCGCAATCTCGGTCCAGTGCGCCGCAACGAAGGCAAGAAAGGCAGCTGCGATCAAAAGGCCGCCGACGATGGCGACGACCACGGCAATGTTGATGCCAGGCGAGACCGCCGGCAGCACCTGACGGATGGAGGCGGCGGCCGCCGGCGCAATCACGCCATCGGCCTCCCATTGTGCAAGATCAGCCTCGAGGCGCTGCCGGTAGGTCTTGTCGAACATCGTCGTAAATCACAGGCTCCCTGCCGGCCGCGGGATATTGGTCGGACCGCAGCGGGGACAGGTTCAAGCTATCACCGACGTGGTCCATATCCGCAATTCCTGGACTGTTCTGCCTGGATTCGGACGAGCACGGTCAATAGGCCGGCGCCGATGATAAATCGTCGAGCGGCCATTGCACTCCCCCCGAATTTGCCCACGAACGCCACAGCTTTCGACGCGAAGGCGCCCTCATGTTGCCCCGATCACGAGAACTTTTTGAATCTCAGTATTGTGTTTACTGTACGCACACGGTATGGTTCAGCGTCGCGAGATGCTTTCGCCGGCATCTCCACCAACATTGCTGCGATAAGTTTATTCCCAACTCGGGCGAGAGGCATTCGTAAATCATTCAGCGCGGCCTGCGCCAAGAGGACCGCTGTCCGTACGGACAGCGGAAGGGATTGCGTTCGCCGCCGTCGGTTCAGGGGGTAGCCATGTATATCTCTTCCAGCGAGTCGCCCGCACGTCAACGCGAAGCCGAGCATGCCCGCGACAATCGCGCCGAGATCGTCAAGGCACTCTCGCATGGCCAGATCAGCCGGCGCGACCTTTTCAAATGGGGAATATTCACCGGCACCGGTGCCCTCGTCCTGAAGAATGGCCTGAGCCCGTTCGCGCGCAGCGCCTTTGCGGCGGTGCCGACCGGAACGCCGAGGAGCTACCTCTACAATCAACTCAAATACAGCTGCGCCCTGCCGCGGCTGTCGGTTCAAAAGCCGATCCCGCTGACAAAGGATTCCGCGACGCGCAACGCGGTCTTTCCCGCAAGCTACGGCGAGATGCCGGCCAAGCGCCTGTCCTATCACACGGACTTTTCCGCCGATCCATCGAACAATCTGTATAGAAATCTCGTGTCGGGACGCGGACCGATCGAGGGCCGGCCGCCGGGCGAGATTTTTGCGCATCAGCGGTGGGACGAATTCTTCCCCAAGGTCGGCTATGTCATGTCGGTCGGCCCGGTCGCATCCGGCTGCCGATTCCATCCGGGCTTCATCGACCAGTATCCGAACAGCGTCTGGTGCTACGGCGCCGGAAGATACACCTCGGGATCGATGCCGCCGCCTTTGATCAAGGCGCGCTACGGCGAGCCCATCCTCACCCGCATCTACAACAACCTTCCCCAGTTCAGGAATTCGAACGAGGGTTTCGGCGTCAACGAGACCCAGGTCCATTTCCACAATGCCCATAACGGCGCCGAGAGCGACGGCGCCGCGAACGTGCATCACTTCCCGGGCACGTTCTACGACTATCGCTGGAGCACGACGCTCGCGCGGCGCGACAAGATCAACATGCAGGCGACCGATCCCCGGGCGTCGGGGCCCGACGGCAACGGCGGCCTGGTCAACGTCGCCGGCGATTTCCGCGAACTGCAGGGCACGCTCTGGTTCCACGACCACCGCTTCTTCTTCACTGCCGAGAATGTCTACAAGGGCAATTACGGCATGGTGAACATGTACAGCGGTCCGGATCGCGGCAACGAGGCGCTTGCGGACGGCGTCAATCTGCGCCTGCCGAGCGGCAGCCTGCTCGACTGGGGCAACGTCGATTTCGACGTCAACCTGATCATGTCCGACGCGGCGACGCGAGCCGACGGGCAATTGTTCTTCGACATCTTCAATACCGACGGCTTCCTCGGCGACATCCCGCTGGTCAATTCGGCCTACGCGCCCTATCTCGAGGTCCTGCCACGCAAATATCGCTTCCGGATCCTCAATGCGAGCATGTCACGGTTCTGGAAGCTGGCACTGGCGAATTCGAGCGGATCAGCCGTGCCGTTCCAGTTCATCGCCAATGACGGCAATTTCGTCGTCAATCCGATCACGCTGACGACTCTCGATCACCAGGGCACGGCCGAGCGTTACGACATCGTCGTCGACTTCTCCAGGTTCAGGATCGGAGACAAGGTGACGCTGGTGAATCAACTGCAGATGCGGCCCGATGGACGCGGACCGCAGCGCGACCTCACGCTTGCGCAGGCGCTCGCGGGCGATCCGCTCGACCCGTGCATCGGCGGGGTCATGCAGTTCAACGTCGTCGGTTCGGTGCAGAGCGTGGATATGCCGGGCCATACGTATTCCTCGACGACTCCGGACCGCAGCGTCGTCCCGCTGACATTGACGCAACAGATTCCGGTTGTCGCGCCGGTGCGCACGAGGCTCGTCGAATTCGGGCGCTCCGGAAATGGAGATTCCCGTAACGCGGCCGGGCAATGCACGCCGGACTGTCCGGAGAACGCGACCTTCCCATGGACCATCCGGATCAACGGACAGGAAGCGCATTCAATGAATGCGAACAGGATCTCGCTGCTGATTCCCAAGCCCGGGGAGATCGAGCACTGGACCTACGTCAATGGCGGCGGCGGTTGGGACCACCCGATTCACCTCCACTTCGAGGAAGGCGTGACGATCAACCGTGGCACCGACGCGATTCCTTCCACGGAGAAACTCGTCAGAAAGGACGTCTGGCGGCTCCGGGCGACCGGCCAGCGGCAGGTCACGTTCCAGATCCAATTCGGCGAATTTGGCGGCTCATACGTGAACCATTGCCACAACACCGTGCATGAGGATTTTGCCTTGTTGATGCGAATTCAGCTCCTCACCGGTGTTCCGGGATCACCGCAGACGGCGGTGACGCCGACGCCCAATCCCACGCCTGACGGGGTCGTCTGGACCACGCCGGAAATCCTGCCCGAAGGGGATCCCAGAACCTGACCCCGAACAAGCTGGTTGGAGGATTTCAGATGATTACGCTCTCTGCAGGATTGCTGCGCATCGTAGCCGCCATCTTGATCGTGGCGCCATTCACACTCTCCGCGTCGGGGCAGACAACTTCTCCCCCTCCCGTCGGTGCAAAGAAGCCGACGGTCGCGACGCCGAGGATGATCGAGGAGGCGATACAGCGCTCGCAAGCGCGCACCGTGAAGGAGCGGGATCAACGCGTACCTGAACAGTTCGGCAGCGAGGAACCGTTCACCTACGTCCCGGGAAAGACGAACTGACGGACGGTCAGTTCGCGCCATAGACGGTCAGGAGCCTCAGATGCGATGGTGCCGCGCCTTGATGCCAATATTAGTTGTCGCCGCCGGCACCATGGTTGCCGGACCAGGAAAGACGGACAGCCGTCTGTGGGGCGAAAACTATATTCCCAACACTGTCGTCCGGACGCAGGACGGAAACTCCGTCCGGTTCTATGATGATCTGATCAAGGGCAAGATCGTCATCATCAGTTTCATCTATACGAGCTGCACCGACATCTGCCCCTTGACGACGGCGCGCCTGTCCCAGCTCGAAGACAAGCTCGGCGATGCCGTCGGCCGCGATGTCTTCATGATCTCGATGACGGTCGATCCGAAGCGAGACACGCCGGCGCGGCTGAAGGAATTCTCGTCGGCCTTCCAGACCGGGCCGGGCTGGACCTTCGTCACCGGCGACGCTGACGACATCCGGGCCATCAACTACAAGTTCGGCGATCGGAGCGAGATCCTGAGCGAGCACCGCAATGAGATCGTGCTCGGCAATGACGCCACCGGTGAGTGGCAGCGGGATTCGGCTTTCGGCGACCTCAACCGCCTGGTCATGACCATCCGCGGCATGGACCCGAAATGGCGCGATCAGGTCCGTCCGCCGGCAACCGACGCCGCGACCGCCACAGCCCTTGCCATGAGCAATCAGCCGGGGCAGGCCCTGTTCAAGAAGATCTGCGCCCCGTGCCACACCATCGGTGTCGGAGACCGTGTCGGTCCTGACCTGCGCGGCGTGACGGCGAGACGGGATCGCGCCTGGCTATCCTCGTTCATCCAGGATCCCGCCAAGCTCCGGGCAGCGCACGACCCGGATGCGATGGCACTCGTGGAGCGATTTCCGGCGGTCAGGATGCCGGCAATGGGCGTGGCGCGGCAGGATGCTGCCGATTTGATGGCCTTTATCGATGGCGAGACGGCACGTCTCCGGGAAGCACAGGGTCCGGACATGCCCGTGCGTGGAGACGGCGGACACGCCCATCATCATCATTGAGAGATGGATGCAGAGCAGGAGTAATGCGTCATGAACGAACTCAATGGAAGCGAGTTCACCGCTCAGCCGAACCGCGCCGCCGGCGGCGAGAACGTGATCCCCGATCCCCAGGCACAGCAAGACAAGGCGCTACCGCCGGGCATGGTCGAAAAGGTCCGCGCCCAAGCCGCTTCCCTCCGCAATGCGAGCGTATTCACCCAGGCGATCGGCGTCATGATGCGCTCTCCACATTATCGCAACTACACGATCGGCGATCTCGAATGGCTGCTGATCCCCGCCATAACAAACCGGCAATACCGGCTCGCCGAGGCCAAGTTTGGTGAAGGCAATGATGCGCGAACGTTGCCCGCCGCGATGGTGCTCTGGGCCTTCGTCTCGCCCGAGGTCGACAAACGCCTCACCGAATCGACAGACGCGACCCCGAAGCTGGATCCTTCGGAGTGGACGTCGGGCGAAATCCCCTGGCTGGTGCATGCGGCCGGAGATGCCCGCATCGTCCGCCCGCTGGTGAAACACCTGATGCAGACCACCTTTAGAGATCGCAAAGTCAAGGTGCTCGGCCGCGACGAGAGCAACAACGTCAAGATACACGTTCTTGAAACGGCCGATGACGCGCCGGCAACGGCTTGAGCAACGACTCAAGCAGCGTCCTGCCGACCAGTCCCACATCGCGACGCTTGCATCCCTGAGCGCGGCCGCGCCGCGGCGTCGCGTTGGCGGAAGCGCTGCGAAAGCCTGCGATGGCGCGCGACGCGAGCCGCAATGATTCAGCGTTCACGAAGCGCTTTGGCAATCTGATCGCGAAGCGGCTTGACCAGATAGGACAGCACGGTCCGGCTCCCGGTCTGGATAAAGGCATCGACCGGCATGCCCGGCAGCAGCTTGAGGCCGTCAAGCCGCGCGACCTCGTCGACGGGCGTCGCGATGTGGACGAGATAGTAGGCTGCGCCGCTCTTCTGATCCTGGACGATGTCCCCGGAGATCCGCTTCACGATGCCGTTGATCTCCGGCGTCGTTCGCTGATTGAAGGCGGAGAAGCGCAACACGGCGGCCTGACCGAGCATCAATTGATCGATGTTCTGCGGCGGCAGCTTGACCTCGACGGTGAGATCGTCCGATTCGGGCACGATCAGCATCGCGGGCTCGCTCGCCGTGATCACGCCGCCGACGGTATGGACATTGAGCTGATGTACGATGCCGCTCTGCGGCGCGCGGATGTCGATTCGCATCAGCTGATCCTCGGCCGCAACCTTGCGCTCGAGCAATTCCGCCATCCTGCCCTGGATTTCCCGCAGCTCCTTCGCGACCTCACTGCGCAGATCCTGGTCGATCTGAATGATCTGAAGCGACGTCTCCGCCATCTTGCCATGCGCCTGGGCGGTCGACGCCATCAGCTGGCCGCGCTCGCCGCGGAGGCGGACGGTCTCCCGCTCGAGCTGGGTGAGGCGCATGATCGGAACGAGGTTCTTGGCAAAAAGCATGCGGACGCCCTCGAGCTCGCGCAGGATCAGCTCGGTTTCGCCGGTCTTTGCTTCCGCCTGCTCCATCAATCCCTTGATCTCTTCCTTGAGCTGGCCGATCCGCTCCTGCAACTGGGCCTTCTGGCCGGCGCGCGCCAGTTTGCGAAGCTCGAACAGCTTCTTCTCGCCATTCACGACCTGCCAGATATCCGGGTTCTGCAGCCGGGCGGTCAAACTGGACGGAAAGCGGACGTTCTCCTGGTCATCGCGCTCGGCTTCCAGACGGGCGTGCCGGGCCATCAGCTCGTCGATGCCCTTCACGACGATCGCGAGATTGGCGCGCGTCACCGTCTCGTCGAGACGGATCAGCACGTCGCCGGCGTGGACATGGACACCATCGCGCACACGCAATTCGCCTACCACGCCGCCGGTCGGGTGCTGCACCTTCTTGACATTGGAGTCGACGACCAGGGCGCCGGATGCCACCACCGCGCCGGACAGTTCGGCGTTGGTCACCCAGCCGCCGAAGCCGCCGACGACGAGACAGCCGGCGGCCCCCACCATCAGCACGTGACGACGGATCGAGCGTTTCGCGGTCTCTGTCTTTGCGTTCATGACTTCGCCTCGCTATCGGCTGCGAGCTTGACGGGACGCAGATGCGTTTTCGAGCGATCAAGGACCTTTTGAAGAACCTCCTCCTTCGGCCCGAACGCGTGGACGCGGCCGTTTGCCATGGCGAGGATCAGATCGACCCCAAGGAGAGCCGACGGCCGGTGCGCAATCACGATGACGACGGCCCCGCGTGCGCGGGCGGCAAGGATCGCGCGGGTGAGCGCCTCGTCGCCTTCCGCATCGAGATTTGAGTTCGGCTCATCGAGCACGACCAGGAAGGGATCCCGATACAGCGCCCGCGCCAGCGCAATGCGTTGCCTCTGCCCGGCCGAGATCGCGAGACCGCCCTCGCCCACACGGGTTGCGTATCCATCAGGCAGGTGAACGATCAGGTCGTGAACACCGGCCGCCCGCGCAGCGCCAATGACCGCGTCGGACTCCACGTCGGCGCTGAAGCGGCTGATGTTCTCGGAAACAGTGCCGTCGAGCAGCTCGATATCCTGAGGCAGGTAACCGATATGTGGTCCCAGGCTCTCTCCGGGCCATTGTTCGAGTGACGCGCCGTCAAGCCGTACCTTGCCGCGGGCGGGCAGCCACACGCCTGCGATTCCACGTGCCAGGGACGACTTGCCAGAGGCGCTCGGTCCGATGACCCCAAGCGCCTGCCCTGCCACCAGCGTAAAGCTGGCATCCTGAACCACGAGCTTGACCTGCCCCGGCGGAGCGATATTGAGACCTTCAACCGCAAGAGACTTCGCGGGAGGTGGCAGCGCGGTCAGTGCCGGGGCTTGCTGCTCCATCAGCTTGAGCAGCTCGGTCAGCCGCTTCCGGCTTTGGCGTGCCGCCACAAATCCCTTCCAGTTTGCGATCGCGAGCTCAACCGGCGCCAGTGCCCGCGAGACCAGGATCGAGCTGGCAATGATGATACCGCCGGTCGCTTCCTGATTGATGGCGAGATAGGCGCCAACCGCCAGCACGGTCGACTGCAACATCATCCGTAGCACGCGCGACGTGGCGCCCAGGCCTCCACTTACGTCCGCGGCGCGCTGCGACGCGCCGCGATAGCTTGCGTTCGCCGCCGCCCAGGCTTCTGCCAGCCGCCCGCGCATGCCCATGGCCTGCAGCACTTCGGCATTGCGCCGCGTCGCCTCGGCAAGTCCATGCCGGCGTGCATTGGCTTCCGCCATGGCCCGGGTCGGCGCCCGGGTGAGCGCCTCCGTCCACAAGGTCAGGCTCACCAGGATCGCGGCACCCGCCATCGCCGTGATGCCGATCCAGGCGTGGAAGACGAAGCAGATCCCAAGGTAGAGCGGCATCCAGGGCAGGTCGAACAGGGCCGTCGGTCCGAGTCCCGAGAGAAAGCTCTGCATCTGATCGAGATCGCGAAGCGGCTGGACACCATCGGCCTTGCCCTGAATCCTAAGCGGCAACTTGGCCAGCGCATCATAAATGCGCCCGTTGAGCCGCTCGTTGAGGAAGCTTCCGATGCGGACAAGGATGCGCCCCCGGCACGCGTCGAGAAAGCCCTGGAACGCGAACAGGCCGATCGCCATCGCACCCAGCGCGAGCAGCGTCGGGACGCTTCGGCTCGGCAGCACACGGTCATAGACCTGGAGCATGAAGAGGGAGCCAGTCAACATCAGCACATTGATGAGTGCAGTGAGCACGCCGATGGCGACGAAGGCGCCCGAACATGCTGACAGCCCGATGGCGATCGGTGACGTTGCCGATCCCTGATGATCCGACGCGCGCACGACCCATGCCCCGCAATGACAGGGAGACGTCCCTGTTTCAGCCCGAAAAGAAAGCGCTAGCTGCAATACGTTCGTTCGAAATCAAGTCAGAACCTGTGGGGTGGCTTTCAGCCTGGGCGAGGCTTCCGCATCGCCCAGGCCCTGTCGATCAGCTCAGTGGAAGCGGAAATCGTCCGCACCCAGATTCGCCGAGGAGAAGTTCGTCAGGATCACGCCGTGCGACGCGTTGACATCGATATGCACGTCGGTCCCGATCTGGTGGGTCGCCGCCTGCACAGCGGCGAAGTTCGCGAAGATGACGGTCGAGAAGTCCAGCGTGTCCTGATCAGTGCCGGCGTCGCCGAACACGGTGATGATGTCGTGACCGAAGCCAATCTCGAACACGAAATTGTCGTTACCAGCACCGCCGTTCATCGTGTCATCCCCGGCGCCGCCGATGATGATGTCGTTTCCGCCGCCGGCCAGGATAGCATCGATGCCCGCACCACCGTTCAGGACGTTGGCGGCCGCGCTTCCGGTGATGGCATCATCGCCGGAGCCGCCGGTCGCGTTCTCGATCGTCGCCAGCGTGTCCTCGATCGCCGCGGCGCCCGAACCACGCCGGGTCGTCCCGGCCGCGAGATCGATCGACATGGCATCGGTCTCGTCGGCGTAGCTTACCGTATCGATGCCCGCTCCGCCCGTCAGCGTGTCGTTGCCGAGACCGCCACTCAGCGTGTCGTCGCCCGCACCGCCGTTGAGGACATCGTTGCCTGCTCCGCCGCTGAGACTGTCGTTGCCTGCACCGCCCGTGATCGCGTTGGCGAGCGCGTTGCCCGTGCCGATAAAGTTGCCGACACCGGTGAACGTGAGGTTCTCGACTTCGGAGCCGAGCCCGTAGCTGTTGAGCGTGGTCTGGACCAGATCGACGCCACCACCGGCGCTCTCGTTGACGACATCAAGGACATCGTCAACCACATAGGTGTCGTTGCCGAGCCCGCCAGTCATGGTGTCGGCGCCGGTTCCGCCGTTCAGCGTATCGTTGCCGGCGTTGCCGATCAGGGTGTCGTTGCCGCCATTGCCGTTGAGCACGTTGTTGCCGGCATTGCCGGTGATGACGTTGGCGAGCTCGTTGCCATTGCCGTTGATGTTGCCTACGCCCGTCAGGGTGAGGTTCTCGACATTGGCGCCCAGCGTGTAGCCGTTGACCGCTGTCTGAACCTCGTCGTTGCCGCCGCCGGCAGCTTCGGTGACCACGTCACCTGCGACGTCGACGATGTAGATATCGTTGCCGCCGCCTCCGATCAGGGTGTCGGCACCGGCGCCACCGTTCAGCGTGTCGTTGCCCGCGCCGCCGGTGATGGTGTTCGCCAGCGTGTTGCCGGTGCCGGTGAAGTTGCCCGAACCGGCGAAGGTCAGGTTCTCGACATTGGCTCCCAGGGAGTAGAGCAGCGCCGTCGCGAGCACCGTGTCGTTGCCGGCCGCCGCCGCCTCGGTGACGACATCGCCGGTCTGGTCGACCTTGTAGATGTCGTCGCCGGCGCCGCCGATCAACGTGTCGGTTCCGAGGCCGCCATCCAGCGTGTCGTTGCCGGCGCCGCCCCTGATCGTATTGGCCAACGCGTTACCGGTTCCGGCAAAATTGCCGGCACCCGTGAATGTCAGGTTATCGACCTCGTTGCCCAGAGTCAGCGCCGCAAGGACCGTCTGGACCAGATCGGTCCCCCCGCCGGCCAGCTCGGTAACGACGTCACCGGCGTCGTCCACGACATAGGTGTCGTTGCCCAAGCCGCCGATCATGGTGTCGGCGCCCGTGCCGCCGTTCAGCGTATCGTTGCCAGCGTTGCCGATCAGCGTGTCGTTGCCAGCATTGCCGCTGAGCACGTTGTTCCCGGCATTGCCGACGATGACGTTGGCGAGCTCGTTGCCGTTGCCGTTGAGGTTCGCGACGCCCGTCAGCGTCAGATTCTCGACATTGGCACCCAGAGTGTAGCCACTGACGGTCGTCTGCACTTCGTCGAGGCCCTCGCCCGCATTCTCCGTCACGATGTCGCCCGCCACGTCCACGACGTAGGTATCGTTTCCGAGTCCGCCGACCATGGTGTCGACGCCCGCGCCGCCATTGAGCGTATCGTTGCCGAGGCCGCCGATCAGCACGTTGGCCGCCGTATTGCCCGTCAGCACGTCGGCAAACGCGCTGCCGGTGAGGTTTTCGATCGT
>NZ_JAFCJI010000011.1 GCF_018131105.1 Bradyrhizobium manausense | reverse complement strand
AGCGGCGACAGCAACGTCAAGTGCGACACACTGCTCAAGCCGACCGCACGCGTCGCGGCAAAGCCGAGCTCCAGCAGTCCCGTGCCCGGCAACAAGACCGTACCGAACACCGCGTGGTCGCCGAGCCAGCCCGCCTCCGACAGCGACAGCCGGCCCGTCAGCAGGAACCCGTCACTCTCCGCCAGTGGCGTCGCCGCTCCCAGCAGCGGATGCGCGGCCTCCGACAGGCCCATGGTCGAAGCGTCCGCGCTTTGCTTCTCGGCCTCGAGCCAGTAGCGTTGACGCTGGAATGCGTAGGTCGGAAGCGAGGCAACAGGTGTCTTTGCGTTCAGACCGAGAGCCTTCGCCCAATCAATCGCAACGCCGTTCACGTGCAACGCGCCGAGCGCAGCCAACAGCGCCTCGCTGCCATCGCGTCCGCGACGCTGCGAAGCAATCACCTGCATCGGCGATCCCTCGGACAGGCAGCCCGCGGCAAGCCCGGTCAGGATGCCATCAGGACCAAGCTCCAGGCTTGTCCGCACGCCTTCGGCTTCCAGCACATGCACGCCGTCGAGGAAGCGCACGGCCTGGCGCACCTGACGCACCCAATACTCGGCGCTGCAGAGGTCTTCCTTTGTCGCGAGACGTCCCGTCAAATTGCTGACGATCGGCAGCCGCGGCGCGTTGAAGATGACCTTTGACAACTCCTCGCCGAATGCCTCCAGCATCGGCTCCATGCGCGCCGAGTGGAAGGCGTGGCTGACCTGCAGGCGGCTGGTCCTGCGGCCTTTGGCCTTGAACGCTTCCGCCAGTGCCAGCACGGCGGCTTCATCGCCCGAGACCACCGTCGAGCGCGGCCCGTTCAGCCCGGCAATCTCGACACCATCGTTAAGCAGCGGCAGCACTTCGGCTTCGCCCGCCTCGATCGCCACCATGGCGCCGCCGGCGGGCTGAGCCTGCATCAGCCGTCCGCGGGCAGCGACCACACGGCAGGCATCCTTCAGCGACCACACGCCTGCGACATGCGCGGCACTGAGTTCGCCAATCGAATGTCCGAGCAGGATGTCGGGCGCGATGCCCCACTGCTCCAGCTGACGGAACAGCGCGACCTCGACCGCGAACAGAGCGGGCTGCGCGTAGGCCGTCTCGTTCAGCTTGGCCGCGGCCTCGGAGCCTTCGTCCGCAAACATCACCGAGCGAAGCGGCAGGTCCAGCAGTTCGTCAAAATACCCGCAGGCCTCCTCGAACGTGGCGCGGAATGCGGCGCACGTCTCCATCAGCGCCCGGCCCATGCCGAGCTGCTGCGCGCCCTGACCCGTAAACAGGAACGCCAGCTTGCCGGCCTCGCCCCGTGCTTCGCCGATCGACACCGAAGCATGCGGACGACCTTCAGCGAGCGAGCGCAGTGCGTCCACGGCTTCCACTACATCACGCACGGACACTGCCGCACGCGAAGCGAACTGCGTCCGATGCAATGCAGCCGTCGCAATCACGGAATGGAAGTCGGCATCCGGACGCTCCGACAGCCATTCGCTATAACGGCCGGCCTGCGCACGCAGCGCGGCTTCGTCACGGCCGGACACCAGCAGCGGGATCATGGTCGACGATGATGCATCGTCTATATTTTTTATATCTGCGTTGCGGGCTGTGGCGCGTACCGGCGCCTCCTCGATCACCACATGCGCATTGGTTCCGCTGATGCCGAACGAGGACACGCCGGCGCGACGCACATGCGAAGCTTCGCGCGGCCACGCCCGTGCTTCCTGCAGCAGCGACAGGCCGCTGCCGTCCCACTCGATCTGGTGGCTCGGCTCATCGGCATGCAGCGTCTTCGGCAACACCTCGTGCCGGAGTGCCAGCACCATCTTCATCACGCCCAGTACACCGGCCGCCGCCTGGGTGTGGCCGAGGTTCGACTTCGACGAGCCCAGCCACAGCGGACGATCTTCGCGACGCGTCGGGCCGAACACGGCGGCCAAGGCGCCGGCCTCGATCGGATCGCCGAGGTTGGTCCCGGTGCCGTGCGCCTCGACCACGTCGATGTCGTCGGGGGTTACGCCGCTGGCGGAGAGCGCCGCGCGGATCACGCGCTGCTGGCTCGGACCGTTCGGCGCCGTCAGGCCCTGGCTGCGGCCGTCCTGGTTCACCGCAGAACCGCGGATCAGCGCCAAGATCTCGTCGCCGTCGCGCTCCGCGTCCGACTGGCGCTTGAGCACCAGCACGCCGCAGCCTTCGCTCCAGCCGGCGCCATTGGCACCCGCCGAGAACGCCTTGCAGCGACCATCCGGCGCCATGCCGTTGTCAGGACCCAGAGCGACAAACGTCGAGGGTGTCGACATCACGGTCACGCCGCCCGCCAGCGCCAGGTCGCACTCGCTTTGCCGCAGCGCCGTGCACGCCAGGTGCAAGGCAGTCAGCGAGGACGAGCACGCCGTGTCGATCGTCATCGCCGGACCTTCCAGGCCCAGCACGTAGGAGACACGCCCCGCCAGCACGCTCGACAGCGTGCCTGTCGAGGTCCACATCGTGGTCGCTTCGAGCGAGCGCGTGCCGTAGTCGCCGGCCATCGAGCCGAGATAGACGCCGGTGCGGCTCTCGCTCAGTCCGTCCGGCTGCAGGCCCGCGCGCTCCAGCGCCTCCCATGAGGCTTCCAGGATCAGGCGCTGCTGCGGATCCATCTCGATGGCTTCGCGCGGCGAGATGCCGAAGAACGATGCGTCGAACTCCTCGACCCCGGCGATGAAGCCGCCTTCCTGCGACAGCCCGCCCGTGATCTCGTCCAGGCGCTTGAGCAGATCGCGGCTCCAACGACCCGGCAGCGGACCCACGCCGTCGCCACCGCGCTCCAGCAGTGACCAGTAGCTCTCGGGGTTTGCAGGGCCGCCGGGTGTGCGGCAGCTCATGCCGACGATCGCGATCGGCTCAGATGCCGATGCGGATGCCGTCGTCGCGCGCTTCTCCTGTCGAGCCGGCGCACGAGCGAGCTCGAGCTTCTCCAGCAGCAGCCGTGTCATTGTCCGTGCGGTCGGATAATCGAACGCCAGCGTGGTCGGCAGCTTGGTTCCGACCCGCCCCGAGAGGCGGTTGCGCAGCTCGACCGCCATCAGCGAGTCCAGCCCGAGCTCCTTCAGCGGCTGGTCCGCCGGCACCGAGTTGGCGCTCGGCAAGGCCAGCACGGCCGCGATCTCTTCCTGGGCCAGCTCCACCAGCGCCTGTAGCCGCTCGCTCTCGCCGCCGAGCGCGGCAAGCCGCACCCGCAAGGCATTGGTGTCGCCGCTTCCAGCAGCCGCAGCCTTCCGCAATCCGCTGCGCACCAGGCCGCGATACAGCGCCGGCACGTCGTCACCGAACTGGCGCTGCATCGCGCCGACATCCAGATGGATCGGCACCAGCATCGCTTCGGGCTGTGATTGTGCCGCGTCGAGCAGATTGAGCCCGAGCTCGAGCGACAGCGCCTGCACGCCCTGGCGGCGCATCCGCATCAGCTCGGCCCGGCCGAGATGCGCGGTCATGCCGACGCCGCGCTGCTCCCACAGGCCCCACAGCAGGCTCTGCCCGGCCAGGCCGCGATGCCGACGCTCGGCCGCAAGCGCATCGAGGAAGACGTTTGCCGCGGCGTAGTTCGCCTGGCCCGGACTGCCGAGGGCGGCCACCGACGAGAACAGCACGAACGCCGCGAGATCCATCTCGGCCGTCAGCTCGTGCAGATGCCAGGCACCATCGAGCTTGGGCTGCAGCACGCGATCGAGCCGCTCCACTGTCAGTGCCGGCACGATGCCGTCGTCCAGCGTCGCGGCCAGGTGGAACACGCCGGTCAGCGGGCGTTCCGGCGCGAGGGTGTTGAGGACTTTACTGACGGCATCACGGTTGGAGACGTCGCAGCTCACGAGCGCGACCGTCTCCGCGCCCAGTGCTTGCAGCTCGGCGATGAGCTCAGCGGCACCCGGCGCCGCCATGCCGCGACGCGACGTCAGCAGCAGGTGACGGACACCATGATGGGCCACGAGATGCCGCGCGACTGCGCTGCCGATCTCGCCGGCGCCACCCGTGATCAGCACGGTGCCATCCTGTTCGAGACGCCGCGGCAGCTGCACCACCTGCTTGCCGATGTGGCGGCCCTGCGCCATCTGCCGCAGCGCCGCCGGCATCTGCCTGACGTCGTAGGCCACGTAAGGCAGCGGCTGCAGCACGCCGGCCGCGAACAGGCCCATCAGCTGCGTGAGGAGCGCCGGCATACGATCCGTCGGCAGGATGAAGGCATGGTAGCTCACGCCAGGATACTTCCTGGCGATCGCATCGGCGTCGCGCCCGTCCGCAATCCCCATCTCCAGGAAGCGGCCGCCGCGCGGCAGCAGCCGCAGCGAGGCATCGACGAACTCGCCGGTCAGCGCATTGAGGACGATGTCGACGCCCTCGCCGTTGGTGGTGATGCGGAACTGGGTCTCGAAGCTGAGGTCGCGGGAGTTGGCGATGTGGCGTCCGTCGAGCCCGATTCCTTCCAGCACCGGCCATTTGCCGGGGCTCGCCGTGCCATAGACCTCGGCACCGAAGTGGCGGCACAGCTGCACCGCCGCCATGCCGACGCCGCCGGCGGCAGCATGCACCAGGACCCGATCACCCGGCTTGATCTGGCCGAGCTCCTGCAGCGCATAGAGCGCCGTCAGATAGGCCAGCGGGATCGTCGCTGCCTCAGTGAACGACATGCCCGCGGGGATTTTTGCAAGCTGCTCCGCCGGCGTCACCGCGCGGGTGCCGAAGCAGCCGCGGCCGCATCCGAACACGCGGTCGCCGACGCCAAGCGAGGTCACGTCGCTGCCGACCGCCTCGACCACGCCGGCAAACTCGAAGCCGATACCGGGAGAGGCGATCTGGCCCAGCGTGATCAGGACATCGCGGAAGTTCATGCCGGCCGCGCGCACGGCGACCCGGACTTCACCCGGTGCCAGCGGCTCCGACAGCTCATGCGCCGCCACCAGGCTGACGCCGTCGAGGCGGCCGGGATCGCTGACCACGACGCGGTAGTCCGGCGCGGTTGGGACCGACAGCGTACTCACACCTGCGCCAGCGCGCATCAGCCGTGGCGCCAGCACGGCGCCATGGCGCAAGGCCAGCTCGGGCTCAGAGGTCGTCGACACCAGCTTGCCCAGCGATGCCGCATCCAGGGCTGCAACGTCCAGATCCACGAGCCGCAAGCTGCGATCGGGATGCTCGGCCCGAGCACTGCGCACCAGGCCCCACAACGGCGCATGCGTCAGTCCGCTGACGCCGTCATCGGGACCGGTCGCGACCGCGTTCCGTGTCAGCCACGTCACATCTGTCTCGTTCAGGCGCGCCTCGCCGAAGAGCGCCTGCAACTCGGCAAGGCCACGCTCGGCCGTCGCATGCGTTGCCGCTAGCACGCTGCCGGCTTGTTCAGACAAATGATCGAACACGATCTGTGAGGGTACAAGTCCGCCTGCATCGAGGCGCGCTACCAGCGCCGGCACATCGACGGCATGATCGAGCTTGAGACGAGCAGCAAGCGCGCCGTCGCCGCCGATGATCAGCGGCGCCGCATCAACACCGGCGTCGTTACCGAGCGTCACCGCACGCCAGTCCAACCGATAAAGATGCTGCGCTTCGCTCCGCGCGGCATCGCGGATCTGCGCTTCGCTCGCTTCCTTCAGGCGGAGGCCGCCGACATGCGCGACCACACGGCCCTGCCCATCCGCAAGCTGCAGATGCGCCAGCGCCTCGCCTTCGCCGCTGCGCTCCACGGAGGCACGGACCCGCAGCTCACGCGCACCCTGGGCGGCGAGAGAGACCTCGGACCATTCGAACGGCAGCAGCAGCGGCGCGTCGGCGCCCTCGCTGAGATCGGCGCCGGCAATCCGGTCGAAGCTCAGCACATGCAGGGCGCTGTCCAGCAGTGCCGGATGCAGCCCGTAACTATCCGCGGACGATCCCAGCGCGTCCGCCAGCACGGCGCGGCCGTAGACGGCATCGCCCACGCGCCAGGCCTCGACCAGGCCCTGGAACAGCGGGCCGTAGCCGTAACCCCGCGCCGCAAGCCGCGCATAATGACCACTCAGGTCGATCGGCTCGCCACCAATAGGCGGCCAGACTGCGAGTTCGTTGTTGTCTTCTGTTGCTTCTGCCGTAGCCTCGCCCAGTGTGCCCTGCGCATGCAGCGTCCACGACGCGCCTTCGGGGGCGTCTTCCGCGCGGCTGTAGATGTTGAGGCCACGACCGCCGCTGGCCGCACCGGCCTCGAGCGCATCCACCTGAACCTGCAGACGCACACCGCCTTCCGCCGGCAGCACCAGCGGCGACAGCAACGTCAAGTGCGACACACTGCTCAAGCCGACCGCACGCGTCGCGGCAAAGCCGAGCTCCAGCAGCCCCGTACCCGGCAACAGGACCGTGCCGAACACCGCGTGATCGCCGAGCCAGCCGGCTTCCGACAGCGACAGCCGGCCCGTCAGCAGGAAGCCATCGCTCTCCGCCAGCGGCGTCGCCGCTCCCAAGAGCGGATGCGACGCCTCCGACAGGCCCATCGTCGCAGCGTCGCCGCTCGGCTTCTCCGCCTCCAGCCAATAACGCTGGCGCTGGAATGCATAGGTCGGCAGTGACGCAACAGGCAACTTTGTGTGCGAGCCAAGCGCCTTCGACCAATCGACCGCGACACCATGAACATGCAGCGCGCCAAGACTACGCAGAAGTTCGGACATTCCGCCGCCATCGCGACGGAGCGATCCCACGACAACACCGTGCTCGCCGCTCGCGGCCGACAACGGCATTGCCAGCACCGGATGCGCGCTCGCTTCGACGAACACGCCGTGTCCGTTCCCGATCAGCTCGGCCAGCGCCTGATCCAGCCGCACCGTCTGACGCAGGTTCCGGCACCAATAAGATCCATCCAGCGACGTGCCGTCACAGCGTGTTCCCGTCACCGTCGAGATCATCGCGACTTGACCGGCCTGCGGTGCGAGATCCGAGAGCAAACCTTCCAGCTCCGGAAGGATCGGATCCATCTCCGCGCTGTGCGAGGCGTAGTCGACATTGACCTGGCGGCAGAAGATGCCTTCGTTGCCGAGGTCGCTGACCCAGCGCTCGACCACTTCGGTCGGACCGGAGACCACCGTCGAGCCCGGCGTGTTCACCACCGCCACCGACAGTCCGGACCACTCTGCTGACTTCAGCCGCTCTTCCACGACCGAGGCCGCAAGCTCCGTCACCGCCATCGCGCCATGCCCGGTCAGGCGGCGCAACAGCTGGCTGCGCAGCGCCACGACGCGTGCGCCATCCTCGAGCGAGAGAATGCCGGCAACAACTGCGGCTGCGATCTCGCCCTGGCTGTGACCGACCACTGCTGATGGTTCCAGTCCGAGGCTGCGCCACACGGCTGCCAAACCGACATTCATTGCAAACAGCGCCGGCTGGATCACGTCCACCCGTTCCAGCAGTGCGGCTTCAATGCTCTCATCGCCGCGAAGCACCGAAGTCAGCGACCAATCCGTGTACTTCGACAGCGCCACCTCACAGGCAGCGATCGTCTGCGCAAATACAGCCGATTCCGCCAGCAGGGCTCGGCCCATCGATGGCCACTGGCTGCCCTGTCCTGGGAACACGAACACGACGCGACCGCGATCGTGCGCCTCGGCAATCGACACTGATGCATGGGAGCGGCCTTCGGCCAGCGCAGTCAGCGCTTCCACGGCTTCCGACGCATTGCGTGTCGACACTGACGCCCGCGATCCAAACTGCGTCCGGTGCAACGCCGCCGTCGCGACCACGGAATGGAAGTCGACGTCCGGATGCTGCGTCAGCCATTCGCTATAACGGCCGGCCTGCGCACGCAGCGCGGCCTCGTCGCGGCCGGATACCAGCAATGGGATCGGGAGCGAGGACGTATCAGTTGCACCAACAATCTTCGAACGCGCCGGCGCTTCCTCGATCACCACATGCGCGTTGGTCCCGCTGATACCGAACGAGGACACACCGGCACGACGGACATGGGCCACATCGCGCGGCCATGCGCGCGCCTGCTGCAGCAGCGACAGTCCGCTCCCCTCCCACTCGATCTGGCTGCTCGGATGATCCGCATGCAACGTCTTCGGCAGCACCTCATGCCGGAGCGCCAGCACCATCTTCATCACGCCGAGAACACCGGCGGCTGCCTGCGTATGCCCAAGATTTGACTTCGACGAGCCCAGCCACAGCGGGCGATCTTCACGGCGCGTCGGACCGAACACTGCGGCGAGCGCACCCGCTTCGATGGGATCACCGAGGCTGGTTCCGGTACCGTGTGCTTCGACCACGTCAATGTCGTCGGCGCTGACGCCGCTGGCGGAGAGCGCCGCGCGGATGACGCGCTGCTGGCTCGGACCGTTCGGCGCCGTCAGACCCTGGCTGCGACCGTCCTGGTTCACGGCGGAACCGCGGATCAACGCCAAGATCTCGTCGCCGTCACGCTCCGCGTCCGACTGGCGCTTCAAGACCAGCACGCCGCAGCCTTCGCTCCAGCCCGCGCCATCAGCGCCGTCAGCAAAACTCTTGCTGCGACCGTCGGGCGCGACGGCACGCAACCGGCTGAACTCCACGAACACCGAAGGCGTGCTCATCACCTGTACGCCGCCTGCCAGCGCGAGATCGCACTCGCCCTGACGCAGGGCCGCACAGGCCAGATGCAGCGCGGACAGCGACGAAGAACAAGCCGTGTCCACCGTCATCGCCGGGCCTTGCAGACCCAACGCATACGACACACGCCCGGAGAGCACAGAGCTGGCCTGGCCGGTCTCGGCGTAGCCGTCCATCGACTCGAGCGAGATACCGCTTTGCCTGTAATCGCTCCGCATCGCGCCGAGATAGACGCCGGTGCTGGATTCATTCAGCGCGTCGGGTTGAAGCCCGGCCTTCTCCAGCGCCTCCCACACGACCTCGAGCACCAGTCGCTGTTGCGGGTCCATCGACACCGCTTCGCGTGGCGCGATTCCAAAAAAGCCGGCATCGAAATGATCGACGTCCTGCAGGAAGCCGCCTTCACGTGCGTAGCTCTTGCCCAGCGCTTCCGGATCCGGATCGTAGAGTGCATACCTATCCCAGCGCGCCGGGAACGGCCCGATCACGTCCCGTTCCTCTGCGAGCAGAGTCCAGTAGGCGTCCGAATCTCCGACGCCGCCGGGTGTGCGGCACGACATTGCGACGATCGCGATCGGCTCGTCCTTGCCCCGCGACCGCGTGGGAGCATTTCCAGAGGTTACATCGAGCTCCGGGAAGATCTGGCGCAAAAGCTCCGCCGCAATCGCCTCCGCAGTCGGGTAGTCGAACGCCAGCGTGGTCGGCAGCTTCAATCCCACCTGCACAGACAGGCGGTTGCGCAGCTCGACCGACATCAGCGAGTCCAGTCCAAGCCCCTTCAGCGGAGCATCCGCGGGCACAGACGAGGCACCGGGCAACGCCAGAATCGACGCAATGCTCTCCTGCACCAAAGCCACAAGATTTCCGAGGCGTTCGTTCTCGGGCACCGCGGTCAAGCGACGGCGCAAGACCGACACGACCGGGCCTCGCGCAACTGTGCGAGGACGCTCCGAGCTTTCCCGCACCTCCAGAGGCGCAGGAGGCGGTGCCTCTTCGACGTGACAATCGAGCACTGGCTCGTTCGCAGCCCGACGGAGTGTCACACGTCCGACCGTTGCGACGGGCTGCCCTTTCTCATCCCACGACATCATCGAGGCCGATCTCTGCTCCGAGCTTTCAGAACTGCAGAGATCAAGACGTACCCTCAAGGCGCCGGCACAATATGTGTGCAGCGTCACATCTGACCACGAGGATGGAAGCGGCGCGCCGCCTTCGGCCACGGCAAAACCTTCCGCAGCGAGTACATGCAAGGCAGCGTCAAAAAGCGTGGGGTGAATGCCGTGCTCACCACCGCCGGACGTCGTTCCAGCGGGCAGGGCCACTTCCGCATAGATCGTTTCGCCGTGGCGCCAGACTCCGGTCAGTCCCTGCAATGCCGGCCCGCAATCGAGTCCCTGCGCAGTCAGTCGCGCGTAGAGATTCGAAATGTCGAGCTGTGTCGTTCCCTCGGGCGGCCACGCCTCCGGATGCGGCACAACGGATTCGTCCTGGGCTCCTTCCTCGGTCGCCGCCAGCACGCCGGTCGCATGAAGGATGCCGCCGCTTGATCCCGCGGATGATTCATCCAGACCATGAAGAGAAAAGATACGATGCCCCTGCGCATCGGCGGCCTGCACCTGAATCTTCACCCGCGATCCGTTCGCGGTCGAAATCATCAGCGGAGCGGCCAGCGTCAGCTCCAGAACCCGCGGACTCCCGACGGCGAGTCCCGCCGCCAGAGCCTGTTCCAACAACCCGGTCCCCGCCAGGGTGACGCGATCGAACACCTTGTGATGCGCCGACCAGGGGTGCTCCGACAGCGACAGTCGGTAACTGATCAACGCCGAACCGGTTAACAGGTCATACGTTGAGCTGAGATGCTGCATGGCGACCAATCACGTCAAAAACAAGTAAGCTACAACTCATACTGGTATCCAGAAATCGCTGGCCACCAAGCGTGGCCCTTTGGCACGCAGTGCTGGACTTTCAATGTCGTCCCGGCGGCTCCTCCTTCACATCAGCTGCAAGCTTCGAAGAGACACTAAAATAAATGTTGCTCGAGTTGCTCAGCCGAACGGATGATGCGCTTGTCAGCGATCGGTCTTGCAAAATTGAAAACCAAGCACCGTCCCAACTGGGTCACAAGGCGCACATGGGCGTCAACAATCTTACAAGCAGGCGGAGTTTGCCGGCATCAGAGGCAAGCTAACACGGCGCCGAGAATGCGAATGTGACGAGGCCCACACAGATAGCGTCGAGCTTGGGGTGGCCAGTTGATGGAACCGCAATCTTACCCTCCGCACGTCAATGCTTGCGGCCAAAGCTACAACAATTCCTGCTTCAGTCCGAACTTTTTCCCACTTCCATGGCGGTCGTCATCTCAAGATCTTTTCGGCACCGAAATTCCGCCAGGATGGATTTTCTCTTTAATGGATTGCCAGTCTAATTGTACTTGTTCTCAGCGTCCAGACTGGGCGACATTGGTTCGAGCCAGCGCGACAGGCAATGCCGAGAGGAGACGAGGTGCCAGGATCCCTGTTTGCGACCAGTGATCTTCACGGCTCATTCTCGGAGAACAAGCGCATCATCGACGAAATGCGTCCGGAATCGCCTGACGACTGGTTGGTCGTCGCCGGTGACGTGGACGATACGTTCAGCAAGATCGAGACAACGCTTTCGCTGTTGCGAAGCCGGTATGCGAAAGTCATTTGGACGCCCGGAAACCACGATTTGTGGACCCTGCGCGACGACCCCGTCCAGCTACGCGGCGTGGCCCGTTATGACGCTTTGGTTCAGATGTGCCGGTACAACGACATTCTGACGCCAGAGGACGAGTATGCGGTCTGGCCGGACCCCAGCGGCCCTGTAACAATCGTGCCGATGTTCCTGCTCTATGACCATTCCTGGCTCGCCCCCGGGACGACAACAAAAAAGGAGTCGCTGGACTACGCGCACGAGACCGGGGTGGTCTGCGCCGACGAGGTGCTGCTGCATCCATCTCCCTATCCGGACCGGGAATCGTGGTGTAGCGCGCGGCTGGAAGACACCGAACGCCGGTTGCTCGCCCTGGGGCCCGACGTGAAGACGATCCTCGTCGGGCACTGGCCGCTCATCCGCCAGCCGACGCAGGCGCTGCGCTTTCCCGAGTTCGCGCAATGGTGCGGGACGACCCGGACCGCCGACTGGCATCTCCGCTTTCGTGCCAGCGTGGTCGTCTACGGTCATCTGCATATCCCGCGGACGGCCTATTATGATGGCGTCCGGTTTGAGGAGGTCTCGATCGGCTACCCCCGTGAGTGGAGCAGGCGCAGCAAACCGCCAACGCCAAGGAAGGTGCTGCCGGCATGATCGAACAGCTGTTGCCCGACGGCGTCGTGGTGGTCGAGACTTTCGAGGATGTGGCAGGGGAGCAATGTTTCCCGGGAGAAGAGTCTCTCGTTGCGAACGCCGTCGAAACCCGTCGCCGTGAGTTCATTACAGCACGACGCTGCGCCCGCGATGCGCTCGCCAAGCTTGGGCACGCACCGGTTCCAATCCGAGCGGGCCCGAAACGCGAGCCGCTATGGCCCGTGGGCGTGGTCGGCAGCATCACGCATACCACCGGATTCCGGGCTGCCGCGGTCGCCTCCCAGGACGTGCTTGCGAGCATCGGCATCGATACCGAGCGGAACGAGCGGATGCCCGACGGGGTCGAGGAAACCATTACCGTCGCGCGAGAGCCCGAGATGCTTGCCGCATTATCGCGCACATTTCCGGCGATTCATTGGGGTCGGCTTTTGTTCAGCGCGAAGGAGTCGGTCTACAAGGCCTGGTACCCTCTGACTGGACGCTGGCTCGGCTTCGAAGATGCACGACTGACGATCGATCCGATGGGCTCTTTCGCTGCAGCCCTGCTCATCGATGGAACCCGGACCGACGGTGAGCTGCCGCTCGTCGCGTTGCGCGGCCGTTTCATAGTTGCACACGGTCTCATCGCAACCGCAGTGACCGTGCCTTCCAATCCCAGGGCAGCTTGATCGCACGTCAACGCCGAATATTGAACCTTGCCGCCAGTATGAATGACTAATGACTTAGGATCGTTGCGCCCTGCGCCGCGATGATCATCGTCGCGTCACAGCTTTTGAGCACAAGCGATGACGCCTTATTGGCCACTCTCTGCCGGCAAAACGCGCATTCAGCGAAGGTGCTTTCAAGCGGCCTTTAGAGTAACGTGCAGATGCAGATGGTCTTGAGCCTCACTCCTTACGTGCTTGGTGCGCGCAGAGGCGCACGCATATCGCGTGTTTCAATGGGCTGCTTCGATCGCCCAAGAGAGGACGTGCACTTGTTCGACCACAACGACGCTGTAGGGCACACGCACTGACGCCGTCCCGGCAGTGAGACGTATGTCACATCGACGGTCAGCACATTCGGCTACGATGAGAACACTCTCGATATCGCGAGCTTTGATTTTTCATGTGAACACATTTCATGGTCTGGTGCAGCATGCGATTGGTGGTCATCGATAACTACGACTCGTTCACCTATAATCTCGTCCATCTCCTTGCCGAGATTTGCCAAGAGCCGCCGCTCGTCGTGAAGAACGACGAGATTTCGTGGGACGAGCTGAAGGGCGAGCAATTCGATGGAATTGTGATCTCGCCAGGTCCCGGGCGGCCAGATCACCCCGATGATTTCGGCCTCTGCCGGGATGCCATCGAAGAAGCCGAGGTCCCACTGCTTGGTGTGTGTCTCGGTCATCAAGGCATCGCCGCGCTGTCCGGCGGCCGGGTGATTCGAGCGCCCGCGCCGATGCACGGACGAACGTCTCTCGTTCATCACAACGACACCGGGCTCTTCAAAGGGATCAAATCTCCCTTCAAGGCAGCTCGCTATCATTCGCTGATCGCACAGCGACCGCTGCCTTCGTGCCTGGAGGCAACGGCCTGGACGGAGGACGGCTTGATCATGGGGCTCGCCCATCGCGAGCGGCCGCAATGGGGTGTTCAGTTCCACCCCGAGTCCATCATCACCGAGCATGGGCGAAAACTGCTGGAAAATTTCTGCTCGATGATCGCTCCGTCAGAACGTCGATTGAACGGGCACGGCAAATCATTGAACGGTTGCGCACATAAACTGAATGGCTCTGCTCACAGGAAAGAGCTGGAAGCTTCCCGCAAGCGAACATTCTGGAAGGAACTTCCGCGTGAGATCAACATGGAGGACGCGTTCACGTCGCTGTTCTCCGATTCCCCACATGCCTATTGGCTCGACAGCAGTCTCGTCGAACAAGGCCGAGCTCGCTGGTCCTATGCGGGTGACGCGTCGGGTCCGAACGCGGCCTGCCTCCAGTATCGATGCGCGGATCAGCGCCTCGAAATATCCGACCGTGCCGGCACCCATACCAAGCGCACTGGAATTTTCGAGTACCTCGCGCGGATAGAACCCAGCCGCCCCGAGCCAGCTCCGCCCTGTCCGTTCGTCGGCGGCTATGTCGGATGGTTCGGCTACGAGCTTCGGAACGACTGCGGTTCGCCGACAGATCGGCGCGCAGCGACGCCAGACGCGATGTTCATCTATTCGGACCGCTTCATCGCCGTCGATCATGTCGACAAGAAAACTTATGTTCTTGCCATCGACGAGCCATCCAACGCGGAGCGGGCGAGAAAGTGGATCGATCACACCATCGCGGCGATCGAACGGATGGCGCCCTCGGTGATACCCGAGGTTCAGAACATACCAAACGAGCCGGTCAAGTTTTACCTGGACCGGGACAAGGAGACGTATCTCTCCGACATCCGCCGCTGCCTCGATCTGATACAGCAAGGCGAGACCTATCAGGTCTGCCTGACGAACGAGTTGCATTGCAACTCCGACGTGGACCCTTTGACGCTCTATCGAACCATGAGGAAGGTCAATCCTGCTCCTCATGCCGCCTTCATCAAGTGGCCTGAAGGCGCCGTCCTGAGCGCATCGCCTGAGCGCTTCCTCTCGATCGACATCAACGGGAAGGTCGAGACGAAGCCGATCAAGGGCACGATCAAGCGCGACCAGGATCCGGCCAAGGACGATCAACTCGCGGAGCAATTGAGAACGAGCGAGAAGGATCGCGCAGAAAACGTCATGATCGTCGATCTGCTGCGAAACGATCTGTCGCGCAGCTGCAGCCCCGGTAGCGTTCGCGTGCCGAAGCTGTGGGATGTTGAATCCTACCGCACGGTTCATCAGCTGGTCAGTACCGTGACGGGGACGCTCGCACCATCGGCCGGCTCGGTGGAGTTGATCCGGAATGCATTCCCGGGCGGCTCGATGACGGGCGCGCCGAAGACCCGGACCCTGCGGTTCATCGACGAACTGGAAGGACGGGCGAGAGGGGTCTACTCGGGCTCGTTGGGCTGGCTGGGCAATGATGGCGCGGTCGATCTGAGCATTGTGATACGAACGATCGTTGCCAGCAAAGGGCGCCTATCGATGGGCGTTGGAGGCGGCGTCGTGGCGGCCTCGACGCCGGAGGGAGAGTTCGACGAAATGCTCCTGAAGGCGGCGGCCTCGATCAAATCCGTCGTCACGGCGCTCACCGGCGGATTTAGTCCGGACCGATACGAGCTTGTCGGTGCGGACGAAGCAGGCAGCTCGGCGGGAGCTCCGAACTGATGGTGTGCGGGATGTTCCGATGAGCGTGGTCTGGCTGAATGGAAGCCTTGTCGACCAGAGTGATGCCCGCGTATCTGTCGCAGATCGCGGCTTCACGCTGGCGGACGGCCTTTTCGAGACAATCAAGGCCGTCGGTTCAAGGCCATTCTGGCTGGCCGAGCATTTCGCGCGGTTGAAGGCCGGGGCCGCCGAGATTGGTCTGGCGATCCCCTTCAGTGAGGACCGCATTTTCGATGCGGCCGATCGCTTGCTGGCGGGCGTAGCCAGCGAGGCCCAGAGTGCACTCCGGCTGACGGTGACGAGAGGGGCCGCGGCAAGAGGGCTTTGGCCGAAGGACGCTGCTCAACAGCAACCGACCTGCGTTTTGACCGTTGCGCCAAGTGTCGTCATGCCTCCCCAGGCCTTCGTCGTCTGCCGCTCGACATGCCGGAACGAGCGCTCTCCGCTCTCGAGGATCAAGTCCTTGGGCTATGGCGACAATATTCTGGCCCGGAGAGAGGCCATCGACCGCGGCGCTGACGATGCGATCATGCTCAACACCAAAGGGCATGTCGCGTGCGCAACCGTTGGCAACATCTTCTTCAGGGTCGATGGCCGCTGGGTCACGCCGCCGCGAGATGACGGAATCCTGGCGGGGTTGGCGCGCAAGCGCTTCATTGCAGAACTCGGAGCCGCCGAATCGTCCGTAACCACCGACATGATTCGAAGATCGGATGCAGGTTTCGTTTGCAACAGTCTGGGCTTTTCGCTGATCAAGAGCATCGATGGGCGCGATCAAGATCAGGCTGATCTCCCTACCCAGGCCGTCTATTCGCCGTAGCGAATGCAGCCTTTTCCTGTGACATGCGCACGAGATCGAACGAACAATTCAAGCCGCCCTGGCGCTTGCCTCGTGCGCATGCTTGTCGATGGCATCGATGATCTCTGCCCACATCGGTATGGGGATCGCGTGGCCCATGCCTTGAACGATCATCAGCTTGGCGCCGGGAATGGACGCAGCTGTCTCCTCACCCGCTTTCGGATCAACCAGAGGATCGGCCGTGCCGTGAATCACCAGTGTGGGCGCTATCACCGTGGCTAATCTTTCCTTGCGGCTTCCCGATGCAAGGACCGCACGAATTTGCCGTCCGACGCCGGGTGGATTGAGCCCGCGATCAAAGACGCGTTCGGCACGGGAGCGGTCGAGGGCTTCATCTTCGGGAAACCGGCCCACCCGGAGCACCTTCGAATTGCGCTCGAAGCGCGCGATGAATTTGTCGCGGCTCTTCGGCTGCGGCTCCGTCAGCAAGGCGACGGCCTCGTCGCTCGGCTGCGGCAGATCGGGATCGCCCGTGGTGGACATGATCGAGACCAGCGAGCGCACGCGTTCGGGAAAATCAATCGCGATTTCCTGGGCGATCATGCCGCCCATGGAAGCACCGACGATGTGCGCCGAACGGATTCCGAGCACGTCCATGAGCGCGATCGTATCCTCGGCCATGTCGCGCAGCGTATACGACGCTTCGGGCGCGATATTCAGGAAACGCATCTTCAGCATTTCCCACCACGTCAGGCGGCCAGCGCCAGAGAGCCTGGAAGATTGTCCGATATCGCGATTGTCGAAGCGGATGACGCAAAATCCACGGGCGGCAAGTTGCTCGCAAAAGCCGTCGTCCCATTGAACCATCTGGCCGGCAAGCCCCATGATCAGCACCAGGGGCTCGGCGCTGGGTTCACCGAACATCTCGTAGCAGATATCGATGCCGTTCGCTTTGGCGATCCGCGGCGGCTTGTGGGCGACGACCACAACGAAGCCTTTTTCGATTGCTTCCAATTCGTGTCAATGCGCAGCGCCGCCGCATGGTTCCCATATGGACGGTGTTCTGCGGGTTGGATCTAGCCGGAGCAAGCTGACGCGTTCTGCTCATTCGCCTTGGGGACGAACTGGCCCCTAAGGCGTTCGATTTCATTCATAGCTTCGGCTAATTGCGCCTCACGCAGGGCGAGCAGCCGACGCAGCGTGCGCACTTCCTCGTCCGTTGAATGAGAATCCATCTGCGTCTCTCCAGGGCAACAAATTATTCCACGACTATTCCGCGGCCTACTTCAAAAGGTTTCGAGTTGACCGACACGCGCGTGAGGAGTCTTAATTGCAAGATCATATCTCCTCTTTCGATATTGCGCCAATGCATAGTCCCTGGATCGAATTTCGTCCGAACCGCCCCGATGCGCAGACACGTGTTTTATGTGTTCCCTATGCCGGTGGGAGCGCGCAAATTTATCACATGCTGTCGCGCAGCATGCCCGAGAACGTCGAACTTGGCGCGGTTCAATTGCCGGGGCGCTGGGATCGTCGGCGGGAGCCCTTGCTGACCAAAGTGAGCGACGCATCGCGGAACCTGGCTGGTGAAATCGCGCGGCTGGCGCCTAAGCCCTATGTCCTGTTCGGCTATAGCCTCGGCGGGCTTATTGCCTTCGAAGCGGCACGCATCCTGGCGCGCGATACCAGACTCGAGCAGCCGCGCGCCCTGATCGTGGCCGCAGCGGAAGCGCCGGCGGCGAAGCCGGGTCGCCCTCAACTCCACACGCTTCCTGATGCCGAATTCATCGAGAAGCAGATGGATCGGTATCCTGGCGGGATCGCTCCTGCCGTTCTCGCTGAGCCCGATCTCATGGAGATGCTCCTGCCGATCATCAAGGCAGACATGCAGATGTTCGAAACGTACCAGTACGCGCCCGAAACGCCACTTGCTTGTCCCATCTACGCAATGGCCGGCGAGCAGGATCGTCTCTGCACTCCATCAGCAATGGCCGGCTGGGAAAGGGAGACGAGCGGGCCGTTTTTCACCGAGACGGTCGCGGGAAATCACTTCTTCATCAACAACGCCATCGATCGCGTGCGCGCGACCATCCTGCGGGCTCTCGCCTGACGAGCTGGCTCTAGGCAACACCCTGATCCGATGTTGCGCCAACTTCATCAACGACCTCGGTCCCATCAGTTGCGGACGAACCTGCGCGGTCGTCTCGCGTTGCTTCCTCGCGCAGCTTGAAACGCCTGATCTTGCCGGTTGCCGTCTTCGGCAACTCTGTGCGGAATTCGATCCAGCGGGGATATTTGAAGGTCGCGAGCTGCTTGCGGCAATGCTCCCGCAGCGCCAGCGCCATTGCTTCGTTCGGCTTGCCAGATGGCTTGAGAACGACAAATGCCTTGGGCCTGATCAAACCATCTTCATCGGGCCATGCTGCGACCGCCGCTTCGAGCACGTCGGGATGGTTCAGCAGCGCGCCCTCGACCTCGAATGGCGAGACGTAAATGCCGCCGACTTTCATCATGTCGTCGCGACGCCCGCAATATACGTAGTAGCCGTCCTCGTCCTGCATGTATTTGTCACCGGAACGAAGCCACTCGCCCAGGAAAGTCGAGCGGGATCGCTCGCGGTCGTTCCAATACATGATCGCGGTGGTCGGCCCCCGGACCTGCAGCTCGCCCATCTCACCCTGCGCGACGACAGCGCCGGCCTCGTCGACGAGACGGAGCGCGAAACCCGGCACGGGTTTGCCGCTGGTGCCGGGGCGCATTGCGCCTGGGCGATTGGTCAGGAACGTGCTGACCATCTCCGTGGACCCTAGGCCATCGAAGATATCGACAGCAAAGCGTTCTCGCCAAGACTGCCCGATACTGACCGGAAGCGCTTCGCCCGCGGACAGGCAACACCGAAGCCTCAGGACGTCACGTGCCACGGGATTCGCCGCAAGGAACGCGGTATAAAACGTTGGCACTGAGAAGAGCACGGTCACGCCATGCGTTCGCAGGAGGTTCGCCACCGAGTTGGGGGTTGGACGCTCCGACGCCAGCACCGTCGTCGCACCGACGGAAAGCGGGTGAACCATCGAATTGCCCAGGCCATAAGCGAAAAACATCTTCGATACCGAATGGACGACGTCATCCTCGGTGAGACAGAGGACCCGGGCGCCGTAACATGCGGCAGTGAAGCCCAGGGTCGCGTGAACATGCACCGCAGCCTTCGGCGTTCCGGTCGAGCCCGACGTGTAAAGCCAGAAGCAGATCTCGTCGTTGAGGGTCGGTGCGGTATAGTCGGCCGTGGGAGCCGCCTGCAGGGCTTCCTCGAACAGCGCGTGCCCGAAACCCTGATGGCCCGATACCAGGACGTGCTCGAGGTCAGGAGACGCATCAATCAGATTTGCGAAAAGCGGATAGAGTTCCTCCGAGACGATCAGGAGGCGCGCGCGGCTATCCTCCACTATGACCCGATACTCCGCCTCGCTCAGCAGCGTATTGACGGGAATCGCGACCACGCCCGCCTTGACGGCGCCAAGAAAGGACGTCGGCGTGTCGATCGTGTCGGTCAAGCAGATCAAAATGCGTTGCTCGCGCTGAACGCCAAGGCCGCGCAACAGATTGCCGAACCGGGCGACCCGCTCCGCAAGCTGGGCGTAGCTCCAGGTCCCACGCGCGTCGATATAGGCGGCCTTGCTGCCGCGCCCCGCCTTCAGATTCCGAGCCAGAACATCTTCGGCAAAATTGTAAAGACGCGGGATGGCGGCGTCCGCGCCGTGGTCGATGTCCGGATCGGGAGTGTTGAGGATTTGAGTCGTCATGCTTGTCACCATGGACTTCACTCGAACACGGCACGGACCCAAAGCTCCGTGCTCCAGGTCACGTTTTGACTTTCCGGATGCCGCGGATTTGCCGTTGCATCAGAAGCAGGGAAACGATTGCAGCTCCCATGAAGCCAAAAACGATCCAGCGGCTGCTCACGCCCACGATGTCGTTCAGCAGCGACATATCGCCCTTCGCCGCCAGGTAGGCCGCCACGCAAAAGGCAACGGCCCAGATTCCGTAAAGCACGGCCCGCGTTTGCATGCTCTTCAAGGTTGGATTGAAGAACTGGAACGATGCGGTGAGGCTGGCTGCATCAGTCAACAAACGGCCCGTACGATGCTTGGTCGCCAGCACGACTTCCGGCCAGCGATGGATTCCTTCCCTGAGGTCGGAAACAAGACCTCGCGTAAAGAATTCGGGCAGATCGGAAAGCCAATCATATTCGGGCGCCAGTTCGGAAACGACCGCATCGACCGTCATGATCGTCTTGTAATAGATGCTCAGCTCTTGCGGCATCAGGATCTTGTGGCGCCGCGCAATCGTCATGGTGCCCATCAGCAATTCGGTGGTGAGCCGCCGGATATCCGCCCCCCCGATATCCAGCGCAAGTCGATACATCTGATACGCAATGAAAAACTCCTCCCGCGCCTGACGCAGGTCGGTATCTTCCGATGGAACGAGGAGCTTGAAATTCTCCACGACTGCCTGCTCGATGTTCCTCCGATACAAATGGATGAAGATCTTCGAGAGCGAGGATCGAAAACTCTTTGACAGCCGGCCGGTCGCGCCGAAATCCACAAATCCGATCCTGTGTCCGCGGAGCACGAAGACGTTGGCCGGGTGAGGATCCGCATGAAAGATTCCATCGCGGAAGATCTGGTTGTAGATCGACCAGAAATAATTTCGCGCGATCGTTTTGAGATCTTCGGGCTGCAGATTCAGAGCACGCAGAGCTTCTGGATCCTTCGTTCGCGCTGCGTTGCCAACCTCCAGCAACGAGACGCCTGCCAGCATTTTGGTTGCCAGAACGCGCCTCGTGCAGAACTCAAAGCGGACTTCCGCACAGACCTGAAGCGGGTCGTGCCTGGATCGCACCTGTATCCGGAAGGCGTTCTTTGCCTCGGTGGTGAAATCCAATTCCTCGCGGCTCCATCTTTCGAACTCCTCCGTGAAGGAGCGAAGCGCGCTCCCTCCCAACGCATCCATGAGGCCGACGAGGTAGGATATCATATGAAAAATGCGGAAGTCGGCTTCGAATTGTTCCTGGACGCGAGGCCTCTGCACCTTGACCGCGAGCTTTTCGCCATCGTGCGCAGTCGCAATGTGGACCTGGGCGATCGAAGCCGTTGCGTGCGGCACAGGATCGAACGACGCAAACAGTTGCTCGGGAAACGACCCGAATTCGCGGAGAATGACCTGCCGGATCGCCTCGTACGGAACGGTCGGCGTCTGGTTGAGAAGCTTCAGCAGTTCGGCGCAATATTCATTCGGCAATAGATCGAACCGCAGCGCGAGCGCCTGTCCAATCTTCATCCACGCGCCCCCTAAATCCTCCAGGAAGAGGCGCAAACGCACTTCGGGCGGAACCGCTATTTTTGCCGGCCAGAGCTTGGGGATGATATAAAAACGCGAGGCAGCCGAGATAATTTGGCAAAGACGGCGCGCGCCCAAGAACACGTGGCCAATGCTATCGATCAATGGCTAATCACTCATCACGGCCGGATCACGACCAACAATATTTTCTAAAGCCAATAATTAGCACGGCGCTACCGGATTTGTACAGCCTCGGGCCCGGCTCCGACGGGCAGTCCGGGCACACGCGAGCGAGGATCGCGTCACCGCGCATCACAGTTCGGCCGAGAACGTCTCGCGCAAACGGACCACAATCGGCTTGCACGCACATGCAGCGGAACCTAGGATTGCGACAGCGATGGCCCGCCTCGGAGTTGCGCAACGGCTGCTTGTGCGGATAACGCGGTGGAGCGGATGCTCGATATATTCAGGACCATAGCGCGTCTGTTTCAACTGCTGCTTTTGCTGGCACGGCATCAACTCCCTGTCGCATTGCCGTTTCGGTCGAGCCCGCAGAAATCCGGCCGCGCCCTGCGCATCGTGTTTGAAAAACTCGATCTTACCTTCGTCAAGCTCGGTCAGGCTCTGGCGCTTCGCTTTGACCTGTTGCCGGCAGACTACTGCCAGGAATTCCTGCAAATCACCAACGAAGTCGCGGCAGAAGACGATCAGGCGATTCATCAAATCGTCACTGAAGACCTGGGTCGTTCTCCCGACGAGATCTTTGCGACGTTCGAACGCACCCCCTTTGCAGTCACGTCAAGCGGACAGATTCACCTTGCGACATCTCGCGGCGGCAAGCGGCTCGCCGTGAAGGTACAAAATCCGGCCATAAGGAAAAAATACGATATCGATATCCGCTTGATGCACTGGCTCGCCGCGCCACTGGATTGGGCAGGCGCTTTCGGAACCAATTCAGTTGCCGCCTATGTCAGGGAGTTCGAGCACGCCCTGTTTTCGGAGCTCGATCTCGCGGACGCAGCGCGCAATGCGACGGTCATGTCGGAATTGTCCAAGGACGATGACGCCGAATTCCGTTTCACGGTTCGAAAGGAATATACCGCCAAACGTATTTTGACCTGGGAGTTCGTCGACGGGATACCCGTGCAGCAAATCCTGAACGCAATCCAGCACGACGACCGGAAATACCTCGATAAACTTGAAGGCCAGGGCTACGACCTGCGGCTCATCGCCCGACGCATTTACTGGAGCACGCTCAACCAGATTTATCGGGACGGGCTTTTCCATTCAGACCTGAGCCCCGCCGGTATCCTGGTTCTGCCCGACAATCGAATAGCCTATGTCGACTTTGCCGTCGTCGGGCGGTTCACCGAGGAGCATCAGGATTCATTTCGATTTTTCATACAATACACACTTCGAGAGCAATTCGACGACGCAATCGACGAGCTGTTGCGATGGATCGAAGCCGCGCCGAACAAGGACCTCTCCGGATTTCGCCGGGACATGTCCATCGTGCTCGAGGACTATCTGGACGGCTTCCGCAGCCCGGTCGGAAGCGTGACCTGGCTCGCCGCCAGGCATGTCGTGGTTCGCATGATGTCAGTCGTACGACAGCACGGCCTTTTCATTCCCGCTACGGTCTCGCTGTACTTGCGGGCTTTGCTCACGCGGGACGCAATCGTCTTCGAGCTCTCGCCCAACTGCGATCCGCTGCAGGACGAAGCACGCTTTATGGTGCGCGCCGCCAGGATCGATGTTGGCGAAATATTCAGGCAGCGGGAGCTGATGGGCAGCGTGACCGAGACGTGGGGAGAAGCCAGGGAGATCATAGCCAATGTCCGCAAGTTGCTGACATCCGGCCGTTCGATCGAGGTCTCGCTCCGCATGTTGCAGGCTCGCTTGTTGCAATATGGCATCTGGACTGCCCTGATCGGCACGATTGCCTCGCTCGGGTTCAGGGAGGATGCTTTCGCGAGCCTCAATACTGCACTCGGAGTCGGGCCATACTTCATTCCCGGAACGCTGCTTTTCTGTGCCTTTATTTTCATGCTTTTGGCGCTCCGTCAGGGACGCAAGCTTGCTGCGATCGAGCAATCTAACGTGATCGGACAGGAGGTGACTCAGCGCAGTCTCGGGCGCGTGCGATAGGCTGCTTCAATCGGCACAAAACCTTCCGTGGAAGTGTGACCCAAGCCACAGAAGCGGCTCAAGCAACGCGCCAACACGAATTCGATCCGCGCCCGCGCGACGGGGGCGGATGGACAAGTTTCTAGGACATGATATCTTTTGCCTATCCATATTGGAGATTGTTCATGAGCAAGGCTTCGACGGAGACCCGGCGTTCCGAGAACGATACCTTTAGCGAACACGAACCGTGGTCGGTATCCGACGCTGACGTTGCAGCGTGGGCCGAGCGCGAGAAGAAGCGCCGACAAGCATGGCTTGAAGGCCCGAACGAAGAAGAGAAGCAGGCGTGGGCTGACGCCGAGCGTCAGCGCCGCAAGCGCCAGTACCGCGAGGATTTGTTGGACATTGATCTGTTCGACATCGATCTCGACGAGGGGCGTCGAATGGCTGACCGGATGGCCGACCGCATGATGGCCGGCATTCGAGACCGGATGGTTGAGACACCTCTCCGCAAGCTCGGAGACTTGCTTCGCGAAGGGCGGACTGCCGAGACTCGTTCGCGGGAGCCGTTGCGCCGGCGTCGCCGGGTGCACCCCGACGACCTGGATTGAAATGATCAACCCGTCCGTTGTGTGCGCACACCGCACATGACGGACGATTGACCGTGTGAAGAGTTTGAACAGCAGCTCGTTCGGGTATCCGGGCGAGCTTTTTTTTGAGACCGGCAGCGGAAAAAGAACTGAGCTCGTTCGCGTAAAACCGCTGTTTGGAAGTGTGTCATAAGTCACATAAGTTTGCAGCACCCTCCGATTATTTTTAGCGGCTT
>NZ_JAFCJI010000010.1 GCF_018131105.1 Bradyrhizobium manausense | reverse complement strand
GAGTTTTGGACAATCGAAACATCTAACTCATTGAAATCACTAGCTAAGCGTACCGCCCGTGGCAGTGCTTGAACTTCTTGCCTGAGCCGCAGGGGCAGTCCTCGTTGCGGCCGACCTTGCCCCAGCTTGCAGGGTTCTTCGGGTCGCGCAGCGCGGCGTCGGTATGCTGCGGCGCCAGCGACACGTTGGCGATGGCCATTTCGTCTTCGCCGGTGTTCGGATCGAACTTGTGCGCTTCCATCTGCGGCAAGACAGGGGCTTCCTGCTCCGGCGGGACGATCTCGACCCGCATCAGCTGCGCGGTGACAGCCTCGCGCAAATGGGCGCTCATCTCCTGGAAGAGGTTGAAGGCCTCGGTCTTGTACTCCTGGAGCGGATCGCGCTGGCCGTAGCCGCGCAGGCCGATGACCTGGCGCAGATGGTCGAGCATGATCAGATGCTCGCGCCAGAGATGGTCGAGCGTCTGGAGCAGAATGGTCTTCTCGACGTAACGCATCACGTCGGGACCCCATTGCGCGACCTTGGCGGCCATATGCTCGTCGGCACGCGTCTCGATGCGCGTGAGCAGCTCCTCGTCGGCGATGCCCTCTTCCCTGGACCAATCCTCGACCGGCAGGTCGAGATCGAGCACGCGCTTCAATTCGTCCTTGAGGCCGGCGACGTCCCACTGCTCGGCATAGGCATGTTCGGGCACGTGCTTGGCGACGAGATCTTCGATGAAGGCGTGGCGCATGTCACTGACGGTCTCGGCGACGCTCTCGTCCTTCATCAGGTCGACGCGCTGGTCGAAGATCACCTTGCGCTGGTCGTTCTGGACGTTGTCGAACTTGAGCAGGTTCTTGCGGATGTCGAAGTTGCGGGCTTCGACCTTCTGCTGCGCCTTCTCGAGGGCCTTGTTGATCCAGGGATGGATGATCGCCTCGCCCTCTTGCAGGCCGAGACGCTGGAGCATGCTGTCGAGGCGATCCGAGCCGAAGATGCGCATCAGATCGTCTTCCAGCGACAGGAAGAATTTCGAGCGGCCGGGGTCGCCCTGACGGCCGGAACGGCCGCGAAGCTGGTTGTCGATGCGGCGGGATTCGTGCCGCTCGGAGCCCATGATGTAGAGGCCGCCGGGCTTCTTCACGGTCTTGGCCGGCTTCGAGCCCTTGGCAGGCTCGATCTCGACGGTCTCTTCGGCATTGAGCACGATGTCGCGGAAGTGGGCGATATCGGCCTTGATCTGCTCGACCTTCGCAGCCTTCTCGGCCTCGTCCTCGATGCCCGCGGTCTCCTGCTGGATGCGCATCTCGAGCGAACCACCGAGCTTGATGTCGGTACCGCGGCCGGCCATGTTGGTGGCGATCGTGATCGCGCCGGGCACGCCGGCTTCGGCGACGATATAGGCTTCCTGCTCGTGGAAGCGCGCGTTCAGCACAGCGAAGAGTTTTGCCGGCTTGCCCGCGCGCGCGGCGGCATAGAGCTTGTCGAGCGCGTTGTCCTTGCCGAAATCGATTTGCTTGTAGCCGTTCTTCTTGAGGAATTCGGCCAGCACTTCCGACTTCTCGATCGACGCCGTACCGACCAGCACCGGCTGCAGCCGCGCGTTCGCCCGCTCGATCTCGGCGAGAATGGCCGAGTATTTTTCGGTGTGCGTGCGATAAACCTCGTCGTCCTCGTCGAGGCGGCCGACCGGCACGTTGGTCGGAATTTCGACAACTTCGAGCTTGTAGATGTCGAAGAGCTCGTCGGCTTCGGTCAACGCCGTTCCGGTCATGCCGGCGAGCTTTTCGTACATCCGGAAATAGTTCTGGAACGTGATCGAGGCCAGCGTCTGGTTCTCGGGCTGAACCTGCACATGCTCCTTGGCTTCCAGCGCCTGGTGCAGGCCTTCCGAATAGCGGCGGCCGGCCATCATGCGTCCGGTGAACTCGTCGATGATGACGACCTCGTCGTCGCGGACGATGTAGTCCTTGTCGCGGGTGAACAGCGTGTGGGCGCGCAGCGCCTGGTTGATGTGGTGCACGACGGAGACGTTCTCGACGTCGTAGAGTGAATCGCCCTTGAGCTGACCGGCATCGCGCAGCAGCGTCTCGATCTTCTCCATGCCGCCTTCGGTCAGCGTCACCGTGCGCTGCTTCTCGTCGACCTCGTAGTCGGTCTTGTCGAGCTTGGGCAGGAATGAGTCGATGGTGTTGTAGAAGTCCGAACGGTCGTCGAGCGGGCCGGAGATGATCAGCGGCGTACGCGCTTCGTCGATCAGGATGGAGTCGACTTCGTCGACGATCGCGTAGAAATGCGGCCGCTGGACCATGTCCTCGAGCCGGTACTTCATGTTGTCGCGGAGATAGTCGAAGCCGTATTCGTTGTTGGTGCCGTAGGTGATGTCGCAGGCATAGGCGGCCTTGCGCTCGGCGTCGTCGAGACCGTGGACGATCACGCCGGTCGTCATGCCGAGGAAGCCGTAGATCTGACCCATCCAGCCGGAGTCGCGGCGGGCGAGGTAGTCGTTGACCGTGACGACGTGGATGCCCTTGCCGGCGAGCGCGTTGAGATAGACCGCCAGCGTCGCGACCAGCGTCTTGCCTTCGCCGGTCTTCATCTCGGCGATGTCGCCTTCGTGCAGCACCATGCCGCCGATCAGCTGGACGTCGAAATGGCGCTGGCCGAGCGTGCGTTTGGCGGCTTCGCGCACGGTGGCGAAGGCAGGCACCAGAATGTCGTCGAGCGTCTTGCCCTCGGCGAGCTGCTTCTTGAATTCGGCGGTACGGGCCTTGAGCTGTTCGTCGGAGAGCTTGACGAGCTCGGGCTCCAGCGCGTTGATCGCGTTGATGCGGGACTGGTATCCCTTCACCCGCCGGTCGTTGGCGGAGCCGAAAAACTTGCGGGCGAGCGCGCCGATCATGCCTAGTTCCTGTGTTCGCGATTCAACCGCGTTGCAGCCAAGAAGTTGTCACCCGCTGGCCTATCAACTCACCGTGACGCCTTGTGGCGCCAGAGCCCGGACTGCGGGGGGTCATCCGCCATATGGGTGGGAATTGGGCTAGTCTGGGTTCAACGGCCAAAAACGCAGCAAAATAAACGCCATCGCCATGGTCGCGACCGGGGAGAGATATGGCCCGGTCAGGGCCTTGTCAACGGCGGGCGCATTGCGGCTAATTCATCATTTTGACAGACTTTTCGCGTTGCCAAGCCCCTGTGATTGGGCGAGTGTCCGCCCCGCTTAAAGCAGCCCCTGCTTCAACATAAGGATTTTCCATGACCACCTCGTTCCCGGTAACCACCGGCCAGCGCTTTTGCCATGCGTCCGCCCTGGCCGGCTCCCTGGCCCTGGCGCTGTTCCTGGCGTTCGCGGGCCCGATCCGGGCGGCCGACGATCCCGTTCTGGCCAAGGTCAATGGCGCGGAGATCAAGAAGAGCGACGTCACCATGGCCGAGGAAGAGCTCGGACCGAGCCTCGCCCAGATGGATCCGGCGACCAAGGACGAGAACGTTCTCTCCTTCCTGATCGACATGAAAATCGTCTCCAAGGCGGCCGAGGACAAGAAGGTTGCCGACAGCGAGGAATTCAAGAAGCGGATGGCCTTCGCCCGCAACCGTCTGCTGATGGACAGTCTGCTGGCCCAGGAAGGCAAGGCCGCCACCAACGACGACGCCATGAAGAAGGTCTATGAGGAGGCCTCCAAGCAGATCACCGGCGAGCAGGAAGTGCGCGCCCGCCACATCCTGGTCGAGACCGAGGACGAGGCCAAGGCGGTGAAGGCCGAGCTCGACAAGGGCGCGGATTTCGCCGAGCTGGCCAAGAAGAAGTCCAAGGATCCGGGTTCGGCCGACGGCGGCGACCTCGGCTTCTTCACCAAAGAGCAGATGGTGCCGGAATTCTCGGCCGTCGCGTTCTCGCTGGAGCCGGGCAAGATCTCCGACCCCGTGAAGTCGCAGTTCGGCTGGCACATCATCAAGGTCGAGGAAAAGCGCAACCGCAAGGCACCGGAGTTCGACCAGGTCAAGCCGCAGATCGAGCAGTACGTCACCCGCAAGGCCCAGGCCGATTACGTCGCCAAGCTCCGCGCCGAGGCCAAGGTCGAGCGGCTGGACCAGCCGGCGGCCGACGCGTCCAAGGATGCCAAGCCGGCCGATGCGGCCAAGCCCTCGGACGCGAAGCCCTCCGACAGCAAGATGGCGCCCCCCGCCAAGAAGTAAGAATTCGCTGTCACTTCGGTGACGCGAAGAGTATCTAAGCCTACCTGATGCCCGGCCTCGCAAAGAGGGGCCGGGCATCTGCATATCCAGGCCTCACCAAGGCACAAGCCAAGGCACCCCGCGATGTCCTCCTCAGTCTCCCCGCTCGCCCCGAAGAACGTCCCCGATATGCCCGTCATCGCGGGCATCCGCCTTGCGACGGCCGAGGCCGGCATCCGCTACAAGAACCGCACCGACGTGCTTTTGGCGATCATGGACAAGGGCACTGCAGTCGCCGGCGTCTTCACCAAGTCGAAATGCCCGTCCGCGCCGGTCGAGTGGTGCCGCGCAAAACTGAAGGGCGGCAAGGCCCGCGCCCTCGTGGTCAATTCCGGCAATGCCAATGCCTTCACCGGCAAGACCGGCCGCAGTTCGACCGCGATGACCGCGAAGATCGCGGCGAAGGCCGTCGGCTGCAGCGAGAGCGAGATCTTCCTGGCCTCGACCGGCGTGATCGGCGAGCCGCTGGACGCGAGCAAGTTCGACGGCGTGCTGGGACGTCTTGCCGAGACCGCCGAGTCCGGCGACTACCTCGCCGCCGCCAAGGCGATCATGACCACCGACACCTTCCCCAAGGTCGCGACCGCGACCGTGAAGCTCGGCAAGGCCAAGGTCACCATCAACGGCATGGCCAAGGGTGCCGGCATGATCGCGCCCGACATGGCGACGATGCTGTCCTTCATCTTCACGGACGCTCCGATCGCGCCCGCCGCGCTCCAGGCACTGCTCAAGGCAGGCGTCGAGGATACATTCAACGCGGTGACGATCGACGGCGACACCTCGACTTCAGACACGCTGCTGGCGTTCGCGACCGGTGCCGCCGCCGTGCATGGCGCGCCAAAAATCAGCCGCGCCAGCGACCCGCGTCTGAAGGCCTTCGTGAAAGCGTTCAACCTGATCCTCGCCAATCTCTCCGAGCAGGTCGCCCGAGACGGCGAAGGCGCGCGCAAGCTGGTCGAGATCACCGTCGAGGGCGCCAAGACCAAAGCCTCCGCGCGCAAGATCGCGATGTCGATCGCCAACTCGCCGCTGGTGAAGACCGCGATCGCGGGCGAAGACGCCAATTGGGGCCGCGTGGTGATGGCGGTCGGCAAGGCCGGCGAGCCGGCCGACCGCGACAAGCTCTCGATTTCCTTCAACGGCATCCGCGTCGCCAAGAGCGGCGCGCGTGATCCGTCCTATGACGAGACCCAGGTGTCGGAAGCAATGAAGGCGCCGGAGATCGCGATCAAGGTCTCGCTCGGCCTCGGCAAGGGCCGCGACCGTGTGCTGACCTGCGACCTCACCAAGGAATATGTGGCGATCAACGGGGATTACCGGTCGTAGCGCTCACCCCGCGATCCGCGCGTCGGCGACCGCTTTCTTGAACAGTGCGTTCATCGCATCCGAGATGCCTTGCGTCGGGCTCACTTCAAAATAGAGCCCGGGCGAGGCGCAGCTCTGCATGTTCTGGGCGATCTCGCTGTTCGGCGACGGTCCGTAGGGCCCTTTGTTGAACGGGTCGATCCAACCCATGTACCAGGTGTTGGTCGGCAGCTGCAGATAGGTGGTGTAGAGCACCGCGATCTTGACGCCGCGGCCCTTCAACGTATCGCAGAGCGCGGGATTGAGCGGCGACTGGCAACGCGGCGAGATGTTGCCGAACGTCTTGTTGTACATCGTCTTGAGGCAAGCGGCGTTGCTTTCATCGGCAACACCGTCGGAGACGAAGAACAGATATTTCAGCGGCGCGGCCGACGTGCCCGCGCCCGGCGACGAGATCGCCGTGTTGATCGCCGGAAACACCGTGCTGAACTGGGTATCCTTGTCGGCGGTGTAGGCATCGTTGTTGCCGTAGACGCCCATCAAATCGATCAAGCCTGCCGCGGTCTTGGCGCTCGACAGGCTCGAGGACAGCGAGAACAATGCACGCAGGCCGATGGTCTTCGACGATGCGCCGAAATCATAGATCGCCATGCGGAACTGGTTCGAATAGGTTTCGGTGGCGCCGGCCGTATCCATCAGCGATTGAGTCGCGCTGCGCAGCACGTCGATCCGCGTCGTCACACCGAGCGTCTTGGCGAGGTTGTAATAGTTGTTCGGATCATTGTAGTCGTGGCAGGCGAAGGCGCATTTGTCGGGCGTGTTGCTCACCATCTTGCTGACGTCGGTCGGCGTCGCCGCGACCCCCATCGACGGCGAGTTGTCCAGCAGGAGATAGAAATCGACATAGAGCGGCATGTTGGCCGTCGAGGTCGACGTGCCGGTCACGGTGAGCGTGGCCTTGCCGATCAGGCCGAGGAACATGGTGTTGATATTGGCACTGAACGCGACCGTCGAGGTGACGGTCGAGCCGCTCTTGGCCACGGTCGGCGTCACGCTGTTGAGCGTGTAGCCGGTCAGATTGGCGCGGTTGGCATCGAAGATGTTCTGGGCGTCGGTCACGCCGGCGGGAATCGTGCCGTCCGACGTCATCGAGCCCGCCGCCAGGAAGGCCGGCGAGGCCTTTGCGATCGCACCGACGCTGGCCGCATCGGCCGCAGCCTGCAGCTTCGACCGGATCTGGGTCGCACGCGAGTAGTCGACGGCGCAACCGACCGCGGTGATCAGCGGAACGCAGGCAAGCGTGAATATCACAGCGATATTGCCGCGCTTGTCGCGGACGAACCTGCGAATGAGAGTGCGAAACGCGGCGCGCATGGCGAGAGCCCGGGATGGTTTTCAGAGTTCCCACCCTAGGCGCCGTCGATTAAGTATGACTTATGGCGATGCTAGAAACGCGGCCCCTGTCGGGGTTAACAAACCGTTACGGACGACCTTCAGCGAGCGACAATCACGCATGGCCGATCTCAAGCTGACACTGGTGGTCGCGTGCGCGCTCGTCGACGCCGACAAGCGCGTCCTGATCGCGCAGCGCCCCGAGGGCAAGACGCTCGCCGGCCTCTGGGAATTTCCCGGCGGCAAGTGTGAGCCTGGCGAGCGGCCGGAGCAGAGCCTGATCCGCGAGCTCAACGAGGAACTCGGCATCACCGTCGCCGAGCCGTGCCTCGCGCCGCTGACCTTTGCAAGCTACGGCTACGAGACGTTTCATCTGTTGATGCCGCTCTACATCTGCCGGCGCTGGGAAGGGATCGTCGAAGCTCGCGAAGGCCAGACGCTGGCCTGGGTTCGCGCCAACAAGTTGCGCGACTATCCGATGCCGCCGGCGGACATTCCGCTGATCCCGCATTTGATCGATTTGCTGATGTGAGTTCGGACCTCATCCCTGATGAGGATCACTCTTTCCCCGCCTTCTTCACCGCTTCCGCGAGGCTCGCCTTCGCCGAACCCGGCTTCAGCGGCTGCTGCTGGCTCGCATGCGGAGCCCAGCCTGACAGCCAGATGATGTCAAAGGTCGCACGGATGCGGCCGTCGGCATCGGCAAAACGCCCGGCATAGATTTCGGCCATCCGCAACAGCGTCGCGCGGCGGCTTGGCGCGCGCCGCCGCTCGATCAGCACATTGGCCGCGCCCATGCGGCGAAGATCCTGCATCAGCGCGAACGCGTTGGCATAGCGCACCACGACGCGATCGACGTCGGTGACCGGAAGCGCAAAGCCCGCCCGCTGCAACAACGCGCCGACGTCCCTGAGATCGGCGAACGGCGCCACGCGCGGCGACACGCCGCCTTCGCATTCGGCTTCCGCCGCGGCAAAAGCCTGCCGAAGCTCCGTGAGACTATCGCCACCGATCATCGCGGCGAGCAGCAAGCCATCTGGCTTCAGCGCACGACGGATTTGCGCAAGCACGCCGGGCAGATCGTTGACGAATTGCAGCGCCAACGCCGAGACGACGAGATCGAGACTTTCCGGCGCGAAGGGCAATGTCTCCGCACCCGCTGCATCGAGCGCGATCCGCTGGATCGAAGGCAACCGCGCGCGCAGCCCCGCGAGCCCCTCGCCCGGCGTCCAGAGATCGGCCGGCGCATGAAACTCGCGCATCACCGCGGCCAACCGATCGGACATATCCTCGGCGACCCGGTCGAGCAGGAAGCTCACGGCACCCTGCGCCTGCGCACGCCGCTGCCGCGCATGCAGCAAGGCGCGATCAAACAGAGCGGGCGGGGTTTGCGGGTTCTGAGCCATGCCGCTGGTTACGCCGATCGTGACGGTTCTGGCAATCCGGTGCGTGCGGCGCTAGCCTGCCCTCATGGAGGCCGACGCCGCCCGCACCCGTTCCATCGCCGCACCCTTTCGTGCCGCGTGGACGGCCGGGCGCCATGTCGCGACGCGCGTGGCAAGGCTCGCGCTCGACATTGCGCTGCCGACGCTGTGTGTGTCCTGCCGCGAGCCCGTCGATGGCGAGGGCGTGTGCGCGGCGTGCTGGTCGCGGCTGTCGTTCATCGAACGGCCCTATTGTCCGCGGCTCGGCATTCCCTTCGTCTATGACCCCGGCCCCGACATGCTGTCGATGGAGGCGATCGCGAGCCCGCCGGCCTATCAGCGGGCGCGCGCGGCGGTCCGCTATGACGACGTCGCACGCACGCTGGTGCATGCGCTGAAATACCAGGACCGCACCGATCTGGCGCCCGCCATGGGCCGCTGGATGGCGCGCGCCGGCAGCGAATTGCTCGCGGGCGCCGACATGCTGGTGCCGGTGCCCCTGCATTGGCGCCGGGCCTGGCGCCGTCGCTACAACCAGTCAGGCGCGCTGGCGCAGATCATCGCACGGCAAAGCGGCGTCAAGGTGCGCGGCGAGGTGCTGCGCCGGGTGCGCGCCACCGAGCAGCAGATCGGCCTGTCGCGGTCGCAGCGCGCCACCAATGTACAGGGCGCATTCCAGGTATCCCCCGACCGTCAGGCCGAGGTCCAGGGCCGGCGCATCATCCTGGTCGATGACGTCCTGACGTCAGGTGCGACACTGGATGCCTGCGCGCGCGCTCTGCTGCGCGCCAAGGCGGCCCAGGTCGATGTACTGGTCTTCGCCCGGGTTGTCGAAATCAGGTAAACTCCCATATAATTCAACAAATTCATGACTGAGAGCGCTGGACGCCATGACCGCTGCTGTCGAGATCTATACCAGGCCGGGGTGCGGCTATTGTTCCGCTGCCAGGTCGCTTCTGACCCGCAAGAAGGCGACCTTCACGGAATTCGACGTCGCCAAGAACCCGTCCTGGCGCGAGGAAATGTACGACCGCGCCGGCGAGGGCTCGACCTTCCCGCAGATCTGGATCGGCGGAACCCATATCGGTGGCTGTGACGATCTCTACGCGCTCGACCGCGAGGGTAAGCTCGACGGCCTGCTCGAAAACATCAAGGCCGCGTCATGAGCGAGAACAAGACGTTCACCGCCGCCATGGTGCAGATGCGCACCGGCCTGCTGCCCGAGCCGAGCCTCGCGCAGGCCACCAGGCTGATCCGGCAGGCCGCAGCCAATGGCGCCGACTACGTGCAGACGCCCGAAGTCAGCAACATGATGCAGCTGAACCGCAAGGCGCTGTTCGAGCATCTCCAGACCGAAGAGGACGACGCCTCGCTGAAGGCGTATCGCGCCCTCGCCGCCGAGTTGAAGATCCACATCCATGTCGGCTCGCTGGCGCTGCGCTTTTCGCCGGAGAAGGCGGTCAACCGCTCCTTCCTGATCGGGCCCGAGGGCCAGGTGCTCGCGAGCTACGACAAGATCCACATGTTCGACATCGAGCTGCCGGACGGCGAGAGCTATCGGGAATCCGCCAATTACCAGCCGGGCGAGACCGCCGTGATCTCCGACCTGCCCTGGGGCCGCGTGGGCCTGACGATCTGCTACGACGTTCGCTTTCCCGCGCTCTACCGCGCGCTCGCTGAAAGTGGCGCCTCCTTCATCACGGTGCCCTCCGCCTTCACCCGCAAGACCGGTGAGGCGCATTGGCACATCCTGCTGCGCTCGCGCGCGATCGAGACCGGCTGCTTCATCTTCGCAGCAGCCCAGGCAGGCACCCACGAGAACAAGCGCGAGACCTATGGTCATTCGCTGATCATCGATCCCTGGGGCGAGATCCTCGCCGAGGGCGATGTCGAGCCCGGCATCATTATGGCCAAGATCGATCCGGCCAAGGTCGAGACCGCGCGCCGCGCGATCCCTTCGCTCCAGCACGGCCGCCGCTTCGGCGTCTCCGATCCCAAGGCCGGGCCGGATCATCTGCACCTGGTGCGGGGATCCGCATGATCCGCTACGCGCTCCATTGCGACCGCAAGCATGAGTTCGAGAGCTGGTTCCAGAGCTCGGCGGCCTATGATTCGCAGGTGAAGCGCAAGCTCGTGAATTGCCCGATCTGCGGCTCGGCCAAGGTCGACAAGGCAATCATGGCGCCGCGCATCGTCGGCAAGAAGGGCCGCGGCCGTGCGACGCCACCACCGGAGCCGGCGACGGCCGCCGCGCCCGAGGCTGCGCCGCCCGAGTCGACCTCGCTCATGATGGCGCAGGAGAAAGAGCTGCGCGCCAAGCTGAAAGAACTGCGCGATCACATCGTCAAGAACGCCGACAATGTCGGCGAACGCTTCGCCAACGAAGCCCGCGCGATGCATTACGGCGACAAGGAGCACCGTCCGATCTACGGCGAGGCCTCGCCGGACGAAGCGAAGTCGCTGATTGACGAAGGCATCGAGGTGTCGCCGCTGCCGACACTGCCGGAAGACCGGAACTAGGTCCCCACCAGCACCGCCACACCGATGATGATCAGTGCGATGCCTGCGAGCTCGCGCGGCGCGATCGGCTGCTTGAACGAGTAATACGCCACCGCCTGCGCGAACAGCACCTCGATCAGCGCGAGCGTGCGGACATTGGCGGCGGCCGTCAGCGCGAACGCCAGAAACCAGAATTGCGAGGCGAAGGCGCCCATGAAGCCGGCGAGCAGCGACGGCTTCCACAGCCCCAGGATCGACTGAAGCACCTTTGGCGCGCGCCAGAGCAGATAGACCGTCAGGATCAGCGTCTGCACGAACAGGCCGAGCACCAGCGTGAACGAGGCCGCGGTCACGAAGGAGACGCCTGTCACGTTGATGATCGCGCCGCGAAAACCAACCGCAGACAGGGCGAACGCCGCGGCCGCGACGAGGCCGGTGATGGTCGGCTTCAACTCCGCAAAGCTCTTCTCGCCGCCCGGTCGCAGCGCGGTGATGACAACGCCGACGGTCGCGATCACGATCGCCAGCACTTTCATCCAGGTCAGATGATCGCCGAGGAAGACGAAGCCGAAGATCGCGGTCTGGATCGCCTCGGTCTTGAGGTAGGCGGTCGTCACCACGAAGGAGCGGTCGTTCATCGCCAGCAGCATCAGGCCGGTGGCGACGATCTGGCTGAGCGCGCCCAGCAGCAGCCACGGCCAGAACACGGATGGCGGCATGCCGAGATGATCGCCGGTCGTGACCAGCACGGCGCCCAAGAACAGCAGCGAGAACGGGAAGCCGAACAGGAAGCGGATATTGGTCGCGCCCCAGGTCCCCAGCGGCTTCGTGAGCGACCGCTGCATCGCATTGCGCGCGACCTGGCCGAGCGCAGCAATGACGGTGAAGGGAATCCAGAGGCTGGTGACGGTGAACATGGGGAGGGCTAATCAGAAAGTGTTGGGCCAACCTGCAAGCTGCAGCTCACGCGGTCAACCACACGGGCGTCATGGGAGCGATGCTCTCGCAACAAGCACACCGTCGTCCTGGACAAGCGAAGCGCAGATCCAGGACCCATTACCCCAAAGAGTGATTTGGCGAAGATCCGTGGTTACGAGCTCTGCGCCACAACTTCTTTCTGGGGCAATGGGTCCTGGCGTTCGCCAGGACGACACCAAATGCATGAAGGCAGTCCGCCCTCACACCATCCCCTCCGCCACCACCATGTAGTTCACGTCCATGTCCGACGAGAGCGTCCATTTGTCGGCGAAGGGAGAGTAGACGACGCCGGTCTGCTCGGTGATGACGAGACGGTTGTCGAGGAGGTGCTTGGTCAGTTCGTCGGGGGTGACGAACTTGTTCCATTCGTGGGTGCCGCGCGGCAACCAGCGCAGGACGTATTCGGCGCCGACGATGGCGAGCGCAAAGCTCTTCCAGTTGCGATTCAGCGTCGAAACCACCATCAGGCCGTTCGGCTTCAGCATCGAGGCGCAGCGCTTCAGGAAGACGCCGACGTCGACGACGTGCTCGACAACCTCCATCGCCAGCACGATGTCGAAGCGCTCGCGCGGGTCGATCTCCTCCACCGTGGTGCAGCGATAGTCGATCGACAGATGGCTCTTGTCGGCGTGGAGCTTTGCGGCGGCGATGTTGCTGACGGAGGGATCGACCCCAATGACCTGGGCGCCCAGCCGCGACAGCGGCTCGCACAACAGGCCGGCACCGCAGCCGATGTCGAGCACGCGCAGGCCGCCGAGGCAGTTGAGGCTGCGCACATTGCGCTCGAACTTGCGGCAGGCGGCATCGCGGATGTAGCCGAGCCGCAGCGGGTTGATCCGGTGCAGCGGGGCCATCTTGCCCTTGGGGTCCCACCACTCCGCCGAGAGCTTCGAGAATTTCGCGATCTCGGCGGCATCGACGGTCGAGCCCGGCGGGGTGGTTGTGGCGGAAGTATCTTGCTGCATGCTCATGGGTCAGCGCGGTCCTACCGCGTGGTGATCGAACTACGGAAGGCGAGCGGCGAGGCGATCGTCCGGATGGTTTCGCGACCTTCGCCGACGCCGTTGATGGTCACGTCGCCGTAGTTGAGAATTCGTCCAAGAATCGACTGGTTGACGTCGACACTTTCGACCTTGTCCAACGCCATTTCAAAGGTGCGGCGCTTGATGAACCCGGTCTTATGCACAACCCTGAGGTTGGTCACGTCAGTCTCGGTCGTGAAGCGATGGAACCAGCCCTTCACTGTCCAGAACAGGGCCGCCAGAGCCGACACGCCCGCCGCGACGAGGCACAAAACGACGAGCCCATCGACCGTCGTCATGCGAGACGCCAGCAGGAAGCCCAGGGCCACGATCCAGGCCAGAATGGCCGGGAAGTAGAAGATCCAGTGCGCATTGGTCGAATACAGCACCCGCTCGCCGGGCTGCAGGATTTCGTCAATATAACGCGCCATAGCCTCTGATAACCCATTGCCCGGATTGGCCCCAAGAACGCACTTGAGGAACCTGCTTGCCCCCGGCCTCGCCCCTCTGTATACGCGCGGTCGGTATCCCCCAGGGCATTCGTCCGGCGCGGGTCACCATACTGATCCTCAAGAGGGAATGCACGCGTCGTCATGAGCCGCCTCGTGATGAAATTCGGCGGCACGTCCGTCGCCAACATCGAACGCATCCGCAACGTCGCACGCCATGTGAAGCGTGAGGTCGATGCCGGCCATGAAGTGGCCGTGGTCGTCTCGGCGATGTCGGGCAAGACCAACGAACTGGTGGCCTGGTGCACCGAGGCCTCGCCGATGCACGACGCGCGCGAATACGACGCCGTCGTCGCCTCAGGCGAACAGGTGACATCAGGCCTGCTGGCCATCGTGCTCCAGGGCATGGGTATCCAGGCCCGGTCGTGGCAGGGCTGGCAGATCCCGATCAAGACCAGCGACGCCCATGCCTCGGCCCGGATCGAGGACATCGACGGCAGCGAGATCATCTCCCGCTTCAAGGATCGCAAGGAAGTCGCCGTCATCGCCGGCTTCCAGGGAATCGACCCCAGGACCAACCGCATCACGACGCTCGGCCGCGGCGGCTCCGACACCTCGGCCGTGGCGATCGCGGCCGCCGTCAAGGCCGACCGCTGCGACATCTACACCGACGTCGACGGCGTCTACACCACCGACCCGCGAATCGTGCCGAAGGCCAAGAGGCTCGACAAGATCGCGTTCGAAGACATGCTGGAACTGGCCTCCCAGGGCGCGAAAGTGCTCCAGGTGCGCTCGGTGGAACTCGGCATGGTCCACAACATGCCGATCTTCGTCCGCTCGAGCTTCGATAAGCCCGAGGATATCGACCCGCATGCCAACCAGCCGCCCGGCACGCTGATCTGCGGCGAGGAGGAGATCATGGAAAATCACGTCGTCACCGGCATCGCCTTTTCGAAGGACGAGGCCCAGATCTCTGTGCGCCAGATCGAGGACAAGCCCGGCGTCGCGGCGTCGATCTTCGGCCCGCTCGCGGATGCCAATATCAACGTCGACATGATCGTCCAGAACGTGTCTGAAGACGGAAAGACCACCGACCTGACCTTCACGGTGCCGGCCGCCGACTACGTCAGGGCCAAGGACACGATTACCGCCGCCAAGGCCAAGATCGGCTATCTCAGGCTTGATACCGCGACCGACGTCGCCAAGATTTCGGTGATCGGCAGCGGCATGCGCAGCCATGCCGGCGTCGCCGCCCAGGCCTTTTCGGCCCTCGCCGGACGGAATATCAACATCCGGGCCATTACAACCTCCGAGATCAAGTTCTCGGTCTTGATCGACACAGCCTATACCGAGCTTGCGGTGCGCACACTGCACACGCTCTACGGCCTCGACCAAGCTTAGGCTAATTTTCTCTTAGCGGTCGCAGCAAACGCGAAGGTGTACACACCTTCGCGTTTGGCAGGCGTTTTGCTTGGCAAAACAAGCCTCAATTCGCTATACGGCGAACAGGGTGGGCTGCCGCAGACTGTATTCCAGTTCAGGCGGCGCTGATTCGGCGCAAGCTGTGGTTTGCGCCTGCGCCGGACAAACAAATTGATTGTTTTTCTGGAATTTTAGGCCAGCCGCCGGCCAATATCGCCGGGCAGGCAGACGGAGGAGATTGACGGTTCATGCGGAGCGCGTCGGGAGGTCCCCGCGTCTTGTTGAGACGGCTCCGCGAAACCATGGCGGAGCAAGTCTCGGCCCAGGAGCGGCTGGACAAGATCGTGGTGCTGATCGCCGCCAACATGGTGGCCGAGGTGTGCTCGGTCTATGTGCTGCGCATCGACAACACCCTCGAGCTCTACGCCACCGAAGGCCTCAACCGCGAAGCGGTGCACCATACCGTGCTGAGCGCCCATGAGGGCCTGGTCGGCCTCGTTGCCAGCGAGGCGACACCGCTCAATTTGAACGACGCGCAAAGCCACCCGGCCTTCTCGTTCCGCCCGGAAACGGGTGAAGAGATCTATCACTCCTTCCTCGGCGTGCCGATCCTGCGCGCCGGCAACACGCTCGGCGTCCTGGTTGTGCAGAACCGCGCCAAGCGCACCTATGTCGAGGAAGAACTCGAGGCGCTGCAAACCACCGCCATGGTGCTGGCGGAGTTGATCGCCTCCGGCGAACTGTCCGCACTCGCCCAGCCGGGCGCCGAGCCTGCCGCGCGCCATTCGACGCAGAAGGCCGGCGCCATTCTCTCGGAAGGCATCGCGCTCGGCCACGTGGTGCTGCACGAGCCGCGCGTGGTCATCAAGGACTACATCGCCGAGGACCTGCCGAAGGAAATCAAGCGGCTGGACACCGCGCTCGCCAAGCTTCGCTCGGATCTCGACCGCATGCTGGAGCGTGGCGACGTCGCCGAGGGCGGCGAACATCGCGACGTGCTCGAAGCCTACCGCATGTTCGCCAACGATCAGGGCTGGTCGCACAAGCTGCACGAGGCGGTTGCCACCGGCCTCACCGCGGAAGCCGCCGTCGAGCGTGTCCAGTCCGACACCCGCGCCCGCATGCTGCGCGTCACCGATCCTTACTTGCGCGACCGGCTGCACGATCTCGAGGATCTCGGCTACCGTCTGATGCGGCAGCTGGTCGGTCAGGACCATGCGCCGTCGCGCGAGCAGATGCCCGACAATGCCATCGTCATCGCGCGTGCGATGGGACCAGCGGCGCTGCTCGACTATGACCGCAAGCGCCTGCGCGGCATCGTGCTGGAGGAAGGCACGGCCAACTCCCACGTCTCGATCGTGGCGCGCGCGCTGGGCATTCCCGCCGTCGGCGAAGTGCCGAATGCTCCCGGCATTGCCGACCCCGGCGACGCCATCATTGTCGACGGCACCTCGGGCGCGATCTATGTGCGTCCGTCGCAGGAAATCGAAGCGGCCTATGCCGAGCGGGTTCGTTTCCGCGCCCGCCGCCAGGCGCAATATCTCGCGCTGCGCGAACGTCCCTGCGTCACCAGGGACGGCGAGAAGGTCGAGCTGCTGATCAATGCAGGCCTCGCCATCGACCTGCCCCATATCGACGACACCGGCAGCGCCGGCATCGGCCTGTTCCGCACCGAGCTGCAATTCATGGTCGGCCAGAGCCTGCCGCGCACCAGCGACCAGCTCGCGCTCTACCGCGCCGTGCTGGATGCCGCGGGCCAGAAGCCCGTCACCTTCCGCACCCTCGACATCGGCGGCGACAAGGCACTCCCTTATATGGAGACGGTGATCGAGGAAAATCCCGCGCTCGGCTGGCGCGCGATCCGGCTCGGGCTCGACCGTCCGGGCCTGCTGCGCGGCCAGATCCGCGCGCTGCTCCGTGCCGGCGGCGGCCGCGCGCTACGCATCATGTTCCCGATGATCTCGGAAGTCGCCGAGTTCGATTCGGCCAAGGCGCTGGTCGAGCGCGAGCTGACTTATCTGCGCCAGCACGGCCACACGCTGCCGGAGCGCATCGACATCGGCACCATGGTCGAGGTGCCGGCGCTGCTCTATCAGATGGACGAACTCCTGAAGAAGGTCGACTTCATCTCGGTCGGCTCCAACGATCTGTTCCAGTTCCTGTTCGCGGTCGATCGCGGCAATGCCAAGGTTTCCGAGCGCTTCGACACCATGTCGACGCCGATCCTGCGCGCGTTGCGCGACATTGCGCGCAAGTCCCAGGCAGCCCAGAAATCGCTCTCGCTCTGCGGCGAGATGGCCTCGAAGCCGATCGGTGCGCTCGCGCTGCTCGCGATGGGCTACCGCTCGCTGTCGCTGTCTGCGACCGCACTCGGCCCGGTCAAGGCGATGGTGATCGACCTCGACGTCAAGAAGGCCGCAGCGATGCTCGGCCCGCTCCTGGATGCGCCGACCGGCAGCATCTCGATCCGGCAGAAGCTGACGGAATTTGCCGAGGCCGAGGGCCTGGCGTTGTAGCGGGCCTGCCGCTCGTTATCGCCGCCTCGCCTCCCTCCGCTTTTTGAGACCCAACCGATGTCGTCACTCCCCGAAGCCAAACTGGACGTCCTGCTCGCGCATCACGCCTCGCTCGAGGCCGAATCGCTGGGCCAGCTCTCCTCCGAGCGCTATGTGCAGGTCACGCGCGAGCTCGCCGAGATCAACCCGCTGATCGAGGCGGTGAAGACTTACCGGTCAGCCGTCAAGGAACTCGCCGACACAGAAGCGCTGATCGCTGATGCCGCCACCGATCCCGAGATTCGCAGCATGGCGGAAGCCGAACGCGACGAGCTCAATCCCAAGATCGAGGATCTCGTCCAGAAGATTCGCGTGGCGCTGCTGCCCAAGGACGCCATGGACGACCGTAACGTCGTGCTGGAAATCCGCGCCGGCACCGGCGGCGACGAGGCTTCGCTGTTCGCCGGCGATCTGTTCCGGATGTATGAGCGCTTCGCGAGCTTGCAGGGCTGGAAGGTCGAGGTGATCTCGGCGAGCGAGGGCACGGTCGGCGGCTTCAAGGAAATCATCGCGGAGGTGCAGGGCCGCGGCGCGTTCTCGAAGCTGAAGTTCGAATCCGGCGTGCACCGGGTGCAGCGCGTGCCTGACACCGAAACGCAGGGACGCATCCACACCTCGGCCGCCACGGTTGCCGTGCTACCCGAGGTCGAGGATGTCGACGTCGAGATCAAGAACGACGATCTGCGCATCGAGACCATGCGCGCGCAGGGCGCGGGCGGCCAGCACGTCAACAAGACGGAATCGGCAATCCGCATCACCCACATCCCGACCGGCATCGTGGTGATGATGCAGGACAGCCGCTCTCAGCATAAGAACCGCGCCTCCGCCATGAACATCCTGCGCTCGCGCATCTATGATGCCGAGCGGCAGCGCGTCGACGCCGCACGCTCGGCCGAACGCAAGGAGAAGGTCGGCTCCGGCGACCGCAGCGAGCGCATCCGCACCTATAATTTCCCGCAAGGCCGCGTCACCGATCACCGCATCAACCTGACGCTCTACAAGCTGCCGCAGGTGATCGCCGGCGAAGCGCTCGGCGAATTGACCGATGCACTGACCACCGAGCACCAGGCGGCGCAGCTCGCCGCGCAGGGCGCGGCAGCCTGAGCCCGTGCCTCAGCGCGTCTTGGCCTTGAACGATCGCAGGATCTTGGCCAATGCGGGCGCGGCCGCACCCAATTCGTCCAGATGGATGCGCGACAGCGAGCGCAGCTTCTGCTCGCCCCTCGCCGTCAGCTTGACCAGCACGCGCCGTGCGTCTTCCGGATCGGTTTCCCGGCCGATCAGCTTCAGCTTCGCCATGCGATCCACCAGTTCCACGGCGGTGTGGTGCCGGATCAGGAGGAAGCGCGCGATGGCGCCGACGCTCACGCCGCCGGTGTCGGTCAACCCCTTGATCGCCAGCAGCGCCTGATGCTGCTGCGGCGTCAAACCGGCGTTTTGCGCCGCGGTCTCGCTGAAGGCCAGGAAGGTGCGGAGCTGATAGCGAAATTGGGCCAGCGCGGCATAGTCGGCGTCGCGCATCGCGCGGCCCTTTGAGGGCGCGGTGGACGCCGCGCGTGCTGCCTTCCGCTTTGGGTCAGCCATTCCCTGCCTTCGACCTCGCGCCCGCCGATCGAGCGCACGCAGCCAAGACTAGCAAGGAAGACAGGACCGAACCAACGACGGCTGGTGCGGATGCACACATATCGGGGGCTCTCGCGAGCGGCCTATTCGAAGCCGGACAGCAGGATTTTCACCAGGATGACCTGAAACGCGATCGGGATGCGGACGCTCTTCCGTCGGATCGAGCGCTGGAGCGCACCGGCGATCTCCGCACTGGTCAGCGCACCGGCCGATGCGTTGGCGATCAACTCCGCCCACATCTGCGACAATGAGCCGCCGGACGGAAGCACCGGCTTGATGGTCACGCCGGAGCCCTGCGCCCAGTCGACGATCTCCCGCATCGTATGGGGCCCGCAATTGCGCGCGGTCGCAAGGCGCTCGGCCGTCAGCGCACGCAGCAGATCGCGCGACGGCGACCAATGGCCCTTTGGCGGCTGCTCGCCGGTGAGCTCCACCGCAAGCTCCTTCAGGACATTCTGGGCACGCACGCTCAGTCGCTTCATCGGCACCGGCGCACGCTTGGCCTGACCGGTGCCGACCGCCGGCCCCCGTTCGCCGGCCGGGCGGTTGCGCGGCTCGGGCGTGCGGGAGGTCTCGCCGGACTGCGGCGCCGGACGTTGTTCGCCGCCCTCCCCCGCCGGCCGCGCAGCCTCCTGCCGGTCCGCCTCCTGCGGCCAGGATTGTCGCTTCCGGCTACCTGCCGCTGTCGTCCGCCGCGCCATCTCTCTCGCCGAACCCGTCAGCTCGTACTCACAAAGACTAATGTATATCGCCCTTCGATATGTTTTCACGTGATAATTTCCGTTGTTCGACCAAAGACGAAATTGACAGAAGGCCTTCACAAGCAATGCTAATGTCCAAGAGCTACACGCGGATGTGACGTGCCCGGCGCGGGCAGGCCTTGAGGCCGGCTGCCGCCGGACAAGTCGTGTTTTGTCTACAAACAAGAACGACGTTCGGAGGAAACGACCATGACTGACGATCTCATCCGCCGCGGCCTTTCGCGCCGTGGCCTGCTGCAGACCACGGCAGGTCTCATCGGCGGCTCGATGCTGCCCGCCATGCCAGCCTTTGCCGAGGACAAGCCCGCGATCGGCACCTATCCCGCGGGCGTTTCGGGTTCTACCGCCTTTATCGGCATCTCCGTGCCGCGCACCGGCACCTACGCGGTGCAGGGTGAGGACGAGCTCAAGGGCTACCAGCTCGCGATCGAGCACATCAACCAGGGCCACGAGCTGATCAAGAAGATCTCGCCCAAGACCAGCAAGGGCGTGCTCGGCAAGGAATTGAAGTTCGGCGTCGCGGATTCCGCGGCCAAGCCGAACGAAGCGGTGCAGGCGCAGCAGCGTTTCATCAGCGAGAACAAGGCCATCATGATCACCGGCGGCACGTCATCCGCCGTTGCGGTCGCGCTGAACAAGCTGGCCCAGCGCGAGCATGTGCTGTTCGTGTGCGGCATCTCGGGATCGAACGACACCACCGGCAAGGACTGCGTTCGCTACGGCTTCCGCCAGAACTTCTTCGGCCAGACCGCAGCGGCAGCGATCGGCCCTGTCATGGTCAAGGAGTTCGGCAAGGGCAAGAAGGCGGCCTATCTGACGCCTGATTACACCTACGGTCACACCGTGACCAAGTCGATGCAGGACTTCCTCGCGACCGCAGGCTGGACCACCGCGACCAACCAGGTCGCGCCGCTCGGCGCTCCCGACTATTCCTCGTATCTGCTGAACGTCGCGAACTCCGGTGCCGACGTGCTCATCAACGTCAACTGGGGCCACGACGCCGTGCTGTCGACCCAGCAAGCCAAGCAGTTCGGCGTGCTCGACAAGATGAAGCTGGTCGTCCCCTATCAGGTGCCCTTCATCGCGCGCGAAACCGGCGGCCTGATGCAGGGCGTCTATGCCGCAACCGACTATTGGTGGACGATCGAGGACAAGTTCCCGCTGGCCAAGATGTTCAACGAGGCCTTCGAGAAGAAGTACGGCTACAAGCCGGAATGGGGCGCCGAGAACGCCTATGTCAGCTTCGCGCACTGGGCCCACATGTGCGAGCAGGCCGGCAGCTTCAATCCGCCCGACGTGATCAAGGCCTATGAGAAGGGCGAGACGATCCCCTCCCTCGTCGGAGACGTGCATTACCGCCCCGAGGATCACCAGTGCATTCGCCCGGTGATCATCGTCAAGGGCAAGCAGCAGAAAGACATGAAGAACAAGGAAGACTGGTACGACGTCGTCGAGATCGTCCCGGGTGAAGGCCTGATGCAGAAGCCTGATGCCTTCGGCTGCCATCTCGGCGACTACACCTGAGCCCAAGCTAACCCCTGTGACGCCGTAGGCCTTGACTCTGGACCTGCGGCGTCATCTTTTTTGACGCTCTTCGCGTCACAACAGCGATTGTCGCATGATCAGTTGGCCCAATCTCGTTTCGCAGCTTTTCAACGGGCTTGCGCTCGGCGCCCTGCTTGCGCTGATCAGCTCCGGCCTGACCATCATCTACGGCACCCTCGGCGTGCTCAACCTCGCGCATGGCGCGATGTTCATGATCGGCGGCTATGCCGGCTTCGTCACCTACCAGTACACGGAATCGTTCATCCTTGCGGTCATCGCGGGCTCGCTGTTCGTGATGCTGCTCGGCGTCGTGATGGAACGCGTCATCATCCGCCACTTCTATCATCGCCCGCACGAGGATCAGCTGCTGGTGACCTTCGGGCTCGGCATCTGCTTCGTCGAGCTCGTGCGCCTGCTGTTCTCGAGCCAGTCGCAGATCGTGCCGCCCCCGGCGCTGTTCCAGGGCATCACCAATCTCGGCTTCATGTTTTATCCGACCTACCGCCTCGCCGTCGTCGGCATCGTCGCCGTTGCGCTCGGCGCGCTGTTCATCATCCTCTACCGGACCCGGCTCGGCATGATCGTGCGCGCCGGTATCGAGGATTCGGTGATGGTCGATTCGCTCGGCATCAACGTCTACCGCGTCTTCATGGTCGTGTTCGGCATCGGCGCGATGGCCGCCGGCTTTGCCGGTATCGTCAACGCGCCGGTGGTGTCGCTGACCCCCGGCATCGGTGACGACATCCTGGTCCAGACCTTCGTCGTCGTGGTGATCGGCGGCGTCGGCTCGTTCCCCGGTGCGATCCTCGGCGGCCTGATCGCCGGCGAGATCATCAGCGTCACCTCCATGTTCAACCCCGGCTATGCCTATGTGATGCTGTTTGCGGCAATGACGCTCGTGCTCGTGGTACGACCGCATGGCCTGCTCGGCGTCCAGGGCCGCGAATAAGTGATCAGCTGATGCTCAAGCAACGCCCGTTCCTGATCGAGACACTGACGGCCATCGGCCTGATCGTGGCTCCCTTCGTGCTGCCGCATCTCGGCTTTGCGCCGAACACTGTGAACCGGATCCTGGTCTGGGGCCTGTTCGGCCTCGGCTTCGACATCCTGTTCGGCTTCACCGGCCTCTTGTCGTTCGGCCAGTCCGCCTTCTACGGCACCGGCGGCTTCGTCGCCGCCTACCTGCTGACCCGCGCCGGCTTCAGCAACGTGCTCGGCGCGCTGATCATCGGCATGATCGCGGCGGCTGCGACCGGCTATCTGATCGGCCTGATCGCGCTCCGCCGCACCGGCATCTATTTCGCCATGATCACGGTGGCGATCGCTGAGGTGTTCTTCTTCGTCGAGTTCAATCCGCTCTCGGATTTCACCGGCGGCGAGAACGGTTTGCCGGGCGTGCCGACGCCGAGCTTCAATCTCGGCTTCACCAGCATCCATTTCACCAATGGCTGGTCGCTCTATCAGTTCATCGCGCTGTGCTATTTCATCGGCGTCATCATTGCGCTTCGGATCGTCCGCTCGCCGGTCGGTGCCATCTTCAGCGCGATCAGGGACAATCCGCTGCGCGCCACCGCGGTCGGCCACAACATCCACGGCTACAAGCTGACCGCCTTCGTGATCGCCGCGGCATATGCGGGCTTCGCCGGCGGCCTGCTCGGTGTGCTCCAGGCCTTCATGCCGCCCGATGCTTTCACCTTCGACACGTCAGGCCAGCTCGTGATGCAGACCGCCATCGGCGGCCGCGGCACGCTGTTCGGGCCGCTGGTCGGCGCAACCGTCTGGCTGTTCCTTCAGGATTTCCTGCAATCCGCGCTTGGCCTCGGAGCTGCCTGGAAGCTCGTGCTCGGCGTCGTGTTCGTGCTGCTGGTCTGCTTCCTGCGTGGTGGCATCATCGGCGGCTTCGTCGATCTCTATCACCTCGTCTCCGGGAAGCGGGCCGAGAAGGCTGCGGAGACGGAGGAGACCGAAGTCGAGACGCCGCAGCAAGCCCCGCCTGCCCCACTACAGGCCAAGGAGGTCGCGCATCCCGTCTATTCCGGCCCTATCCTGAAGGCCACCGGCCTCACCAAACGTTATGGCGGCCTCGTCGCCAACAGCGACATCGATTTCAGCGTTGATCAGGGCGAGCTGCGCGGCATCATCGGCCCCAACGGCGCCGGCAAGTCGACCTTCTTCAAGATGCTGACCTGCGAGGTCCCGCCGACCTCGGGCCAGATCATGTTCGAGGGGCGCGACATCACGGGACTGAGGGTCACCGACGTCTGCCAGCTCGGCCTCACCAAGAGCTATCAGGTCAACCAGCTCTTCACGGGTCTCACGGTGCGGCAGAACCTGACGATCGCCGCCCTCGCCGAGCTGCGCGGAAAATTCCGGCTCGACCTGTTCCGCTCGCTCTCCGGTGTCAAGGGTCTGACGGAGCAGGTGGAGCACACGCTCGCGCTGGTCAATCTGACCCGCCGCGCCGACACGCCGGTGTCCGAGCTCGCCTATGGCGAGAAGCGCAGGCTGGAGATCGGGCTCGCGCTCGCCACCTCGCCCCGCCTGCTGTTGCTCGACGAGCCGCTCGCCGGCATGAGCCCGCGCGAGCGGGTCGAGACCGTCAAGCTGCTCAAATCGATCGCGCGCGGCCGTACCATGATCATCATCGACCACGACATGGATTCGCTGTTCGAGCTGGTCGAACGCGTGACGGTGCTGCAGGAAGGCCGCGTGCTGGTCTCCGGCACACCGGAGGAAATCAAGAACAACGCCGCGGTGCAGGAAGCCTATCTCGGTGGCGTGCACGGAGAGATCGCCGCATGAGCCTGATCGAGGTCAACGGCCTGAACAGCTATTACGGGGACTCCCACATCCTGTTCGACGTCGCCATGCACGTCGAACAGCACGAGGTGGTGGCGCTGCTCGGCCGCAATGGCGCCGGCAAGAGCACGACGCTGAAGAGCCTGATGGGCGTGGTGACGCCGCGCAGCGGCAGCGTGAAGTTCGACGGCATCGACATCGCCGGCCGCAGGAGCCACAAGATCGCCCAGGCGGGCATGCAGCTCGTTCACGAGGAACGCCGTATCTTCGGCAGCCTGTCCGTGGAGGAGAACATCCTCCTCGCCGGCATCACCGCGCCAAAGCGCTGGCCGCTCGGCCGCATCTACGAGATGTTCCCGCGGCTGAAGGAGCGCCGCAACAACCGCGGCACCGAGCTCTCCGGCGGCGAACAGCAGATGCTGGCGATCGCGCGGGCGCTGGTGCGCGATCCCAAGATCGTGCTGCTGGACGAGCCGTTCGAGGGACTGGCACCCGTGATCGTCCACGATCTGGTCAAGGCCTGCCGCGAACTCGCCGCCGCGGGCCAGACCATCGTGCTGGTCGAGCAGAATTTGGCGGCGACGCTGGCCCTGGCGACACGGATCTACATCATCAACAACGGCCATATCGTGCACGAAGGGCCGGCGCAGGAGCTCAAGGCCCAGCCGGAGCTGCTCCAGCGCTATCTCGGCGTCTGATCAATCGCCAAGCGCCGCGATCATCCGCTTGGCGTGCTCGGCGAGCACGGCCTTGTCTTCGTTACGCGTCTGCGCCGGCAAGAGCTCGATGCCGGCCCTGACCGGCATCACGTGCATGTGCAGGTGAAACACCACCTGGCCGCTGGCCGGCTCGCTGAACTGCTGCAGGATGATGCCGTCCGCATCGAACGCCTTCATGGCGGCGAGCGCGATCCGCTTGGCGGTCCGGGCGACCGCGGCGAGATCGCCATCCGCGATGTCGAGAATGCCGCGCGCCGGCGCTCTCGGGATCACCAGCGTATGCCCGGGCGAGCGCGGCATGATGTCCAGGAAAGCGAAGCTGCGCTCGTCCCTGAACACCTCGAAGCAGGGAATCTCGCCGCGCAGGATCTTCGCGAAGACGTTCTGATCGTCATAGGCCGTCATGGATGTCCTCCTTCGCTGCGGGTTGCGATCAAACGCGCTCCTTTCCGTTGACGCAAGCAAGGCCGCCGATCTATCCACGATGCCAGGCAGGATGGCTCCCTTGGCGACAGGCTTCGATTCCGGACACAGCGTCGAGAGTGCGCGGCGCGCGCTCACGGCGCGACTGCAAGCGGGCGGCATCGAGGAGCCATCTCTCGATGCACGCCTGCTCGTCGGCGCCGCGGTGGGGCTCGATCTGACCGGCCTGATCACGCAGGCAGACCGACACCTCGCGCCGGAAGAGGCCACGCGGCTCGAAGCATATGTGCAGCGACGGCTCGCACATGAGCCGGTCGCCCGCATTCTCGGTATCAGGGAGTTCTGGGGCCTGCCGTTCCGCCTGTCCGAGGCGACGCTGGTGCCGCGGCCGGATACCGAGACTGTGGTCGAACTGGCGCTCGAGATTTTTCGCGAACGCGCGGTCTCAGAACGGCGCCCGCTCATCGCCGATATAGGCACCGGATCCGGCGCAATCCTGCTCGCGCTGCTGCACGAGATTCCCGATGCATTCGGCGTCGGCACCGATCTCAGTCTCACCGCGCTTCATACCGCCCGGAGCAATGCCGCCGCCCTCGGCCTTGCCGACCGCGCCGGCTTCGTTGCCTGCTCCTACGCGGCGGCACTTCGCGGCCCGTTCGATCTCATCGTGTCGAACCCGCCCTATATTCCCGCAGGGGAAATTCCGAAGCTGAGCATCGAGGTGCGCGAGCACGATCCGCATCTGGCGCTCGACGGCGGCAATGACGGCTATGACGCCTATCGTGCCCTGATCCCGCAGGCGGTCGAGCGGCTCCTCCCCGGCGGGGCCCTTATCGTAGAGGCCGGACAGGGCCAGGCCGGAGACATTGAAACCTTGATGGCAGCCGCCGCGTTATCGATCGACAGGCCGCCCAAGGCCGATCTGGCGGGCATTCCGAGGGCGGTCTCCGCCCGAAAAATGCCCCCATAAAAGCCGGATTGGGCTCTAAAAAACCTCTTGGAATATCCCGTGGGAACGACTACGTTCCGGTCAACACATCGGTGCCGGCCCCGTAGACCTACGGGCGAAAGCCGGGCTCTCGGACGAGAGCTTTACTGATTAAGGTTCCAAGCCGCAGGTCCTGTTGAGCGCGATGGCCAGTTAAGCTGCGCTGCTTACCGACCGCAACGTGAACGAAAGCCTGATATTGCGCTTGAAGATTTACGCAACAAAGCAGGGCTTGTTTCGGCAGGCGATATGAATGGGTTCGCTGGCAATAAGTGCTGGCGGTGGGGAACGCGTCTTTGTTGAACGCGACGGTCGACGAACATGGCAGGGTTCAACCCGCTCTTGCGCGGTGCGCGCGAGACATGTGAACCGCTGTCACAAAGTCACTCTCTGCAATCAGTAATGCGTGCAACCTTTAGGGCTGGAATTAAAGGCAGGACATGAGAAACGGTCAGAACAAGCAGCGGATGCGCAACCGCAACAACAATAACAATAACAACAATAATAACCGGCGCGGCCAGAACCCGATGACCCGGGTCTACGAATCGAACGGCCCCGACATCAAGATCCGCGGCACCGCCTCGCACATCGCCGAAAAATATCTTCAGCTTGCGCGTGACGCGCGCTCCTCCGGCGACCCGGTCGCCGCCGAAAACTACTACCAGCACGCCGAGCATTATTTTCGCCTGATCGCGGCGGCCCAGGAACAGTTCCGCCAGAACCAGCAGCCGCGCGGCGACGAGCCCATCAGCACGAGCAGCGACGACAACGAGGACGACGGCGAGAATTTCTCGAATTTCGGCCAGGAGCCGGGCTTCGTTCCGCAGCCGCCGCAGCAACAGCAGCCCTTCATGCGCGACCGCGACGGCCAGCGTGATCAGCAGCGCGAATACCAGCCGCGCGACAATCAGCAGCCCTATCAGCGCGATCAGCAGCAGCCCCGCGAGCACCGCGAACGCGACCATCGTCCGCAGCCGCAATATCAGCAGCCGCAGCCGCCGCAGAACCAGCCGCAACCTGTCGTCGCCGATGCCGGCAGCGTCGATCGCCTGCCGTCCTTCATCACCGGCGCGCAACCGCAGGCGAATGGCGCGCCTGGCAACTTCGAAGGCGGCAATGGCGGCGGTGGCGAGCGCTATCCGCGGCGCCGGCGCCGGCCGCATAACGGCCCGCGCCCCGAGCGCGAGGCGGCTCCGGCCGCGACCAGTGACGATCTCGCCTCCGGCGAGTAAGTCACACCAATCTCTGATTTCATCGGCTAAATCGTCCCGGCTTCGCCGGGACGATTTGTTTTCAGGTCCGCGTCACCGTCGTCGAGGACGGCACCAGCACCGGCTTCAACGACGGAATCAGCCGCGCCCGTTCACGCGTGGCGGGGATCGCGCGATAGACCTGTTTGGTCGCTTCGACGATGTGGACGCCTGCGAAGGGCAGCGAGAGCGCAGCACCGGCACGCTCCCACATCTGCGCCGATTTCAGCACCCAGCGGCCAGCATAGGGCGGCATGAACAGCGCCTCGCCCCAGCCGGTCGGCGTGAACCAGGTCTGGCGCAGCAGGTCCGTGATCTGCGAGCGCGAATAGGGTCGGCCGTGGCCGAACGGCGTGTTGTCGCTGCGCGTCCACACGCCACGCCGGTTCGGGATCACCGCGATGACGCGCCCCGAGGGCGACAGCACCCGCCAGACCTCGCGCAACAGCGCGGCCGGATCATCCGACATCTCGAGCGCATGGACCATCAGGATGCGATCCACTGCAGCGTCGGGGAGCGGCAGTGAGAACTCGTCGACCAGCGTGGCCAGCGCCGGTCGTCCGGTCGGCCATTTCAACACGCCCTGGGCCGCCGGCATGAAGGCGATGCAGCGCTCCGCGTCCTCGCGGAACAGGCCGAGATAGGGCGTCGGATAGCCGACGCCGAGCACGCGCTGGCCCTCGGCATTCGGCCAGCGCTGCCTGATGCCGCGATTGATCATCTGCCGCGCCACAATTCCGAGGCGACGGGAATAAAACTCGCGAAGGTCCACGACGTCGATGGTCATGACGGCAATGTAACATGCACAACGCGGGGGCCGCGCGCTGAATATTGCATTGCCTGCGCAACGTTAACGCCATATTTGTCTGACGGGGCGGAGCGCGATGGAGATGTCATGGCTGCCGAAATTCATACTTTCAGCTGTTTAAACGACAATTTCGGTTACCTGATCCACGATGTGGAAACCAAGGCAACCGCCTCGATCGACGCGCCGGAAGCCGGCCCCATCATCAAGGCGTTGGAGCGGGAGGGCTGGCAGCTCACCGACATCCTGATCACCCATCATCACGGCGATCATGTCGGCGGGGTCGCCGAACTCAAGCAGAAATACAATTGCCGCGTCGTCGCGCCGCATGACAAAGCGGCCAGGATCGCCGATGTCGATTTGCGCGTCGCCAATGGCGACGTCGTCAGGGTCGGCACACTGCTCGGACGTGTGCTGGAGACGCCAGGCCACACGCTCGACCACATCTCCTACGTGTTCGATACCGAGAAGACGCTGTTCGCCGCCGATACGCTGTTCTCGATCGGCTGCGGCCGCGTGTTCGAGGGGACCTATCCGATGATGTGGGACTCGCTGCTGAAGCTGCGGGCCCTGCCCGACGACTTCAAGCTCTATTGCGGCCACGAATATACGGCGTCCAATGTCAAATTCGCGCTGACCGTCGATCCAGACAATGCGGCGCTCCAGGCGCGTGCGGCCGAGGTTGCGAAGCTGCGAGCGGAAAACAAGCCGACCATTCCCTCGCTGCTTGGTGATGAAAAGCGAGCAAACGTGTTCCTCCGCGCGGATGAACCGTCGATCGCAGCCAGGCTACACATGAAGGGCGCCGACGCCGCCGCGGTGTTCGGCGAGCTGCGAGAGCGCAAGAACAAATCCTGAAGCATAAATCCTGACGGGGATCGATGCCGACCGCAGCCGAGATCATCGCGCGCCTCGAACTCCGCCCGCATCCCGAGGGCGGCCACTACCGTGAGACCTTTCGCGACCAGACCACCGACGCCAACGGGCGCTCGCGATCGACCCTCATCTACTTCCTGCTCGCGCGCGGCGAACGCTCGCATTGGCATCGCATCGATGCGGTCGAGACCTGGCACTATTATGCCGGCAGCTCGCTGACGCTGCGCATTGCCCACGAGGGCTGTTCCCAGCACGAGGTGCGGCTCGGAACCGACCTCGTGAGCGGCGAGCGGCCGCAGGCGATCGTGCCGGCAGACGCCTGGCAAATGGCGGAGACATCAGGCGAGTGGACGCTGGTCGGCTGCACCGTCGCTCCGGCGTTCGAGTTCGCGAAGTTCGAGCTCGCGCCGAAGGGCTGGGAGCCTTGAGACCGATCTGGAATCGGGTGGGTTCGATCCGCAGCACGTCTTAGGACAGCGCCTCCAGTCAAGAGGAGCGCACGATGCACGGAACACTCGATCCCGCTGCCGTCCAGATCGACCCGGCCATTCTGTATTTTGGAACGCCGGTCGTCCTGATCGGGTCAACCAATGACGACGGCTCCCATAACCTCGCACCGATGTCATCAGCGTGGTGGGTCGGATGGCGCTGCATGCTCGGGCTCGCCGGCAATTCAAAAACCACCGAAAACCTGATCCGTAGCGGCGAGTGCGTGCTCAATCTGCCGTCGGCAGATCTCGTCGCCGCCGTCGACCGCCTCGCACGCACGACGGGCTCGAATCCGGTGCCGACCGGCAAGCTCCATCGCGGCTACCGGCACGAGAAGGACAAGTTCGACATCAGTGGCCTGACCGCCTCGGCGAGCGAAACGGTCGGCGCACCGCGGGTGGCCGAGTGCCCGGTGCAGATGGAGGCGAAGGTCGCTTATGTGCATGAGATGGCACAGGACGATGCGGTCTGGCGCGGCAATCTCATCGCGATCGAGGTGCGCATCACCCGCGTGCATGCACATGCTGACATCATGATGAGCGGCACAAGCAACCGCATCGACCCCGACAAATGGCGGCCGTTGATCATGAGCTTCCAGGAATTCTACGGTTTGACGCCGCAACGCCTGCAACGCTCCGAGCTTGGGCAGATTCAGGAAGGCATGTACCGGCCGCCGGGCTGGCAGCCGGCGCCTTGATGCGCCTCATCGCTTCCGCAGCACCATGTCCTTTGCCGCAATCAAGCCGCCCCCGGCGATCAGGATTGCGGCGACGGCGATGTTGGCGCTGGCCTTTGCAAAGCCGGCCGCGATGAGAAAGCCGGTCGACAGCAGCGGCGTCGCGTAAGACGCGGCGCCGAGCACGCGGATATCGCCGCGCTTCATGCCGATGTCCCAGGCGTAAAAGGCTGCACCGACGGGACCGATGCCGAGCCCGATCACCGCAAGCCATTGCAATGCGGTCTCGGGCCAAACCGTGGTTTCAAGCACAGCATGCATCAGCGCAGCGAGCACCGACGTGGCGAGGCAGAAGCCTGCGACCGCATCGGTCGGCACCGCCTTCAATCGCCGCGACAGCACCGAATAGGCCGCCCAGACGAAGGCGGCTATGAAGGCCGCGATCAATCCCGGCACCGCGCCTGGCGCGAAGCCGGAGGTATTGCCGGCGAACAGCAGCACAGTGCCGACGAGGCCGAGCACGGCGCCGATGATGTGATGCATGGCCAGCCGCTCGCCCGGCAGGAAGGACGAGAACAGCACGATCAACAGCGGCCACATGTAATTGAGCAGGCCGGCTTCAGCCGGCGGCGCGAAGCGCAGCGCGAGGAAATACAGCGCGTGATAGCCGAACAGGCCGCCGACGCCGACGAGCCATACGACAAGCGGCTGACGCAGGCTCTTCGTGGCATCGCCTCGGCCGATCCAGGTGAGAAGCCCGACAAGACCGCCGATCGCGAACGTCATGGCAGCGAGCTGAAAGGCCGGTATCCTGCCGGTCGCCACCGTCATCACTGAGAGCAGCGACCACATCAGGATCGCAGTCAGTCCAATCAGCGTGGCAGTGCGCGGGGTCATGATCAAAAGGCTCTGAGGACGCTTATGCCCGGCACGAGGCCGGGCATTTGCGTCTTCATTATCCTCTTGTCGGGCCCGAAGCTACACGCTTGGCGCCCTGTCAGGCGTGGTACTGACCGCCGTTGATCGTCAGGGTCGAGCCGGTGATGAAGCCTGCTTCGTCGGCGGCAAGGAACACGACCGCGCGCGCAATCTCTTCCGGCTCGCCGAGCCGGTTGACGGGAATCTGCGGAATCACGTTCTTTTCCAGAACATCCTTCGGCACCGCCTGCACCATCTCGGTGTTGATGTAGCCCGGCGCAATGGCGTTGACGGTGATACCGCCCTTGGCATTCTCGATCGCGAGCGCCTTGGTGAAGCCGATGTCGCCTGCCTTTGCCGCGGAATAATTGACCTGGCCGAACTGCCCCTTCTGGCCGTTGATCGACGAGATCGAGATGACGCGACCGAACTTGCGCGTGCGCATGCCCTCGATCACCTGGCGCGTCATGTTGAACAGCGAGCCGAGATTGGTGTTGATCACGGCGTTCCACTGCTCCAGCGTCATCTTGTGGAAGGCGGTGTCACGGGTGATGCCGGCATTGTTGACGAGCACGTCGACGGGGCCGAGCTCGGCTTCGACCTTCTTCACGCCCTCGGCGCAGGCATCGAAATTGCTGACATCCCATTTGTAGACGGAGATGCCGGTCTCGGCCTTGAACTTCTCCGCCGCCGCGTCATTGCCGGCATAACTCGCCGCGACCTTGTAGCCCGCCGCCTTCAGCGCCTTGCTGATCGCAGCACCAATTCCGCGCGTACCACCCGTCACCAATGCAACTCGTGCCATATCGTATTCCTTCCCTTGGACTCTTCGGACGTTTCTGCGTGATCGTTTTTAGTGATGGATTATGCGGCTGGTTTGACGGACATCAAGAACAAAACGCCCGGCGTTGAGCCGGGCGTTTGTATTTAGTCGAGGCTTGCGCAGTTGCGAAGAATATTTGATTTGCAACCGCCGCCTTTTTAATCGCGTGCAACGCACTCCCTGACGCGTGCAGCGCACGCGTCAGTTAAGTGTCAGCTTCAGTCGCGCGCCAGACACATCGCGATACCCATGCCGCCGCCGATGCACAGCGTGGCAAGGCCCTTCTTCGAATCGCGCTTCTGCATTTCGTGCAGCAGCGTCACCAGCACGCGCGCGCCGGAGGCACCGACCGGATGGCCGATCGCGATCGCGCCGCCATTGACGTTGACCTTCGACGTATCCCAACCAAGGTCCTTGTTGACGGCACAAGCCTGCGCCGCAAAAGCCTCGTTGGCCTCGATCAGGTCGAGATCGCCGACGTTCCAGCCGGCCTTCTTCAACGCCGCGCGCGAGGCCGGGATCGGGCCCGAGCCCATGATCTTCGGATCGACGCCGGCCTGCGCCCAGGACACGATGCGCGCGATCGGCTTCTTGCCTTCCTTGGCGGCCTGCTTGGCGGTCATCAGCACCACGGCGGCAGCGCCGTCATTGATGCCGGAGGCCGAACCTGCGGTGACCGTACCTTCCTTCTCGAAGGCCGGACGAAGCTTCGCCATGGCATCGAGCGTGGCGCCATGGCGGGGGTATTCGTCGGCGCTGACCACGACATCGCCCTTGCGGCCCTTGATGGTGACGGGGACGATCTCGTCGTTGAACTTGCCGGCCTTCTGCGCTGCTTCGGCCTTCTGCTGCGAAGCCACGGCGAATTCGTCCTGCTGGGCGCGGGTGATCTGCCACTGCCGCGCGACGTTCTCGGCGGTGTTGCCCATGTGATAGCCGTTGAAGGCATCCCACAGGCCATCCTTGATCATGGTGTCGACGAACTCGACGGCACCCATCTTGACGCCGCCGCGCAGGTACTGAGCGTGGGGAGCCATGCTCATGGATTCCTGGCCGCCGGCCACCACGATCTCCGAATCACCGTTGAGCAGCGCCTGGTAGCCGAGCGCAACCGTGCGCAGGCCCGAGCCGCAAAGCTGGTTGACGCCCCAGGCGGGGCTCTCCACCGGAATGCCGGCCATGATCGAGGCCTGGCGGGCGGGATTCTGGCCCTGAGCGGCGGTCAGGATCTGGCCCATGATGACCTCGGAGACCCGGCCGGGTTCGATGCCACCGCGCTCGAGCGCGGCCTTGATGGCGATCGCGCCAAGATCGTGGGCGGGAAGGGTCGCGAAGGCTCCGTTGAAGCTTCCGACCGGGGTGCGGGCGGCGCTGACGATGACGACATCGTCTGACATGGGCATCTCCTGGGGTTGAAAGGGGGCAGACGGGGCTGGGAAAACGGCTCGCCAGTCTCGAATGGCATCCTGTTAACGTCGTTGCGGCATGTCAATCGGCTGGTCTCCGAATTCATGCCGCAGCGCATTCAAAATAGCGTTCTTGGCCATTTCGCAAGCAGGTTTTTGCTGTGCAATTAACCGTGGCGCACAAAACGGTAGCGTGACCCCTTTGAAAATGCTTATTTTGTTGCGTTGCGTACTCTTCCCGCCCTGCGGCATTGGCCCTGCAGGTTCCTGTTCTCAGCGTCTTTCAAGTGAGAGCCCATGGCGAAATCAGACCAACCCACCACGATCAAGAAATACGCGAACCGCCGGCTCTATAACACCGGAACGAGCACCTATGTGACGCTGGAAGACCTCGCCGCCATGGTCAAGGATGGCGAAGATTTCCTGGTTTACGACGCCAAGAGCGGCGACGACATCACCCGCTCGGTGCTCGCCCAGATCATCTTCGAGCAGGAGAACAAGGCCGGCCAGAACCTGCTGCCGACCACCTTCCTGCGCCAGCTGATCCGCTTCTACGGCGACAGCATGCAGATGGTGGTGCCGAAATATCTGGAGCAGTCGATCGCGACACTGACCCAGGAGCAGGAGAAGTTCCGCAAGCAGATCGCCAACACGCTCTCCGGCACGCCCTTCGCGCCGCTGGAAGAGCAGGTCCGCCGCAACATGGAGCTGTTCCAGCAGACCTTTTCGATGTTCAAGCCGTTTGCGCCCAACACGGGCCGCACGGAGCAGGAGCCCGATGCCAACGCCCCGGCGGCCGCGGACAGCAACATCGATGAGCTGCGCCAGCAGATGAAGGACATGCAGGAGCGCCTCGAGCGCATGTCGAAGAAGGACGAGTAGATCTCTCCTTCACACCGGCGCGTCCGCACCCGCGGGCGCGCGAAGTCCCGATTGATTGCGGCATCGCCATTGGCGTGCCGCCCTCCCGGCCAATGCCGGAGCCGCCATGTCCGATCGCACCACGCACTGGCAGAACGTCTACGCCACCAAGGGCGAAGCCGAGGTCAGCTGGTTTCAGGAAAGTCCGGCGATCTCGCTCGAGATGATCCGCGCGGCTAATCCGGATCATGGCGCCGATATCATCGACATCGGCGGCGGAGCGTCACGACTGGTCGATGCGCTGCTGCAAGACGGATATCGCGACATCGCGGTGCTGGATCTCTCCGCCAACGCGCTCGACGCGGCGAAGAAGCGAATCGGTGCGGTCGCGTCAGCCGTCGACTGGATCGTCGCCGACGCCACCACTTGGCAGCCGGTGAAGACCTACGATGTCTGGCATGATCGCGCCGCGTTTCACTTCCTGACCGATCCGCGCGACCGGACCGCCTACGTCGGGCGCCTGCGGACGGCGGTCGCGTCGGGCGGGCATGTCATCATCGCAACGTTTGCGCCCGACGGTCCCGAGAAATGCAGCGGCCTGCCGGTGCAGCGGCACGACAGCGCGAGCCTCGCGGCGGAGCTTGGACCAGGGTTCGATCTGGTCGAGACGCGGAGCCAAATCCACCGCACGCCCTGGCAATCGACACAGGCGTTTCAATTCAGCCGGTTTCGGCGACGCCCGTAAGCGCGCAACGCCCCCTCCTCAATCCCGTCATAGCGAGCGCAGCGAAGCAATGTCTCCGCGATGGGACTCTGGATTGCTTTGCTTTGCTTTGCTTTGCTTTGCTTCGCTTCGCCCGCAATGACGGAGTGAGCGGCGATTTACGCCGCCAGCTTCACCGCATGCGCAAAGTCCCAATAGAGCTTGCGCGCCCTGGTGTAGAGCGGGCCGGGCTTCAGCTCGCGCTGATCGATGCGAATGACCGGCGCGACCTTGGCGAAATTGCCGGTCGAGAAAATCTCGTCGGCGGCGAGAAAATCCGCATAGCGCAGCGTCTTCTCGACCACTGTGACGCCATCGCCGCGGAGCAGGCTGATGACGCGCTGGCGCGTGATGCCGTTGAGGAAGGTCCCGTTCGGCACCGGCGTGAACACCACGCCGTCTTTCGCCATGAACACGTTGGAATTGCCGAACTCGGCGACATTGCCGAGCATGTCGAGCATCAGCGCGTTCTGAAATCCGCGCGACGCCGCCTCCGCAAGCGCGCGCGAATTGTTCGGATAGAGGCAGGCCGCCTTCGCATCCACCGTCGCGCATTCCGCGGTGGGCCTGCGGAACGGCGACAGCGTGATCGCATTGCCGACCGGCTTTGGCATCGGCGCCTCGTAGATGCACAGGCACCAATCGGTGGTCTCGGGATCGAACAGCACGCCACCGCCCGAGCCGTTCTGCGCCCAGTACATCGGCCGGACATAGAGTTCCGCGTTCGGCGCAAAGCGCGCGATGCCTTCGTTGGCGAGCGTCAGCCAGGTGCCGGCATCGACCACCGGCTTCAAGCCGAAATTGACCGCGGATTGATTGGCACGGGCGACGTGGCGGTCGAGATCGGGCGCGACGCCTTCGAATGCGCGCGCGCCGTCGAACACCACCGAGCCAAGCCAGGCCCCATGCGTGCGCGGCCCCATGATCGGGACATTGCCGTCATGCCACTTGCCTTCGAAGAAGGTCCAGCTCGGCGAATATTCGATCGGCTTCTTGATCTCGGCCATGTCAGGCTTCCCTCGAAAAATATCCGGGCACTATTGTCCCAATTTCTAAACGATTTGCTGCGGGGAAGCACCAACTCTCCGGCGCAGGAGGTTAAGACGACAGCGCGGCCAAACCGGCTATAGTGTCGGGCACGTCACGGAGTTTCCCATGCCGCTCGATCCGCTCGCAAAGCGCTTGTTGACCATGATGGCTGCCGCCGCTCCGCAGGCGCGGAGCCGGCCGAGCGTCGAGATGCGCAGGCAATCGCTGGCGAAGCTGATGCAGTTCGCGCGCGCCGAGGCACCGGGCGTGACCGCATCCGACGGCGTGCTGCCGGGTCCGGGCGGAGAGCTGCCCTTCCGGCTCTACTCGCCCGAATCTGCCGGCGAACGCGCTCCCGGCTTCGTGTTTTTTCATGGCGGCGGGCTCGTGGCCGGCAGCATTGCAACCCATGACCGTATCGCGGCAGCATTGGCGCATGCGACCGGCTGCCGCCTCCTGTCGATCGACTATCGCCTCGCGCCCGAACACAAATATCCCGCCGCCGTCGACGACGCGATCGCGGCCACCGAATGGGTTGCGCGCGAAGCTTCATCTCTGGGCATCGATGCCGAGCGACTCGTGATCGGCGGCGACTCCGCCGGGGCTACGCTGGCTGCGATCGTGTGCCAGGAGGCGGCGCAGAGCACGGGCCTCTCCATCGTCGCACAATGCCTGATCTGCCCGGTGCTGGATTTCGAGGAGACCTCACCCTCGCGCGCAGCCTTCGCAGAGGGGCATCTGATCGACCACGTCACCATCGAGGCCGATCTGTCCGACTATCTGCCCGAGGGACTGGACGCCGCCGATCCTCGCATCTCGCCGCTGCGCGCGACGCGGGTTGCAGGCCTGCCGACCGCGATCATCCACACTGCCGAATTCGACCCGATGCGCGACGAGGGCAATGCCTATGCGCGCAAGCTGCTCGCCGCCGGCGTTGCCGTCGAGCACGTCTGCCACGACGGCATGGTCCATAATTTCCACGCCATGGGCGCGATCCTGCCGCAGGCACAGCTGGTGCTGTCGCAGATCGGCGAGCAGGTCAGGCGCGCGGTCGAGAAATAAGCGCGCGAATCACACCCGCGCGTCGAGCACGGCCCTCGCTGCCGCGACATAGTCAGGCCAATGCGCCTCCGCATAGAGTTCGGCTCGCCGCGCGCAGGTGACATCCGGCGCATGTGCCGCGGCGATCATGCGCGCGAAGCGTTCTTCCGCAACTGTCGCACCACCAATGGCAGGGATCGGCGCGGCGGCGACGGCCGTCGGAACCACGGCGAGCCCCGCCATTCCAGCGAGCAGGATGCGGCGTGACGTGTTCATGGCTTTCGTCCTCTCATGTCCTGTCGACACAGTGCCGGGCGAGTGTGTCAGTGCGATCACGGCGAATAACCGCGCAAATTCACATCGGCATCGCCCGCGGATAGACCTTGACCACACGAACGATCACGTTCCATCTAGTGGACGGCTTCGTTACCAGAACGCCACGCGTCGGATTGTCACGTGTCCCATCGCAGCCCAATTGATCGTCCGGCATGGCGCGTTGTCGTGATGGGACTGCTTTGTCTGACAGTCCCGACAGGTGCCGCCTGCGCCACCGAGGATGAGCACATACCGGCAAAACCCGGCGTCCCGAACATCTATCTCGACCTCCGCACGACCTATGCCACGATCCCGGCGGGGACACTCGGCCTGGGCTTCGGCAACACCTCGCTCTCGGCAGCGTTCGAGGCGCTGGCGGCACAACGCGGCGCGACCTTGCCCAACGGCTTGCCGGCCGCAAAATCGATCGCCGTCGACCTGCCGCTGACCGTGGATGTCAACGATCGGGTCTCGCTCTATGGCGGTGTGTCCGGCTCGTCGGCGGATATCGGCGGAGGCTGGTCGTCCTTCGACATCACCAGCTGGAACATCGGCGTGCAGGCCGATCTCTACCAGCAGAACGGCGGCAAGATCCCGACGATCACGCTGCAATCCACCCTGACGCAGTCCGTGCCGAACGAACAGGGCATGACGAATTCGTTCAACCACGTCCTGGAATTCGACTACGCGCTTGATGAGGACGAGACGAGGGGCTGGCTCGCCGGCGTGCAATACACCCATACCGACATCGCCAGCCAACTCGCCCGGATCAAGCCGAACACAATCGTCTATGCCGGCGGCTATTACCAATGGCCCAGCGACTGGAAATTTATCGGCCGCCTCGGCGTGCAGTCATTCGGCGGCGCGCAGCTTGCGGGCCGGACGCTGGCGGCCCCCTTCACGCAGCCGATCCTGCGGCTCGACCTCGACCGCATGGATGACAGCGACAACCGCCTGTTCGGCATCACCGCGCAGATCGCGTGGATGCCGAAGCCGTCCTACCAGGTAACGGTGCGCACGCCCCTGTATGCAGTGCGCAACTGACTGCCGTCCCAGATTTTAGCCCGACTGCCGCGTTCCGACCTCGCGATTTGCGGGTGAAATGCTATCGCCTCAACCGTTCGGCATTGTGTGTCAACCGGTTGTTAATCTTCGGGCGAAAACTTCGGCCGCGTTAGATCGCCGCAAGGAACGTTCGGCGAAACTGGGCCGGCCTTTCGCTTCGTGTTTTCGCCCTGGAGATTGCGAATGTCCCGCTTGGTGCCGGAACGGACGTTCCTGGCTGGGAAGATCATCTTCAATTACGGCCAGTCGTCGATCGACTGCGTCGTGCGCCGGCTGTCCGAAGAGGCCGCCACGCTCGAGATGCAGAGCGGCCTCGGCGTTCCCGATCGCTTCCAGCTCAGGCTTCAGGGACGCGATATCCTGAGCTGCCGGATCATCTGGCGATCGGACCGTCAGGTCGGGGTCGCCTTCGAACAACCCGACGCCGTCGAGCGCCCGGCCAGCGACGAGCAGGGACGTTCGGCGGACTCGCTGATGCGCGGTCAGATGCTGGCGCTGCGTGCGGCCCTTGATCACGTGCCGACCGGGATAGTGCTGCTCGACGCCAACCTTCGGGCGCGCCTCATCAACCGGTCGTTTCGTCGGATGTGGCGCCTGCCCGATCAGGTCGCCGACAGCAATCCGTCCATCCTCACGCTGCTCTACCATGGGCGCGACACCGGAGCCTACGAGGTGCCGGACCCCGACCTCGAGACCCTGGTCAAGGAGCGTGTCCGCGTGATCGAGGCCGGCGATCCGACGCCGATCGATCTGCGCCGAACCAATGGCGACGTCGTGCGCGTCCAGGTCACGCCGTTGCCGGACGGTGGGCGCATGCTGACCTACACGCCAGTCACCGACATCGTGCGCTTCTCCGACGAGCTGAAATTGCTGCGCAACGCGCTGGAGAATGTCCAGGACGGCGTTCTTCTGCTCGACTCCGATTTGAACGCGAGCTTCATGAACCTGCGAATGCGGCAGTTCTGGGAAGTGAGCGAAGAGGAAGCCATGGCGCGCCCGGCCTATGCGTCGCTGGTGAGCCGCACACAGCGCGCGAGCGCGCCGGACCTTCCGGCGAATGAGCTGGCAAGATTCCCCGGCAAGCGCCTCGCCGAGGTCAAGGCCGGCGATCACGTGCGCGACCTTCAGACGCCTGACGGGCGGCGGATCAGGGCCCATTGCACCACGATGTCGAACGGCGGCCGGATGCTGACCTATGTCGACATCACCGATCTCACCAACAAGGCCAACATGCTGGAGCGGCTGGCGACCACCGATCCTCTGACGGGCCTCTACAACCGCCGGCACTTCCTGGAAGCGCTCGATGCGGAGTGGAGCCGCTTCCAGCGCTATTATCGTTCGGTCTCGGTCCTGATGCTCGACATCGATCATTTCAAAACGGTCAACGACCGCTACGGGCACGCGGTCGGCGACGAGGCCATCAAGGCCGTCGCCGCTGCGTGCAACGAGGGCAAGCGCAAGTCCGATCTCGTCGGCCGCATTGGCGGCGAGGAGTTCGCAGTGCTGTTGCCCGAGACCAGCCTGTCACGCGCCAGGCTCGTCGCCGAACGAATCCGCAAGCGCGCGATGGCGATCCGGCTGAACGCGCACCAGGTGCAGTTCGGTGTCACCGTGAGCATCGGCATTGCCGAGGCCACCGTCAGCATGTCGGGCATCGACGCGCTGATGGGCGCGGCCGACCAGGCGCTCTACCAGGCCAAGGACGAAGGTCGCAATCGCTGCATCGCCTGGAATCCTCCACCGCCTGCGAGCAAGGCGGCGGAGTGAAAAGACGCAGCTACGACGTTCTGTTACGGGCTCTGCGGATTGACGACGTCGTCGACATCAAGCGCCAACGGCTGCGCGGCGTCGAGGAACGACGACAAGGCCGCCTCAACCGGCGCTGGATCGAGACCGCGCGCGGCGAGCCAGGCGGGCTCGTAGTAGGTCTGCCGGTAACGCTCACCGGAATCGCAGATCAGCGTCACCAGCGATCCGGTCTGGCCGGCCTTGCGCATCTCAGAGGCCAACCGGCACAGCGCCAGGAAATTGGTGCCGGTGGAGCCGCCGACCGCGCGACGCAGCCGGCGCGACAGCACGTTCATCGCCGCGATCGTCGCCGCATCCGGGATCTTCATCATGCGGTCGACCACGCCGGGCACGAAGGACGGCTCGCAACGCGGCCGGCCGACGCCTTCGATCAACGATGGGCGCTCGCATACACGGGAACGGTCCTGCGAACGGAAGCAGTCGAAGAAAGCAGAATGCTCGACATCTGCCACGCACAGCCGCGTCGGATACTGGCGATAGCGCAGATAGCGGCCGATGGTCGCCGACGTGCCGCCGGTGCCCGCTCCCATCACGATCCAGTCCGGCAGCGGGCGCGGCTCGCCCTTCAATTGCGTGAAGATCGATTCGGCGATGTTGTTGTTGCCGCGCCAGTCGGTGGCGCGCTCGGCGAAGGTGAACTGGTCCATATAGTGGCCGCCGAGCCGGGTCGCGAGCGCGGCCGCCTCCGCATAGAGCGCGCGGCCGTCGTCGATCAAATGGCAGTTGCCGCCGTAATGCTCGATTGCCGCGATCTTCTCCGCCGAGGTCGTACGCGGCATCACCGCGTAGAAGGGCACGCCGATCATCTCCGCGAAATACGCCTCCGACACCGCGGTCGAGCCGGACGACGCCTCCACGACGGGCGTGCCTTGGCGGATGTGGCCGTTGCAGAGCGCATAGAGGAACAGCGAGCGCGCCAGCCGATGCTTCAGACTGCCGGTCGGATGCGTCGACTCGTCCTTCAGATAAAGGTCGATGCCCGACAGCGCGGGCACGATCAGCCGGATCAGATGAGTGTCGGCCGTGCGACACTGGTCGGCTTCGATAGCAGCGATGGCCTCGTCGACCCAGCCGCGCCGGTAGCTGGGCGCGACAGGATCATGCTGGCGATAGGGAAGCGGCTGCATCGGGCGAATCTCTCATGAGGCCGCTCAGAACTCCAGCGGCGCGTTGTCGACGACCTCTTTCATGACGAAGAAGGTCCGGGTTTGCCGGACGCCGGGCAGCGCAATGAGCTGCTCGCCATGGATACGATTGAAGTCCTCCATGTCGCCGACGCGGATCTTGAGGAAGTAGTCGAAGTCGCCGGCGACGAGGTGGCAGTCGAGCACGAATTTCAGCCTGGCAATCGCCTGCTCGAAAGTGGCAAAGCTCTCCGGGGTCGAGCGGTCGAGCACCACGCCGACCATCACCAGCGTGCCCTTGGCCACCTTCTTCGGCGCCACCATGGCCCGGACGGCAGCGATAAAGCCGTCCTCGAACAGGCGCTGGGTGCGGCGATGGCAAGTGGCGGGGCTGATCGCAACTGATACGGCCAGCTCGGCATTGCTGAGCCTGCCGTTATTCTGCAGCAATCTCAACATCTTGAGGTCGATACGGTCGAGGCGCGCCGACATGAAAGAAACTTTCGCAATATAGTCCTATTTCGGAAGAAATATTACCCTTAAGCACCATTTCCGCAAGATTACGCGCAGCATGCGCGCAATATTCGAGAGCACCTTCTTGCAACGCAATGATAGGGCCATCCCAGTCGCAACGCCAATCGGGATGATTCAATGAACCTCGACAAATTCGCGCGCTATCCGCTGACCTTCGGCCCGACGCCCATCGAGAAGCTGGAGCGGCTGTCGAAGCATCTCGGCGGCAATGTCGAGATCTACGCCAAGCGCGAGGACTGCAATTCCGGTCTTGCCTACGGCGGCAACAAGCTGCGGAAGCTCGAATACATCATTCCCGACGCGATCGCCTCGAACGCCGACACGCTGGTCTCGATCGGCGGCGTGCAGTCGAACCACACCCGCATGATCGCCGCCGTTGCGGCCAAGATCGGCATGAAGTGCCGCCTGGTGCAGGAAGCCTGGGTGCCGCACGAGGACGCCGTCTATGACCGCGTCGGCAACATCATGCTCTCCCGCATCATGGGCGCCGACGTGCGGCTGGTCGACGATGGTTTCGATATCGGCATCCGCAAGAGCTGGGAGCAGGCGATCGAGGAAGTGAAGGCGGCGGGCGGCAAGCCTTACGCGATTCCCGCCGGTGCGTCCGTGCATAAATTCGGCGGGCTCGGCTATGTCGGCTTCGCCGAGGAAGTGCGCAAGCAGGAGAAAGAGCTCGGCTTCAAGTTCGACTACATCATAGTCTGCACCGTCACCGGCTCGACCCATGCCGGCATGCTGGTCGGCTTCGCAGCCGATGGCCGCGCACGTAAGGTGATCGGCATCGATGCCTCATTCACACCGGCGCAGACGAAAGCGCAGGTGCTCGAGATCGCGCAGAACACGGCCAAGCTGGTCGAACTCGGCAAGGACCTCGTCGCCGACGACGTTGTGCTGATCGAGGACTATGCCTATCCCGCCTATGGCGTGCCGTCGGAAGAAACCAAGGACGCGATCCGCCTCACTGCCCGTCTTGAGGGCATGATCACGGACCCCGTCTACGAGGGCAAGTCGATGCAGGGTCTGATCGACTTGGTGCAGAAGAACCATTTCGAGAAGGGCGCGAAGATCCTGTACGCGCATCTCGGCGGCGCTCCGGCGCTGAACGGATATGCGTATGCGTTCAGGAATGGGTGAGGCTATGAACTCGTAACCCGGATTTCGCTGCGCTCCATCCGGGCTACGGCAGCGGCGCCCGCCTACCGCGTCTTGACGATCTGCAACAGCTCGTCGCCGTAATGCTCGAGCTTCTTGTCACCTATGCCAGGGATATTGCGCAATTCGTCGAGCGTGGTCGGCCAGGCTCGGACGATGCCGTCGATGGTGGCATCGTGCAGAACGACATAGGCCGGCACGCCACGCTCGCGTGCAACGTCCGAGCGCCAGGAGCGCAGGCGTGCGCGCAGTTCGGGATCGACATCGCCTTGCGGCGCATTCGTCGCCGGCGCGAGATCGCCACGCCGTGACTTGGCACGGCTGACGCGAACGCGGGCGGTGGGGGCCTCCTCGCGCAGCCACACCTCGGTCTCTCCACGCAGCACGCCGCGCGCGGTCTCCGTCAGCTTTAACGCGCCAAAAGCTTCGCTGTCGCTTTGCAGATGGCCCATCGCCACCAGCTGTCGCAGCACGGTGCGCCATTGCTTTTCGTTGAGCTCGCGCCCGATGCCGAACACGGACAGCTTGTCGTGACCGAACTGCGTCACCTTCTCGGTCAGGCGTCCGATCAATACGTCGATCAGGTGCATCGCGCCGAAACGCTGTCCGGTGCGATAAGCGCAGGACAGCAGCTTTTGCGCCAGCACCTTGCCGTCGCGCATCTTTGGCGGCGTCAGGCAATTGTCGCAATTTCCACAACTCTCGCCCCGCAAGGTCTCGCCGAAATAGCCGAGCAGCCGCTTGCGCCGGCACTGGGCAGTCTCGGCGAGGCCGACCAGCGCGTCGAGCTTGCGGATCGACACGCGCTTGAACTCGTCGGAGCCGGTGGACTCGTCGATCATGCGACGTTGCTGCACGATGTCCGAGAGACCATAGGCCATCCAGGCGGCCGACGGCTTGCCGTCGCGGCCGGCGCGACCGGTCTCCTGGTAATAGGCCTCGATGCTCCTGGGCAGATCGAGATGGGCGACGAAGCGCACGTCCGGCTTGTCGATACCCATGCCGAAGGCGATGGTCGCGACGATGACGATACCGTCCTCATTGAGGAAGCGGTCCTGGTTGCGCGAGCGCACGCTGCTGTCGAGCCCGGCATGATAAGGCAGCGCCGCAATGCCGGCATCATCGAGCGCGGCAGCGACCTCCTCGACCCGATTGCGCGACAGGCAATAGACCACGCCGGCATCGCCCGCATGTCGTTCCCGGATGAACTCCTTGAGCTGCGACACCGCGTTGCGCTTGTCCACGATCTCGTAGCGGATATTGGGTCGGTCGAAGCTGGAGACGAATTGCGGGCTGTCCGCGAGCTGCAGTCGCTGGACGATCTCCTTCCGCGTCAGCTCATCAGCAGTCGCGGTCAGCGCGATCCGCGGCACTTCCGGAAAGCGTTCGGCGATGATGGAGAGGCCGACATATTCGGGGCGGAAGTCGTGGCCCCATTGCGAGACGCAATGCGCCTCGTCGATCGCGAACAGCGCGACCTTGGCCTGCGCCAGCATCGACAGGCAGCGTGGTGTCACCAGCCGTTCCGGCGCGACGTATAGCAGATCGAGGTCGCCCGCGATCAAGCGCCGCTCGATATCCGAGGCTTCCTGCAGTGTCAGCGACGAGTTCAGCGCGGCGGCATTGACACCGGCTTCGATCAGGCCGGCGACCTGGTCCCGCATCAGCGCGATCAAGGGCGAGACTACGATGCCACAGCCTTCGCGCAACAGCGACGGCAGCTGGTAGCACATCGACTTGCCGCCACCTGTCGGCATCAGCACCAGGCAGTTGCCGCCATCGGTGACATGCCGGATAATTTCACCCTGCGCGCCGCGGAACCCCGGCAGGCCGAACACCGAATGCAGCACCGACAGCGCGTCGCGGCCATCGGCCGGCGCTGGCAGCGGAGCGGTGGAAGGGACGGACATGGGCGTGTCGGGGGGTTCAGATTCGTTCCAACGCCAGTCGCACGGCGGAGCTGGCGTTGCAAGTCCATCTTCTCGCCGAAGCGGGGGACCGACGAAAAGCTACGCTCCGATCCTGCGCAAGGCCTCGGCGACCGTCACGATGGGCATGCTGCGCTTTTCCGCCGCCTCCAGCGCGTGGCGCAACAGGGTCGGCGTGCAGCCATAGGGACTCGGCGCATCGACGACATCGTGGCCGTAGAAGATCAGCCAGCCGCCGCTTGCCAGGGCCTCGTCGAAATAGCGGTCGACACCGTCAGTGTCGATCTCACAATTGACCAGCGGCGACGCACGCAGGAGCTGAAGATCGATGACGTCGCTGTTGACGCCGGGAAGGATGCCCCGCGCCGAGCGAAAGGTTTTGGCGAGCTGCGGTTTGCGCCAGACGGAGGCGAGGCCATACGGATAGGCGAAGTTCTCGAGCCGGATCGAGGAGTCGAGGCGGAGAAAATAGCCGCGGTTCCGTTCGATCTCGCGCGCCATCGCGGTCTCGTCGAGATCGACTGCGCGGAGATGCGAGAAAGTGTGGCAGCCGATCTCGTGGCCGCCGCGATGCAGCCGAACAATCGCATCGTTCGACAGGCCATGCCAGTGATCCCCGGGCTGGTCGATCAGGCCGCCTGCGAGATAGAACGTGCCGCGTCCGCCATGCGCTTCCAGCAACGCGGCGCCCTCCCCAGCGGCGCTGTCGGGCGCATCATCGAAGGTAAAGCTCACCATCGGCGCATGCGCCGGCAACCGATGCGGAGCGGCCCGGAAATGCCGGGCTAGCCGATTGCTCAAGCGTCCGTTGAAGGCCGACAGCACGAGTGCATTTCCTGTGATTCCATGTTTCTGTACTGAAACATTTGCACGCGCCCCGAGGCAAGCTTAACCCCCGGGTAATCCTAACGCGGGACCAAAAGCCCCAGGGTGTCAACGCGCCAGTAGCGGAGCATCCGTCTCCGCGCCGAGATATTGCAACCAATTGCGAAACAGCGCCGCTGCTGCGGTACCAGCGGCGATGTCGGCGCGCACGGTGAGCGCAGGCAGATCGTTGGTCAACGCCGGATGACGCTGATGCCTCGCCCGCTTCTCGAAGCGAGCGAGCTTCTCCTCCGTCGCTGCGTCAAAATAGCTCACCGGCAGCGCGGGATAGATCTCGCGCTCCCGCGCGAGGTAGCGGCCGATGTCGCGCAGATACTCGCGCTGGAGCGACAGCGCGTCGTATTCGGGATGGCCCTGGAAAAACACGAAGCGACTGGCATATTGCCGGACGAAGACGTCGACACCGGCGCCGGCCGACTTGGTCAACACCTGATAACCGGCCTGCGCGAGATCGCGTTCGGTGACTTCGTTCAAGCGAGAATGAGAAATCTTGAGTGGTGCCGGCGCATCGCGCGTCAAAGGGTCATTGGTCACAGGCTGACAATCGAAGATGCCATGGCATTTGGCGGGCAGGCGCTGCCGTTCGACACGGTCGAGATGCAGCACCGCCGCATGTGCGGCGAGGCATGACCAGATCGTCGAGCGGGTATTGGTCTTGGCCCAGTCGATCAGCTCGGTGAGGTCGCGCCAGTACGGCTCATGGTCAAGCTCGGGCGCGATCGGCTCGGCGCCAGTCACGATCAGCCCGTCGAATGACTGGCGCTTCAGATCGGAGAGATCGGAATATTCGCTCTCGACATGCCACTTCGCTTCCTGCGAGCGCTTCACCGACGGCAGAGAGAAGCAATGGAAACGGATGCGGCGCGGCCCCGCGGCGGCCTGTAGCAGCTTCATGAACTGCCGTTCAGTCGCCTTCAGCGCTGTATCCGGCATGTTGTTGATCAGCCCGATGGTGAGCTCGGCACCGCGATGATCGCGCGCGAGATCGCCCTCGGCCGGAACCAGCGCGGGGCTTGCGATACCTTGATCCTTGGCGATCAAGACGCTCATCGGCCCGATTGCCTACTCCGCGGCCTGAAGACGCGCGGCCGGACAGGCCTTTTCCAGCGCCTGATCGATGTCCTCGATGATATCGGCGGCATGCTCGATGCCGATCGAGAGGCGAATGGTCTCCGGCAGCACGCCGGCGATGCGCTGGTGCTCCGCCGGCATCTGTCGGTGCGTGGTCGAGGCGGGATGGCAGGCCAGCGACTTGGCATCACCAATGTTGACGAGACGCGTGATCAGCTTCAGCGCGTCATAGAAAGCCTTGCCGGCCTCCATGCCGCCCTTGATACCGAAGGTGAACAGCGAGGAGGCGTTGCCGTCGAGATATTTCTGGACCAGCGGATAATAGGGGCTGTCCGGGAAGCCGGTGTAATTCACCCACGCGACACGAGGATCGTTGCGCAGGAACTCGGCGACCTTGCGGGCATTCTCGCAATGACGCTCCATGCGCAAGGCCACGGTCTCGATACCCTGTAGCAGCAGGAAGGCGTTGAACGGCGACAGCACCGAGCCCATGGTGCGCTGATAGATGCTGCGTGCGCGCTCGATATAGGCAGTCTTGCCGAAACGCTCGGCATAGACGAGGCCGTGATAGGAGGCATCCGGCTTGTTGTAGCCCGGGAAACGGTCGGCATGCTTCGCCCAGGGGAAGTTGCCGGAATCGACGATGGCCCCGCCGAGCGTGGTGCCGTGGCCACCCAAGAACTTGGTCAGCGAATGCACTGCGATGTCGGCGCCGTAGTCGAACGGCTTGAGCAGAATGGGCGTTGCGACCGTGTTGTCGACGATCAGCGGCACGCCATGCGCGTGCGCGATCTTAGCCAGCGCCTCGATGTCGCAGACATTGCCGGCGGGATTGCCGATGGTCTCGGCGAACACCGCGCGGGTGTTCTCGTCGATCAGCTTTGCGATCGCATCAGGCGCATCGCTCTCGGCGAAGCGGCCGGTGATGCCCTGGCGCGGCAGGATGTGCGAAAGCAGCGTGTGCGTGGTGCCGTAGAGCTGCGGCACGGACACGATGTTGCCGCCGTGGTCGGCGACGTTGACGAAAGCGAAATGAAGGGCGGCCTGGCCGGTCGCGACCGCGAGTGCACCGACGCCACCTTCGAGCTCGGCGATGCGCTTCTCCAGCACCGCACTGGTCGGATTGGCGATGCGGCTGTAGCGGAAACCTTCGGCCTCGAGATTGAAGAGCGCGGCGCCGTGGTCGGCGCTGTCGAAGGCGTAGGCCGCGGTCTGGTAGATCGGCACCGCAACCGCGTGCGTGGTGGCTTCGGGCTCGTAGCCGGCGTGAATCGCGATCGTTTCGTTGCGCATCGTACCACCTCCGCGTGGAGCGGGCCGCACTTATTGGCCTGTACGAGGCATGTGCGTTGTCCGCTGTCCCTCTGTTAGAGGCGGCTGGTAAAGCGGACAATAATTCGCTTAGAGATCGAGGAAGTAACCCTAATGGTTGTTGGTGAATTGGCTAAAATTTGAGTCAATTTGGATTAACCACTTCGCCGGCGTCATCGGGAAGCCCGCGCGATGACGCCGCCACGATGCTGCAAGAGGCTTCGTGCGGGCACACGAGGCCTCGAACGCCACGTCAGGCCATCGTTTCCCAGAGCCGATGGGCTAGCACGCCCGCGCGCTTCTCGATCGCGGCGGCTGCGTCCAGCGCAAGATCCTCGCGGTAGCGGCCCGCGATCAGTTGCACGCCGATCGGCTTGCCGTCATGCATGGCCACCGGCACCACGGCGCCGGGCAGACCCAGCACGTTGATCGCGGAGATGAAGCGGATCTCGCCCCAGAAGATCTCTTTCACGCGCTCGGCGCTGACGGTGTCCTCGCGCGGGCCCGGCGTCGGCTTCACCGTGGTCGGCGCCAGCACCACCGGATATTCCTCGAAGAACAGCTGCCAGGCACGGATATGGCCGTTGCGCGCCGCCGTCGCCTGCATCCAGGCCTTGAGATCGAGGACATTGGCCTTGGTCTTCATGCCGCCCCACGCCTTGTGGAAGTCTTCGGACGTCACCTTCAGCATGCCCGCTTCCTGCATCACCACCGTCTCGTTGGTGATGATGTCGCACCAGGTCTGCCAGACACCGTTGATGTCGGGCACGTCGACCTCGCTGACGCGATAGCCGGAACGCTCAAGATGATCCGCGGCCTGACGCAGCGCCGCACTGACCGACGGATCGACCTTCATGTCATCGGGGATCCTGGCCAGCGCGACCTTGATCGGTCCTTTCGGCTTCGGCCCTGTCAGGGGTGCCGGCACCCACCAGGGATCTCGCGGATCGCGCTCGCTCATGACTTCCAACGCCAGACGGACGTCACCGACATGGCGGGCGAGTGGTCCCTGCGCCGACATCAGATGCGCCAGCATCGGCCGCTCCGCCGTCGCGCTTGCGTTGAAGGCAGGGATGCGGCCCTGCGTCGGCTTGATCGTGGCGATGCCATTGCAATGCGCCGGCCAGCGCAGCGAGCCGCCGATGTCGTTGCCATGCGCAATGGTGCCGATGCCGGCCGCCACCGCCGATCCCGCGCCGCCCGAGGAGCCGCCGCACGTGATGTTCGGGTCCCAGGGATTGAGCGTCAGCCCATGCAGCGGATTGTCGGTGAAGCCGCGGAAGGAGAATTCAGGCGTGTTGGTGAGGCCGATGACGATCGCGCCTGCTTTCTTCAGGTTTCGGACAACGGGCGAATCCGACGGTGCGATGAGATCCCTGTTGGCGGGAACGCCGTTGAAATTGGGGCGGCCCTCGTAATCGACGTTCTCCTTGATGGTGATGGGCACGCCGTGCAGGAGGCCGAGCTCACCGCCCTTGGCGCGCTGCTTGTCTGCTGCGTGCGCGGCCTTCAAGGCGTCCTCGCCGAGGTCCACGACGACCGCATTCAGCCTGGGATTGACGGCATGCATCCGCTCCAGATGCGCCTCGACAGTCTCGATCGCGGAGATGGCGCCCGATCGAATCGCCGCGGCGGTGTCGACCGCCGACCACTGCCAGGCCGGTCCCTTGGGGCGGCGCGCCCCGGCGTTCTTGACAGAAGTCTTGACGGCCTTCTTGGCCGGCCTCGCGGCAGCGCCCTTGCGGACGGTGGCTTTCTTGCTCGCGGTCTTTGCTACTTTCCTTGAAGCGCTTTTCTTCTTGCTCGCCGTCTTCTTCGCCACGTCGCACCTCCCAAGATTGCGTTGCGGAGGTTACGGACGGCAATCGGACATGTACAGCGGCGTTTCTGCATGGCGCATTGGCGGCGGCCGCCAATGCGGCAAATTGTCGGGGATCGATGGACTCACACAAGTGGCGGGTTCAACCGCGCAAACCCGTCCTGGATGCGATAGGGATAATAGGGATAAGGCGGCATCACCGCACTGACCTCGTCGAGGCGCTTGAGCTGATCCGCGCTCAACGACCAGCCGACCGCACCAAGATTGTCGCGGAGCTGCGCCTCATCGCGGGCGCCGACGATCACCGAAGAGACCGTGGGGCGCGACAGCAGCCAGGCGATCGCGACCTGCGGCACGGTTCGGCCGGTCTCGGCGGCGATCGCGTCGAGCACTTCGACGATGGCATAAAGCCGCTGCTCGTCCACGGGTGGGCCGAATTGCGCCGTCGCGTGCAGGCGGCTGTCTGGCGGCAAAGGCCGATCGCGCCGGATCTTGCCGGTAAGACGGCCCCAGCCAAGCGGGCTCCACACCAGCGCGCCGACACCCTGGTCACGCGCGAGCGGCATCAACTCCCACTCATAGTCGCGGCCGAGCAGCGAGTAATAGACCTGGTGCGCGACATAGCGTGGCCAGCGGTTGCGATCGGCAACCGCCAGCGATTTCATCAATTGCCAACCGGCAAAATTGGAGACGCCGACATAGCGCAGCTTGCCGGCACGCACGAGCGCATCGAGCGTGGACAACACCTCCTCGATCGGCGTGAACGCGTCGAAGGCGTGAAGCTGGAGCAGATCGACATAATCAGTGCCAAGCCGCCGCAGTGCCGCCTCGACCGAAGAGAGCAGGCGATGCCGCGACGAGCCGGCATCCTGCGGACCATCGCCCATCGGCAGGCTCATCTTGGTCGAGATCAGTACCTTGTCGCGCCGGCCCTTGATGGCGGCGCCGAGAATTTCTTCGGAGGCACCGTTCGAATAGACGTCGGCGCTGTCGAACAGATTGACGCCGGCCTCGAGACAGATGTCGACAAGCCGGCGCGCCTCGTCGACGCCGCTGCGGCCCCAGGCCGAGAACAGTGGACCCTGGCCACCAAAGGTACCGGTACCGAAGCTGAGAACCGGCACCTTGAGTCCGGAGACGCCGAGATTGCGATATTCCATGTAATCCTCCCCTATTCCGCCGGGTACGCCGCGAGGGCGGTCTGGCTGCGATCGAGTTGAAGGCTCCACAGCGCCAGCACGAGTCCGATCACCGTGATCCCGGCCGCAACCAGCGGCAGCGTGGAGAGACTGAGCCCGCGATCGATCGTGAGGCCGCCGGCCCAGGCGCCAAGCGCGTTGCCCAGATTGAAGGCGGCGATGTTGAGGCTCGAAGCCAGGGTACGGCCGCTCGGACCGGCCGCCTCCAGCACGCGCAACTGGAGCGGCGCAACGGTCGCGAACGCCGCGATGCCGAGCAGCAGGATCAGCGCAACGGTCGGGATCTTGACCGACAGCACGGCCGCAAGACCGACCAGCACGATGGCGAGCGCGGCCAGCGTGCCAAGCAGGGCGCGGGCGAGCCCGCGATCGGCGAACCTGCCGCCGGCGACATTGCCGATCGCAAGCCCGACGCCGAACACCAGCAGGATCGGGGATACCGCCGCTTCCGAGAAGCCGGTGAAGCGCGTCAGGATCGGCTGGATATAGGTGAAGACGACGAACAGGCCGGCAAAGCCGAACACAGTCATGGCAAGGCCAAGCAACACCTGCGGGCGGCCAAGCACTGCCACTTCTTCAGCGAGCGAGACAGGCTTGTCGCCATGACCAACATGGTTGGGCACAAGCACCGCTACCACCGCAAAGGCGATCACGCCGATCACCGTCACCGCCCAGAACGCCGCGCGCCACCCAAGCATCAGGCCGAACCAGGCACCGAAGGGCACACCGAGCAGGGTTGCGACCGTAAGGCCTATGAACATGGTTGATATCGCTGAAGCGCGCCTGTCCTCGGCGACCAGGCTGGTCGCCACCACCGAACCGACGCCGAAGAAGGTGCCGTGCGCGAGCGATGTCAGCACCCGCGCCGCCATCAAGAGCTCGTAGTTGGGAGCCAGCGCGCAGGCCGCATTGCCGAACGTAAAGATCGCCATCAGCGCCAGCAGCACGGTCTTCCGTGGCATCCGCCGTGTCGCCAGCGTCAGCACGGGCGCGCCAACGAACACGCCGAGCGCATAGCCGGAGATGAGCAGGCCCGCGACCGGCACGGACACATGCATGTCGGCGGCGACCTGGAGCAGCAGGCCCATGATGATGAATTCGGTGGTGCCGATACCGAAGGCACCGGCGGTGAGCGCGAGGACGGCGGGAGGCATGCATGGCTCCAATGGATGAGACGAACCACGCAGATAGCCGCGTCCTCGCAAAACCATTAGGATGTCCGCAATCCAATCATTTGTGACGTGAGTTCAACATGGCCCGTTTCGACACCAACCGCTCCGCCGAGATGGAGGTTTTCGTCCGCGTTGTCGATCTCGGCGGCTTCACCCAGGCCGCGCGAAAACTGCGCCTGACGCCATCGGGCGTCAGCAAGCTGATCTCGCGGCTGGAGGCCCGGCTCGGCTCGCGGCTGATCAACCGCACCACGCGCAGGCTGACGCTGACGGAAGAAGGCCAGGCCTTCTACCAGCGTGCGCTACGCATCCTCGGCGAGATGGAGGAGGCCGAGCGCGAAGCGGCATCCGGCGCGACGCCGCGCGGCCGTCTCACGGTCAACAGCAACATTCCTTTCGGCATGCTGCATCTGATGCCGCTGGTCCCGCGCTTCCTCGCGGAGCATCCCGAGGTCACGCTCGATCTCGTGCTGACGGACACGCTGATCGACCTGATGCAGGAGCGCGCCGACATCGCCATTCGCGTCGGTCCACTGAAGGCTTCGCGCCTGATTGCGCGCAAGCTCGGCACCAGCCGCATGGTCGTCGTCGGCTCGCCCAACTACCTGGCACGCTCAAGCACGCCGAAGACTCCGGCGGATCTCGCAGAGCATCGCGGCATCGGCTGGACCTTTTCGCGCATCCGCGGCGGCTGGCCTTTCAAACGCGGCGACCGCACCGAGGAGGCCATGCCGCCGCCGGCCGTCCGCGTCAGCGACGGCGAAGCCGCGCGCCGCCTCTGCCTCGGCGGCGCCGGACTCGCCCGCCTCGCCCTCTTCCATATCGGCCCCGACATCAACGCCGGACGCCTCGTGCCGGTTTTACAAAACTACAATCCCGGCGACCGCGAAGACATCCACGCCGTCTATGTCGGCCACGCAGCGCCCCTGCCCGCACGCGTGCGCGCGTTCATCGACTTCCTGGCGGAGCATGTGCGGGTGAGCGATCCCGTGCTGAAGCGGACGGGGGATGGGACGTGGAGGTTGGTGGGATGAGGGCTGTATGGTGGAGAGAGTGGGATTCTCATCCCGCATCATATTCATAGCTGATCACTGAGAGCATGAGGCGGCACTTGACGCCGATACTTCGAGGCAGAGTGTATGGGCAGCATTCCAAGCGCTCGTCGTTCGCTCACCGTTCGCGGAGCGCCTTGGCGACCTGGTCCTGCAGGGGCTTGACCAGGTACGACAGGACGGTGCGGCGCCCGGTCTGGATGAAGGCGTCGACGGGCATTCCCGGCAGCAGCTTCAGGCCGTCGAGCCGCGCGACCTCGTCTGCAGGCGTCGCGATGTGGACGAGATAGTAGGAAGCTCCGCTCTTCTGGTCCTGGACGATGTCACCCGAAATCCGCTTCACGATGCCGTTGATCTCCGGCGTCGTTCGCTGATTGAAGGCGGAGAAGCGCAACACGGCGGCCTGACC
>NZ_JAFCJI010000009.1 GCF_018131105.1 Bradyrhizobium manausense | reverse complement strand
TCGGACGGCACGACGGCCTTGAGCAGCTCGGTCACGCTGCTCGGCACCACCGCTGCCACCAAGCTCGCCACGGCTCCGGCCGACGGCGACATTCTGACGGTGAACGGCAAGACCATCACCTTCCGTGCGGGTGCGGCTCCGGCAAACACCGCCGTTCCGACCGGCTCGGGCGTGAGCGGCAACCTCGTCACCGACGGTAACGGCAACACCACAGTCTATCTCGGCACCAACGCGGCTCCGGCTGCGACGGTCGGCGACGTGCTGTCTGCGATCGACCTCGCCAGCGGCGTGAAGACCTCGACGATCACCAACGGTACTGCGACCATCGGCGCGGCCTCCGCTGCGGCGCCTTCGACCGCGGCTGCCGGTGTCGTGACGCTGAAGAGCTCGGTCGGTGCCGACCTCTCCGTAACTGGTAATGCCGACTTCCTCAAAGAGCTCGGCCTCACCAGCGCGACGGGTGGCGGCAATGCGACGGTCACTGCGAACCGCACGACCAGCGCGTCCTCTCTGGGCTCGCTGCTCCAGGACGGTTCGTCGCTGAACGTCGACGGCCACATCATCACCTTCAAGAACGCGCCGGTCCCGGGCTCTTCCAACGCTCCCGCGGTTCCGTCCGGCTTCGGCGTCAGCGGTAACGTGCTGACCGATGGCAACGGCAACTCGACGGTCTATCTCCAGACCGGCTCGATCAGCGATGTGCTGAAGGCGATCGACTTCGCAACCGGCGTCCAGACCTTTGCGCTGAACGGCAGCGGTGGTGGTACGCTGGCGACCGCGGTCGGTCAGGCTCCGTCGACGATCAACAGCTCCGGCCAGCTCAAGCTGTCCACCGGTGTCAACGCCGACCTGGCGATCACCGGCACCGGCAATGCGCTGGCGGCGCTCGGCCTTGCCGGCAACACCGGCACGGCGACGGCGTTCACCGCGGCCCGTACCTCGGGCATCGGCGGCATCGCCGGCAAGACCTTGACCTTCACCTCCTTCAACGGCGGCACGGCGGTCAACGTCACCTTCGGCGACGGCACCAACGGCACGGTGAAGACGCTCGATCAGCTCAACAACGCGCTGCAGGCCAACAACCTCGCCGCGACGATCGACGCCAACGGCCTGCTGACCATCACCGCTTCCAACGACTACGCGTCCTCGACGATCGGATCGACCGCTGCGGGCGGTGCGATCGGCGGCACGCTGACTTCCGCGCTGACTTTCTCGACGGCTTCCACTCCCGTCCAGGACGCGGTTGCGCAGACTGCCCGTGCCAACCTGGTGTCTCAGTACAACAACATCCTGAACCAGATCGACACGACCTCGCAGGACTCCTCGTTCAATGGTGTCAACCTCTTGAACGGCGACCAGCTCAAGCTGGTGTTCGACGAGACCGGCAAGTCGAGCCTGAACATCACCGGCGTGACCTACAACTCCAAGGGTCTGGGCCTTGCGTCGCTGACGGTCGGCGTCGACTTCATCGACAACGCGGCGTCCAACCGCGTGTTGACCAGCCTGAATGCCGCGTCGAGCACGCTGCGCTCGGAAGCCTCGAGCCTCGGTTCGAACCTTTCGGTCGTGCAGATCCGCCAGGACTTCAACAAGAACCTGATCAACGTGCTGCAGACCGGCTCGTCGAACCTGACGCTGGCCGACACCAACGTCGAAGCGGCCAACAGCCAGGCGCTCTCGACCCGCCAGTCGATCGCGGTCTCCGCGCTGTCGCTGGCCAACACCTCGCAGCAGAGCGTGCTCCAGCTGCTCCGGTAATAAGCGGCTGAAATTACTTAAGAAAAACCGAGCGGCGGGGCTTTTGCCCCGCCGCTTTTTTTTGTGTTCCGGGATCGGGAAGGCCGTACACCAGCCATTAACCCTATCCCTTAAACCGGCGTTAACCATACTTTAAAGGACAGGCCCTAAAACTGGACCAAAGCCCGCTTCCAGACCCGCGCGGCCGATTCGTATCCGGTTCAAGAGGAAGACCTGCCAATGTCCAACATCGTTCTCTCGGCGTCCGTTCGCCAGAACCTGTTGTCGCTGCAGTCGACGGCCGACTTGCTGGCCACGACGCAGGAGCGGCTGTCGACCGGCAAGAAGGTCAACACGGCGCTCGACAATCCCACCAACTTCTTCACGGCACAGGGGCTGGACAACCGCGCAAGTGACATCAGCAACCTCCTGGACGGCATCAACAACGGTGTGCAGGTGCTCCAGGCGGCCAATACCGGCATCACCTCGCTCCAGAAGCTGATCGACTCCGCGAAATCGATCGCCAACCAGGCGCTGCAGACCACGGTCGGCTACTCCACCAAGTCCAACGTCTCGACCACGATCCCGGGTGCGACGCCGGCGGATCTGCGCGGCACGACCTCGTATGCCAGCGCAACCGCCAACAGCAACGTGCTCTATACTGGCGCGGCCGGCGGTGTCACGCCGGTGACAGCAGCTGCCGCGCTCGGCGCTTCGCTCGGTTCGAGCGCCGGCACCCTGGTCGGCGGCACGGTGAACGCGGCCGACGGCACCACCGCGCTCAGCGGTACCGATACGCTGCTCGGAACCACCACGTCCACGACGTTCAGCACGGCGCCCGCCGACGGCGACACCATCACCGTGAACGGCAAGACCATCACCTTCCGCACCGGCCCCGCGCCCGCGACGCAGCCGACCGGCTGGGGCCTCAATGCCAGCGGAAGCATTGCCACCGACGGCAACGGCAACTCGATCGTCTATGAGGGAACGGCGGCAGCGCCCAAGGCGACCGTCAACGACGTGCTCAGCGCGATCGACCTCGCCAGCGGCGTCAAGACGGCGACGATCAGCGCCGGCGCGGCCACGATCGCGACGAGCGGCGGCAGTGTCGGTACGATTCAAACGCCATCCTCGATCGGTGCAGGCGGCGTCATCACGCTGAAGAGCTCGACCGGTGCGGACCTGTCCGTCACGGGCAAGGCCGACTTCCTTCACGACCTTGGCCTGACGGCCGCGACCGGCGCGGGCAATGCCAGCGTGACCGCGAACCGCTCGACCACGTCGGGCTCGCTCGGTTCGCTGGTGCAGGACGGCTCGACCCTGAACGTCGACGGCCACACCATCACCTTCAAGAACGCGCAGACGCCGCAATCGGCATCGAGTGTGGCCACCGGCTATGGCGTCAACGGCAACATCGTCACCGACGGTAACGGCAACTCGACGGTCTACATCCAGAGCGCGACCCTGACCGATCTGCTCAATTCGATCGACCTGGCGACCGGCGTCAAGACTGCCAGCCTGTTCAACGGCGCTGCGACGCTCAACACCACCTCGGGCCAGATCCCGTCGTCGGTGAATTCGAGCGGCCAGCTCTCGATCTCGACCGGCATCAACGCTGACCTCTCGATCACCGGCACCGGCAACGCGCTCAGCGCCTTCGGTCTCAGCGGCAACACCGGAACGGCGACGGCTTTCAGCGCGGCGCGCACCTCCGGTGTCGGCGGCGTCAGCGGCAAAACCCTGACCTTCACCTCCTTCAACGGCGGCACCCCGGTCAACGTCACCTTCGGCGACGGCACCAACGGCACGGTCAAGACGCTCGACCAGCTCAACGTCCAGCTTCAGGCCAACCACCTGACCGCGACGATCGACGCCAACGGCGTGCTGACGGTGACCACCGTCAACGAATACGCCTCCTCGACGCTCGGCTCGTCTGCCGCGGGCGGCGCGGTCGGCGGCACGCTCACCGGCGTGCTCGCCTTCACCACCGCGCAGCCGCCGGTGCAGGATCCCGTGGCGCAGACCGCGCGTTCGAGCCTGGTCAGCCAGTTCAACAATATCCTGGCGCAGATCGACACGACCTCGCAGGACTCCTCCTTCAACGGCGTCAACCTGCTGAACGGCGACACGCTGAAGCTGGTCTTCAACGAGACCGGCAGCTCCACGCTCGGCATCAACGGCGTGGTGTTCAACGCGGCGGGTCTCGGGCTCAGCAATCTCGTGCCGGGTACCGACTTCATCGACAACGGCGCGACCAACAGGGTGCTCCAGAGCCTGAACGCTGCCTCGAGCACGCTGCGCTCGGAAGGTTCTTCGCTCGGTTCGAACCTGTCGATCGTGCAGGTGCGTCAGGACTTCTCGAAGAACCTGATCAACGTGCTGCAAACCGGCTCGTCCAACCTGACGCTCGCCGACACCAACGAAGAAGCGGCCAACAGCCAGGCGCTGTCGACCCGCCAGTCGATCGCGGTCTCCGCGCTGTCGCTGGCCAACCAGTCGCAGCAGAGCGTGCTGCAGCTGCTCCGCTAGTTCGAAAGCGCAGGAATCGAATCTTGAGACGGCGCGGCGGGGCGAAGGCTCCGCCGTTCTTTTGAAGGAGTTCGCTAAGACAAGATTAGCTGAGATCGATGTGCATGATGCAAGGCGAGTTTACAGCTCGCGTCTCGCGCATCTATCCTCGCGCTCACGAAGAACTCCGCGGCCCGTAATAATCCGGAGTGCTTCCAAGCGCACACGTAAGCAAATCTTAAGCGGTGATGCATAGGGTTGGGAAAGAAATCCTTAAGTCCGTTCAACGGGCTAGGAAGCTTCCAAGGTGTGATTGATGTCGAATTCTGCTGCCTCGGCCTACGCGCGTGTTGCAACGACCACCGCATCTCCTCGCGATATCGAGGCGCAGACTCTGCTGAAGGCCGCCAACAAGCTTCAGGACGCGGTCAACAATGCTGACCCATTCAGCGAGCAGACCACTCAGGCGCTGATGTTCAATCGCAAGCTCTGGACCATCTTCCTGAGCGAAGCGATGCGCGAGAACAATCCGCAGCCGCTGGACGTCCGGCAGAAGATCGCCAACATCAGCGTGTTCGTGCTGAGCCAGACCGCGGCGCTCCAGATGAGCCCGCAGTTCGATCACTTCCGCCCGCTGATCGAGATCAACCGCAACATCGCCGCTGGCCTGTCCGGCCGCCCGTAATGGAGCCTCGTGATGTCCGACATCATGAGCATCCTGTCGACCGCGTATAAGTCGAACGTCCTCTCGAGCACCTCAGGCTCGTCCAAATACGTTGCGGTCGACTCCTCGCTGTACCAGGGCAATTGGTCCGGCACCTATCCCGACGGCAAGACGTTCTCGCTCAACATCTCGCAGGTCAGCGGCTTCCGCGCGCAGATCCACTATCAGAGCGGGGGGACCTCCCAGTATCAGCAGGTGCTGATCAAGGATTCCTCGTTCCGCTTCGGCAATACGAAGTTCACGCTGACCGATACCGGCAAGGCGCAGATCAAGAACGTCGTTACGGACCCGGCGACCGGTTCGAGCTATCTCGACACCGCCCAGGCCACGCTCGACAGCTGATCGGCTGGCGCGCTTTAAGCGCTGAGGTCCGTGTTGAGCGGACGCGAGGGCTCCGACTTCAAATCCAGTGCGTGGAAATAGGCTCGCCGGCGCAGCATCGCCTCGTCGGGGAACTGGTTGACCACCGCGTCGGTCTTGTCGTTGACGACCTGGAAGACCATGGATGCAGCCGCCTGGTCGAACACGACCTGGCGCGAGATGCTCTCGTTGCTCTGCAAATCATTGCGCGCAGGTGCGCTCGTATCGCTTGCGGCGACCGTCTGGCTCACCGGCAAATCGGTTTGCACGGCATCGTTCGCCGCCGAATTCGACGTCGTGTCGATCTGTACTGGGGCCGGTATCCCCACCGGCCTGATGCTGAAATCTGTACTCATGGCAGCCTCCTGGTTGCCTTGCGTGAGTCAAATCCCAACCCCTCTCAATACGCAACCATGGAACACCAGGATTGAACACCCGGTAAGGAAACGTGCCTAACCACGCGACGCTTTCGCCGCGCGGTTTTTCGTAAAATTGGAGACAGTTATTGTGCGCGCTCAGAGCGAGCGGCTGACCGCAAGCGGCGTGATGTGGCGCGGGCCGGGAGTCGCACGGCGTCCGGCTGCGGTATAGGTGTTCGGCACATTGCGCTTCTGGATCTCGGCGTTGACGCCGCGTACGACGCTTTCGGAGACCGCATGCGCGGTCGCGAGCACGGTGAGATTGACCTGGAGCATGGCGCGGAAGGCGTCGTGGTGGCGATGCAGCGTCGAGAGCAGCTCGGGCGCGGATTTCGCAAGCTTCTCCTGGTTCGCCTTCAACTGGCTGACGGCGGCGACGTAGCGCCGCGACAGCTCCTGCTTCTGGTTTTCGAGCGTCATCGCCTCGCGGACCTTGCCGGCGCGGACCAGCTCGGTCTCGCGCTCGACCAGGCCGAGCAGCGCGCTCATCGCGTCCATCAGGTCTTCGGCGAGCTTGCGTGCCTCGGCGCTGCCGGGCGTGTTGTTCGCGCGCTGCGCAGGCATCGGCTGACGTGACGCGTTGAAGTGGTTCATCTCGTTTGACCTTATGCCGTACGAAGAGTGGTTTTGGCCTGCTGCATGATCAGGGTACGGTAGACGTCGCGAGCGACGCCGACGCCGCCGGCGCTGGCGAAGTTCTTGGAATATTGCTCGGTCAGCATCGAGCGCCACACGCCGGTGCCCGGCGTGTCGCCGAACGGGCCTTCGCCCTTCAGGCCCGAGGTCATCTGCGCGAACATGCTGTTGAGGAACATGCCCTCGAAGTCGGTGGCGGTCTTCTGCGCCTTGGCTTGTTGCTGCGGCGAAACCTTCTGAAGGGCTGCGGCGAGCTCGAAGTCGGGGCGGCCGTTGCGGCTCTCCACGGAGAAGGCGGGATTCGAGGAGAGGGCCGCGGAGGCGACGCGCGCGGAGCTGAGCATGCCGGTCTGCATCACATCACCTCGATGTCGGCTTCGATCGCCCCGGCGGCCTTGATGGCCTGGAGGATGCTGATGAGGTCGCGCGGGCCGATGCCGAGGCCGTTGAGGCCGTCGACCAGCTGCTGGAGCGAGACGCCGTCCTTGACGACGGCGAACTTCTTGCCGTCCTCGGTGACGCCGACGCTGGAGCGCGGTGTGACCACTGTGCGGCCCCGCGACAGCGGGTTGGGTTGGCTCACCTGCGGGCTCTCGGAGATCGTGACCGTGAGATTGCCTTGCGCGACCGCGACGGTGGCAACGCGGACGTCGCGGCCCATCACGATGATGCCCGAGCGTTCGTCGATGATGATCTTGGCCGCGAGATCCGGGTCGACCTGAAGCTGCTCGATCTCGGTCAGGAACGCGACCACGTTGCCCTTGAACTCCGGCGGGATCGTCAGCTGCACCGTCGAGGGATCGATCGGCTCGGCGCTCTTGACGCCGAGATAGTCGTTGATCGCGGATGCAATGCGCTTGGCGGTGGTGAAATCGGCGTTGCGCAGCGCCAGCCGCACGTTCGGGAGGCGATTGAGCGCGAACTCGATCTCGCGCTCGATGATGGCGCCATTGGCGATGCGTCCCACGGTCGGAACGCCGCGCACGATCTTGGCCGCTTCGCCCTCGGCCTGAAAGCCGGAGATCGCGAGCGAACCTTGGGCGACGGAATAGACGTTGCCGTCGGCGCCGAGCAGGGGGGTGACGAGCAGGGTTCCGCCGCGCAGATCCTTGGCATCGCCAAGGGCCGACACCGTGACGTCCATACGCGTGCCTTGCGTCGCGAAGGGCGGCAGATTGCCGGTCACCATCACAGCGGCGACGTTGCCGGTACGGATGGTGGCGCCGCGGATGTTGACGCCCATGCGCTCGAGCATCGCCTGCAGCGACTGCTTGGTGAAGGGGATGTTGTTGAGCGTGTCACCGGTTCCGTTGAGGCCGACCACGAGTCCATAGCCGATGAGCTGGTTCTGCCGCACGCCCTCAATATTGGCGAGATCCTTGATGCGCGAGGTCGCACTTGCAGGCGCGGCCGAGAGCACCAGCGCTGACAGCGCGGCGCAGGCCACCCCAAAACACCCGCTCAGAATCTTCACCCAACGAACGCCTGGCATCCTCTGCTCCCCGAGGCTCCTCACATCTCGGACCTGCCAGACACTCCCATGACGAGCTGGTCCGACGCTGTCCTTGCGAGCGCCGTGCCAACGCGGGGCGGCGGGGTTAGGCGATTGAATAGGTTGAGTAAATTTGTTTCCTCCTGTGACAGCGGCTGTTGTCGCTGAGGAGCGAAACTGCCGTGTGTCGGCAGATTTTGCCGGGCCGTTTACGCCCCGTTAACCATAAAGCGGCGAATGTGGCGCATCGATCACCCGGACTGCTTCGATGCGCATCTACGGACCGAATGGCACCACGCTTGGGACGCCGGCCAGCCAGGCCAGGCGAACGAGCTCCGGCACCTTCGTGCTGCCGGACACCTCCTCGGCGCAGGAGTCACGAAGCGCCGCCGCACCGAAGGCGACCGCCAACATCGACGGGCTGCTCGCGCTGCAAGGTATCGAGGAAGATCTGGTCGAGCGCCGCAAGCGTTCGGTCGCCCGCGGCAGGACCGCGCTCGACGTGCTCGACGATCTCAAGATGGGACTTCTGTCCGGCAATCTCGACGCATCGACCGTGATGCGGCTGCGCGATGCGGCGGCGAACCTGAAATCATCCTCCGGCGATCCCGGTCTGGATTCCGTCCTGTCCGAAATCGAACTGCGCGTCGAGGTCGAACTGGCGAAGGCCGGGCAGGGCTGAGAGACAGAGCTCCCATAAACGGTAGTCTCAGAATCGTTGCTCGCGCACCTTACGCTGCTTCCTCCTTCTGCTGCGTGTCGTAGCGGCGCTGGGCGGCGAGCACGTCTTTCAGATTTTCCTCGGCCCAATCGCGCAGCGGATCAACCGCGGCGGCGAGTGTCACGCCGAGCTGCGTGATCGAATATTCGACCGTCACCGGCACGGTCGCGATGGCGCGGCGCTTGAGCAGGCCGTCGCGTTCGAGCGACTTGAGAACCTGGCTCAGCATCTTCTGCGAAATACCTTCGATCGTGCGACGCAACTGATTGAAGCGCATCGGCTCCTCGCGCAGCAGCAACAGGATCAGCACGGCCCATTTGTCGCCGACGCGATCGAGGATTTGCCGCGTCGGGCACTCGGCGGCATAGACATTAGGTTTCATCCTGGTTCCTCGCACTGGCTCGTTGCCGGTTACTCCTGCGTAAGCAGGTAAGCACAAAGTGCTCTCTTAACACCAGCGTTCTTTGCGATATCTAGTAACTATTGGTTACTATAGAAGCAAAGGATCCTTCCATGAAAATCGCAGTCGCCGGCGCCTCGGGCCGGGCCGGGTCGGAGATCACCAGGGAACTGTCCCGCCGTGGCCACGCGGTCACCGCCATTGCCCGCAACCCGGAGAAGATTGCAGGCCTGCCGAATGTGACGCCGACGAAGGGGGATGTGCTCGACCAGGTCGGTCTGGCCAAACTCTGGGCCGGGCACGACGTCGCGGTGAGTTCCGTGCACTTCCTGGCCAGCGACCCGCATAAGCTGATTGGCGCGGCCAAGGACTCCAAGATCGGGCGCTATCTGGTTGTCGGCGGCGCCGGCAGCCTCGAGGTCGCGCCCGGCGTCAAATTGGTCACAACCCCCGGTTTTCCGGCTCAATACAAAGCCGAGGCGGAGGCGGGCTCTGTGTTCCTCGACCTGCTGCGGCAGGAAAAGGACTTGAATTGGACCTTTATCTCGCCCTCGGCGCTGTTCGTTGAAGAGGCGCGGACCGGCAAGTTCCGGCTCGGCACCGATCAGCTTCTCGCAGATGCGAACGGCAAGAGCTGGATCAGCTTCGCCGACTACGCCATCGCACTTGCCGACGAAATCGAGAAGCCGGCCCATTTGAGGCAGCGTTTCACCGTCGGTTACTAGGCTTTTGGCCGCCCCCGGGCTCTCCCGGATAAAACCTTCCTGTGCAAGGGCTTGGGGGCGGTAACTGCGCCATTAAGGAAATATTGTCTGTCACAGGAGGCCACTATATAAGGCCCGGCTCAACGGACCCCGTTCCGTTGCGAGTCGTTGCTTAAAAAGATAGGCCGCCCTTGGAAAAGTTGAAAAACTACCGACCGACCGAAAAAGAGCCTTTCATGAACGACCGGCAGAAGGAGTACTTCCGTTTGAAGCTCCTCGCCTGGAAGGATGAGATCCTCAAGGAGTCCAAGCTCACCCTGCAGGCTCTGCAGGAGGAGAATGTGAATCACCCCGATCTCGCCGATCGAGCATCGTCCGAAACCGACCGCGCCATCGAACTCCGCGCCCGCGACCGCCAGCGCAAGTTGATCGCCAAGATCGACGCCGCGCTCCAGCGTATCGAGGACAACACCTACGGCTATTGCGAGGACACCGGCGAGCCGATCTCGTTGAAAAGGCTCGAAGCCCGTCCCATCGCAACGCTCTCGGTGGAAGCGCAGGAGCGCCACGAGAAACGCGAGAAGGTCTATCGCGACGAATAGAGTCCGAGCCGCAGCGATGCGGCTCTTTGTTTTTGAGCTCATGGTGCTGCTTCGCGCCATGATCAGCATTTTGACTGTCGTTTGCGCCCGCATGCGACGACGCGTGTGCACAATTGCGAAAAGTGAATCACGATCAATAGGCTAGGGTCGATTCCTGATAGCTCACGTGAGTTCACATGAGAAACAGCCTTCACTTCAGGTGCGGCGAGGTTTTGGGAGTCGCATCAACGAGATCGACTCGGATGCTGAGACAGAGTTCGAGCGGCATCAAGTTTCACCGCAATCATGTCTCGTGCGTCGCAGCAAGGCGCGCTTCTCCATAAAGCCTGGATCAGCTCAATATTTCCTTAAGCGCCGGCAGCAGGCAGCAGGCAGCAGGCCACGGCGAGGTCGGTGCTGGGCTGGCAATCCTGTTCCAACGACGAGGCAATCCTCGCCACGACTGAAAGCCTGATCCGGCTCGGCCCGGGCAAGGGCCGATGTGCGCACGCCGCCCGCGCTTGTCAGGCCCGGGCGGGGATGCTGAAGTGCCGCCCCTTGATTTGCGTAGCGTGGGAGGCGGCGCCGATGGACAAAATTCTCGAAGCCGCAAAGGCGATCGCGCTGGCGCGCCGCAACCATGCGCCGCTCGCGGCGCTCGCGGTTCCTCCTGATGACGAGGCCGAGGGCTATCAGGTCCAGCGCGCGCTGCACGACCTTCTGCTGAAGAATGCCGGCCCGCTGGTCGGTTACAAGATCGGCTGCACCAGCCAGGTGATGCAGGAGTACATCGGCATCCCGCACCCCTGCGGCGGCGGCGTGTTCCAGAAGGGCGTGCACGACAGCGGCGTCAGGCTCGCGGCGTCCGACTATGTCCGTGTCGGCGTCGAATGCGAGATCGCGGTGCGCCTGAAGCGCAACCTCGCCGCCGGCGAGGCGCCGTTCACGGCCGAATGGGTCGGTGAAGCCGTCGAGGCCTATCATCCCGCGATCGAGATCGTCGACGACCGTTACGTGAAATGGGAGACGATGGGCGCGCCGACGCTGATCGCCGACGATTTCTTCGCCGCCGGCTGCGTGCTCGGCGAAGCGGTGCCGCGTTCGTCGGTTCCGGATCTGAAAGCGGTCAAGGGTCGCGCTCTCGTCAACGGCGAGGAGGTCAGCCACGGCACCGGCGCCGACGTGCTCGGCCATCCCCACAACGCACTCGCCTGGCTCGCAAATCACCTCGCCGCCGACGGCAAGGGCCTGCATGCGGGGCAGCTCGTGCTGACCGGCAGCCTGGTGAAGACGCTGTGGCTGAAAGCCGGCGACAAGGTGCGGATGGAGCTGGACGGATTGGGCGTGGTGGAGGCGGAGTTTACGTAGAGATCTCTCCGCGCCATCATTGCGAGCGCAGCGAAGCAATCCAGAATCTTTCTAGAGTGGCAGTCTGGATTGCTTCGTCTCGCTGGCGCCAGAATACATGCGGCCCTCGCCAGGGGAGCTAGCGAGGGCCGCGTAGTACATCGTCGTTCGCGCCTAGGTTCGCGAACACGATGTGGGAGCTCTAAAGAAGACTAGAAGGGCAGCAGCACGTCCATGACTTGCTGGCCGTAGCGCGGCTGCTGTACGTCCGTGATCTGGCCGCGGCCGCCATAGGCGATGCGGGCCTGCGCGATCTTGCTGGAATCGATGGTGTTGTCGCTCTGGATGTCCTCGGGGCGGACGATGCCGGCGACCACGAGCTCGCGGATCTCGTAGTTGACGCGGATCTCCTGCTTGCCTTCGACGACGAGGTTGCCGTTCGGCAGCACCTGGGTCACGACGGCCGCGACGTTGGTCTGCAACGCTTCCGTGCGATTGACCGAACCCTTGCCGTCGCTGGAGGCGGTGGAGTCGGCGGTGAGGATGCGGCCGGGCAGCACCTTCTGCGCCTGGACGCCGAGTGTCTTTGCGCCGATGAAATCGGTGATGCCGGAATCTTCCGAGTTGGTGCGGCTGCGCTGGGTCTCGTTGGAGAGGTTGGCCTTGTCGGTGATGTTCACGGTCACGGTCAGGAGGTCGCCGACATGGGTGGCGCGCTGATCCTTGAAGAAGGCGCGGCTGCCGCTGCGCCACAGCGAGTTCGGATTGTAGGAGGCGACTTCCGGCTTCGGCATCGGCATCTGCACCGGCTTGTAGCCGGGCTGCGTCGTCGGATTGTCGATCGCCGACAGCTTCGGCTGCTCGCCGATCTGCGACAGGCGGTCGATCGAGGAGCAGCCGCCCAGCGCGCTGGCTGCCAGTAGCAGGGCAGAGATCGCGATGCGACGAAGACGGTAAGCCGAACTGAAAGCGGACATGACTAACTCTTACTTGGCTTGAGCTTGCGAGACGCGAGCTTGCGGGATCTGGGCTTCTGCGACGTGAGCTTGAGCGGCTTGGGCTGGCGACGCAGGAGCCTGCACCAGGTTCCGGAGGAGCGCTGCCGTGTCGACGGGGGCGGGCGTTTCGTCACGCTTGAGCGAGGAAGTCTGTTCGACCGCAGCCGGCATCGGCGCTGACTGGCTGGCACCCTGCACGGTCACCTGGCCGCGGGCAGTGACGACGCCGGTCAGCGTCCGCTTGGTCTGCAGATTGAGAACGCTCACGGTGTCCCCCTCGGCGCCGCTTTCGATCGCCTTGCCGCGGGTGGTGAGGTAGATCCCGGGGACCTGGTAGATGACGGTGACGCTCTGGTCGCGCGACACGAATTCGGGCTTGGCGATGTCGGCGACACGGATCGGGGTGCCGGCGCGCATCGGCCGGCGCAGCTGCATGCCGACCGCACGCTCGCGCAGCGCGGGCTCGCCGGTCACTTCCGCCTTCGGCCGGCGCTCCTGCGCGACGTCGGAGGATCTCAGCATCTCGCTCCGATCGATGTCGCGGGTCAGGACGGCGACCTCGACGGTCTCGATCGCGGTGCCGGTCAAGCGCAGCTTGGTCGGCGCGGAGTTGCTGTCGTTGCTGATCTCGAAAGCGATGTCGAAGCGGCCGCCGCGCGCATCGTAGCGGGTCGCGACCGGCTGGAGCGCGCCGGTGTTGGAGGCATCGAGCCGCATGTCGGAGATGCCGCGGTCGAAGGTGACGCTGATGTTGGCGGCGTCACCCAGGCCGAAGCGGCGCTCGAGCGCGGAGGCGACCGCGTTTTCCAGATCCTTGTTGGCGAAGGTGCGGGCGAGGCGGGTGACCTGGACTTCCCGGATGTCGCCGGTCATCACGCCGATCACCTGCTTGGCGCGGAGCACGCTCAGGACCTGGGCGACCGGCAGCGCGCCGGTGGTGCCGAGGTCGGGCGAGCGATAGACCGGGATCAGCGCGGCCGAGCCGGCATTGTCGATGAGGTCGCCGACCCGCACCACGTCGGAGGTGACGGTGACGCTGGCGCGCAGCGTCGGCGCGGCGATGCCGTCGTCGGCGGCCTGCGCCGGCAGGGCCAGCACGAGCAGGGCGGAGAGGGCGAGAAGCGTGGTGCGGATCATGGCCATCACCTCAGCGGAACAGCGCCGTGGTCGATTGCATCATCTGGTCGGCGGCGCTGATGACTTTGGCGTTCATCTCATAAGCGCGCTGCGCGGCGATCAGGTCGCTCATCTCCGAGACGACATCGACATTGGCCTGTTCGAGGCTGCCTTGCGTGATCTTGCCGTAGCCTTCGGAGTTCGCGGTGCCGTCCTGCGGCGTGCCCGACGACGTCGTCTCGACGAACTGGTTGCTGCCGACCGGCTGCAGGCCCGCCTTGTTGATGAAACGGGTCACGCCGATCTGGCCGAGAACGGTGTTGCTCGACGATCCCGGCAGCGTCACGGTAACCTGGCCTTGCTCGTTGACGGTAATGCCCGAGGCGTTGTTCGGGATCGTGATGGTCGGCTGCACCGGGTTGCCGCCGGCGGTGACCACGCGGCCCTGATTGTCCATCTGGAACGTGCCGTCGCGGGTGTACTGGTAGGTGCCGTCGGGCATCAGGATCTTGAAGAAGCCTTCGCCGGAGATTGCGAGGTCGAGGTCGTTGCCGGTCTGCGACAGCGTACCCTGGGTCATGCTGCGCGGCGTGCCGACGGTCTTGACGCCGCCGCCGATGTCGACGCCGACAGGCAGGATGGTGCCCTGGTCCGAGGCCTGGGCGCCGACGCGGCGGACGTGTTCGTAGATCAGGTCCTGGAACGCCGCGGTCTGCTTCTTGAAACCGGTCGTGCGCAAGTTGGCGATGTTGTTGGAGATCACCTGAACGTTCAATTCCTGTGCCGCCATTCCGGTCGCTGCGGTGTGAAGCGCCTGCATGTCAGTTCTCCCTCAATCAGGCCGGAACGTCGGCGAGCTTTTCGATCGCCGATTTGTGGAGGTCGCTCTGCTGCTGGAGCAGGTTGGCGATCGCGGTGTAGCTGCGCATCACCTCGACCATGCGGCTCATCTCGCCGACGGAATTGACGTTCGATTTCTCGATGTAGCCCTGTTGCAGCGTGGACTTGCTGTCGGTCTGCTGGTTGGCAGAGCCGGCGCCGTAGAGATTGGCGCCGAGCTTCGTCAGCTTGGCCGGATCGTCGAACGTCACCATCTTGATCTTGCCGCGGATCGAGTCGGTCTTGGCCGTACCCTCGAGCACGGTGACGGTGCCGTCCGGGGCGACGTTGATGTCATGGTCGGTCGGCTGGAACACGATCGGACCGCCGGTGCCGAGCACGAGATTGCCGTCGGAGGTCATGAGCTGGCCGGTGCTGCTGAGCGCGAACTTGCCGTCGCGGGTGTAACGCTCGGCGCCATTGGCCTGCACGGCGAAGAACGCGTTGCCGCTGATCGCCATGTCGAGCGGATTGTTGGTCGCCTCCATCGGCCCCTGGCCGACGTCGCGGTAGGTGCCGCGGTCCTGCACATAGGAGACCCGGCGGTCGGAGCCGATGAAATTGTCCTCATGCGCGTTCGAGTTGAGGTACTCCTCGAACAGCGAATGGTCGGCCTTGAAGCCGTTGGTATTAACGTTGGCGACGTTGTTGGCGATGACATCCATCTGCCGCTCCAACGTCATCTGCCGTGACAATCCGATCAGAAGCGCATTCTGCATCGGTCAATCTCCCCTGCGTGAGCTCGACCAATTCGCTCTCCCAAGCGCCCTGGCCGGTCCCGTGAACGAGGCCGGCGGGTTCTCCCAAACCGTTCGGTCTCGGCCCTCTCTCAGCGAAAGCCGTGCCAACTCGAAATGGTTCGTATTTACAATGCCTTGGCTATTTTCCGGCGTCGCCGGCGGGGGGCAGAAAGGTTCTGTTAGCCATGTTTGCCCGGCAGATTTTTCCTAGCGGAAGCCCGATCGAAAGGTTCCGTTAACCATTATTACCGTAGCGTTTGCGCTGAAGAGGAGCGCTTTGCGCTGGGGCATTTGTATCGCGTCACTGTCTGCCAGGAGCCTTCGCTCTTTCGACCCTTTATGAGATGAGCGAGCCCGGACGATCATGGCAGATGAAGCGGAAGGTGGCGCAGCCGCCGAAGGCGCGGAAGCCGCTGCCCCCAAAAGCAAGTTCAAGCTGATCCTGATCATCGTCGGCGTGCTGGTCGTGCTCGGCGGCGGTGCTGCGAGCTGGTTCCTGTTCTTCCGCCACGGCGACGACGAGCATCACGCCGAGGCCGCGCCCCCGCCGAAGCCGCCAGCTTTCGTCGACGTGCCCGACATGATGGTCAACCTCGCCGGTGCGCCCGGCGAGCGCGTGCAATATCTCAAGCTCAAGATCGTGCTCGAGCTGAAGGAAGAGAAGCAGATCGAGGCGATCAAGCCGTCGATGCCGCGCGTCACCGACATCTTCCAGACCTATGTGCGCGAGCTGCGCTCCTCCGACCTCAACGGCTCCGCCGGCATCTTCCGCCTTCGGGAAGAGCTGACCAAGCGCGTCAACGCTGCGGTCGCGCCGATCCAGGTCAGCGCGGTGCTGTTCAAGGAAGTCGTGCTCCAGTGAGGATGCTGCGGAAGGGTACGGGCTAGCGTCATGGCCGGCAACGAGCAGATGGACCAGGATGCGATTGCCGCCCAATGGGAGGCGTCGCTCGATTCCGAGGACCCCGCGGAGGCCGCGAAGGCTGCTGCCGAAAACGAACTATCGGAGACCATGGCCCTGCAATGGGCGGCCATGGTCGAGGACGGCAGCCGCGATCTCGGCAATGGCAAGAACTCCGGCGAGCGCGTGCTGTCGCAGGAGGAGATCGACAATCTCCTCGGCTTCACCGTCGGCGACGTCACGCTCGACGATCACAGTGGCATTCGCGCGATCATCGACTCCGCGATGGTCTCCTACGAGCGTCTGCCGATGCTCGAAATCGTCTTCGACCGCCTGGTGCGGTTGCTGACGACTTCCTTGCGCAATTTCACGTCCGACAACGTCGAAGTCTCGCTCGACCGCATCACCTCGGTGCGGTTCGGCGACTACATGAACTCGATCCCGCTGCCTGCCGTGCTCTCGGTCTTCAAGGCCGAGGAGTGGGAAAATTTCGGCATGGCGACGGTCGATTCCAACCTGATCTATTCGATGATCGACGTGCTGCTCGGCGGCCGCCGCGGCTCGAGCCAGCTGCGCATCGAAGGCCGGCCCTACACCACGATCGAAACCGAACTGGTCAAGCGCCTGGTCGAGGTGGTGCTGGCCGACGCCGAGCAGGCGTTCCGGCCGTTGTCGCCGGTGACCTTCACGATCGACCGGCTCGAGACCAATCCGCGCTTCGCCGCGATCAGCCGTCCCGCCAACGCCGCGATCCTGGTGCGTCTGCGCATCGACATGGAAGACCGTGGCGGCAATATCGAGCTGCTGCTTCCCTACGCGACCATCGAACCGATCAGGCCCGTCCTGCTTCAGATGTTCATGGGCGAAAAGTTCGGCCGCGACCCGATCTGGGAAGGCCATTTCGCCAGCGAGATCGCGCAGGCCGAGATTTCAGTCGACGCCGTGCTCTACGAGGCCGACATCCCGCTCAAGCAGCTGATGCGGCTGAAGGTCGGTGACACGCTGCCGCTGGACATGCGCGCCGATGCCAACGTCACCGTGCGTTGCGGCGACGTCACCATCACCGAAGGACGCATGGGCCGGGTCGGCGAGCGCGTTGCAATCCGCGTAACGAAACCCCTGCGCAAGCCAAGTACGACACTTGCGATGTTCGAGAAGGTGGACGAACAGAACAAGCTGATGGAGGCCCCATGAACCACTCCCTGGGAATGGCGATCGAGACGCTTGTGGCTATCCTGCTGATGCTCACGATCGGTTATTGCATGCTGCTCAACAAGCGGCTGACGCGGCTGAAGGCCGACGAGCATTCGCTGAAGGCCGTGATCGGCGAACTGATCACCGCGACCGAGATCGCCGAGCGCGCGATCGGCGGGTTGAAGCTCGCGGTGCGCGACGTCAACGAGAATCTCGGCAACCAGCTTGCCGCCGCGACGCAGATGTCCGACCAGCTCTACAAGCAGCTTGGCGAAGCCGACAACGTGGTGCGCCGCCTCTCCAAGATAGCGGTCGCGGCGCGTCCGGTAACGAATCCGGAAGCGGCCACGGCTCCCGTCGCCAAGCCGTCGCCCGCAAAGGCGGTGGCCGCCGCCGCCGAAGCCTTTTCCGAGCGCCGAAGGTCCAACGGTCTCGCCGCATAAAGTCAGGGTATGAAGTCCTTTCGTAACATCCGCGTCATTCCGGTCGTTCTCGTTGCGGTCGCAGGCCTCGCCACGTTGAAAGTGGCGGGGCTCGTGCTCAATGGCGGCTATGTCTTCGACTACCAGCCGAATACGCTGAAGAAGTCGTGGGCACAGGAGAACCTGAACTTCCCGACAGGGCGGGACGACCCTGACATCACCGGCTCGACGCATGGCGAGCCGAAGGAAGCGCCGAAGCCGGCCGCGCCCGAAACCAAGCTCGAGGGCACGCCGGTGAAGATGGACGAGACCCAGCCGCAGGTTTCGGCGTCGGAGCGCGCGATCCTGGAACGCTTGCAGGCGCGCCGCCAGGAGATCGAGGCACGTCAGCGCGAGATCGACATCCGCGAGAGCCTGCTCAAGTCGGCGGAGAAACGGATCGAAGGCAAGGTCGAGGAGATGAAGGCGGTGGAATCCCGCATCACCGCGACCCAGGCCGAGCAGAAGGCCGCCGAAGCCCAGCGCTTGAAGGGCCTTGTGACGATGTATGAAGGCATGAAGCCAAAGGACGCCGCACGGGTGTTCGACCGGCTGGAGATGAGCGTGCTGATCGAGATCGCCTCGGCGATCGCTCCGCGAAAGATGTCCGACATCCTGGGACTGATGTCGTCGGAAGCTGCCGAGCGCCTGACCGTCGAGATGGCGCGCCGGGCCAATGGGGGCGGGGATCAGTCCGCCTCCGCCGGCGATCTCCCCAAGATCGACGGCAAGCCGACGCAAAAGCCGAATTGAGAGCTCATACTTAAGAAGTCCTTAATTGGCAAAACCTACATTCGAAGGCATGGGCCGGCATCAGTGCCGGCGTGGACCCGTCGAACCGGAAGAAATGCCGCGAATGGCGCGAGAGGCTGCCGCTGGATTTGTGTCGCGAGCCCGCGCCCTGGCGCTGGGGCTGTCGCGTCATGTCCGAAAGGCGCCTGTGCTGGCAGCCTGCCTGCTGATCGGCCTCAATGCTGATGCTCGCGCCGCGGATGCGGTCCGGGGCGAGGCGACCTTCTCGGCCGGCGGCGGCTTTGCCCGTCTTGTCATCAAGCTCGGCGAGGACGTCCCGTCCGAGGTGACGACCGCCGGCTCCATCCTCATCATTCGTTTCGACCGCCCGGTCGACGTTCCCGTCGACCGCGTGCCGGAAGGCGCGCCCGATTACGTCAACTCCGCGCGTCGCGATCCCGACGGCAGCGCGATCCGGCTGTCGCTGGCGCGGCGCGTCACCGTCAACACCATGAATGCCGGCGAGCGCACCTTCGTTGATTTGATGCCGGAAGGCTGGAAAGGGCCGCCGCCGAGCCTGCCTCAGGAAGTGGTCAAGGAACTCGCCGAGCGCGCCCGTGCTGCCGAGCGCGCGCTACGCGCTCAGCGCGCCGCGGCGGAAACCAAGAAGCGCCCGCCGATCCGCGTACGCGCCTCGGTGCAGCCGACCTTCGTGCGCTTTGTGTTCGAGATGCCCGATGGCGTCGGCGTTTCCTCGGTGCTCAACGAGCAGAAGTTGACGCTCGCCTTCAACGCCAATCTCAACTTCGACCTCGCCGATGCCGTCGTCGCAGCGCCTCCGAACGTTGCCTCGATCAAGCAGAAGGCCGACATCGACCAGACCAGCGTTGAGATTGCGCTGATCGGCGATTCCGACGTGCACTCCTTCCGCGACGACAAGAACTATGTCGTCGACATCGCTTTCCAGCCTGACAAGGGCAAGACTGCCACGACGGCTGAAGCTGCGATCGCGAAGGCCGAAGCCGGTGCTCACGGACCGGCGCGTGCCGCAGAGAAGCCGGCGGTCGCGAAGCCGAAGGACGCCCATAGCGAGATCACGCCGCCGACCTCGGAGGTGATCGCGCGCGAAGCCAAAATCGACGTCAAGCCCGAGGTGAAGTCGGAGGTCAAGCCGGAAGCTCCCGCCGCGATGCCACTCGTCGAGGCACCGAAGCCGGCACCAGCGGCTGCGGAGCCCATGACCGTGGCTCCGCCCGCCGCGGAGGCATCCAAGGAAACTGCGATGCCCGCGGCGCCCGCGAAGGAAGCGGCGGTCGTGCCCGTCAAGCCGGCGGAGCCCGCGGTTGCCGAAGCGCCCAAGGAGGAAGCGGCCAAGGAGCCGGTCAAGGACGCACCAAAAGATGCCGCGAAGGTCGAGGCCAAGCCTGCGCCTGCCAAAGCTGCACCGGCGGAAGCGCAAGCCGCGCCCGCGCCTCCCGTCGCCAGCGTCGACGCACGGCGCGACAGCGACGGTCTGCGCGTGACGTTCCCGCTGTCTGTCGCAACGCCGGCCGCAGCATTCCGCCGTGGCGACACGGTGTGGCTCGTGTTCGACTCGCCGAAGCCGATCGATCTCGAATCGATCCGCACCCGGGGTGGCGCGATGATCGGCGACGTCAGCCGCATGCCGCTCGACAAGGGGCAGGCGGTGCGCATCCGCCTCACCCGTCCGCTGGTCTATTCGCTGACCAGCGAGGAGGTCGGGAAGGAGACCAACTGGCTGCTGACGCTCGCCGACAAGATCCAGGCGACGCCGCTGCCGCTGATGATGTCGCGCAACATCACCGATCCCGCGCTCGCCAACATCGCCATCCCCTTCGCCAATCCGGGCTTGCTGCACAAGTTCATCGATCCCGATGCCGGCGACATGCTCTACGTCGTCACCGCAAAGCGGCCGGTTCGCGGCTTCATCAAGCGGCAGGATCTGGTCGATCTCTCGCTGCTGGAATCCGCCCATGGCATCGCGATCCGGCCCAACTCCGACGAGGTCGGCGTCGAGGTCGGATCCGACAAGATCATTCTCGGCAAGAAGGGCGGCCTGACGCTGTCGCCGGTCGACGTCTCGGCCGAACGCGCACCGACTGCGGTGCGGCCGGTCTTCAATCCCGAGGGCTGGCGCAAGGGCCAGTCGGAAGATTTCTGGACGCGCCAGAGCGAGTTGATCACGGCGATCTCGGCTGTCGAGCCGGCGCAGCGCTCGCTCCCGCGGCTCGACCTCGCCCAGTTCTACATGTCGCGCGCGATGTATTACGAAGCCAAGTCCGTGACCGATGTGATGCTGACCGATCCCCTCAACAAGGAGGAGAGCAGCGCATTGATCATCCACGCGATCGCGAGCATCCTGATCGGCCGGCCGGCACAGGGCCTGAAGGATCTCGCCAATCCCGTGATCGGCAACAGTCACGATTCCCAGCTCTGGAAGGCGCTCGCCTATGCGCGCCAGGGCAAATGGGCGGACGCCCGCGAGAAATTCAAGAACGTCGAATTCGCGATCGCCTCGCTGCCGCTGGACATCCAGCGTATCGTGACGATGGATGCGATGCGTGCCTCGCTCGAGGTCAAGGACTATGCCGGCGCCTCCAAGCGCCGCGGCGAGATCGAGGTGGTCGGCGTGTCGGCGGAGGCCGCGCCCGGCTTTGCCGTGCTGCGCGGCAGGCTCGCCGAGGCACTCGGTCACGACAAGGACGCGCTCGACGACTACAAGTTCGCGGTCGCCTCGAACGACCGGCCCGCGGCCGCCGAAGCCAAGCAGCTCGAGGTCGCGCTGCGGCAGAAGCGCGACGAGATCAGCAAGGAAGACGCGCTGCGCGAGCTCGAAACGCTGTCGATGACCTGGCGCGGCGACGCGATCGAGGTCAAGACACTGCAGATGCTGTCGCAGCTTTATTCCGAGAACGGGCGCTATCGCGACGCGCTCACCGCGGCACGCACCGCGACCAGGCTGCAGCCGAACGCGGAAGCCTCGCGCCAGGCGCAGGATCTGGCGTCGGATCTGTTCACGCAAATCTTCCTGGGCCCCAAGGGCGACGAACTGCCGCCGGTCGAGGCCCTCGGGATGTTCTACGAGTTTCGCGAGCTGACGCCGATCGGCCGCCGTGGTGACGAGCTGATCCGCCGTCTGGCCGATCGCCTCGCCTCGATCGACCTGCTCGATCAGGCCGCGGAGCTCCTGCAATACCAGGTCGACCATCGCCTCGAAGGCGCGGCGCGCGCGCAAGTCGCCGCGCGTCTTGCCATGATCTACCTTGCCAATCGCAAGCCCGACATGGCGATCACGGCGCTGCGGGCGAGCCGCATCAGCGACCTCTCTGGCGAGCTGCGGCAACAGCGCCTGCTGCTCGAGGCGCGCGCGCAGAGCGACGTCGGCCGCCATGACCTCGCACTCGATATCGTCTCCAACGTCTCGGGGCGCGAGGTGCTGAGGCTGCGATCTGATATCTTCTGGGCCGCGCGGCGCTGGCGCGAGTCCGCCGAGCAGATCGAACTCTATTACGGCGAGCGCTTCCGCGACTTCAAGCCGCTCAATGCGGTGGAGAAGAGCGACATCATCCGCGCCGCCGTCGGCTATGCTCTCGCCGACGACTCGATCGGGCTGTCGCGCTTCCGCGAGAAATACGCGCCCCTGATGAGCGAGAGCGCCGACCGGCTCGCCTTCGACATCGCCAGCAAGCCGGCAGCCTCCTCCAGCGCTGAATTCGCCGAAATCGCTAAGCTCGCTGCAAGCGTCGACACGCTCGACGGCTTCCTTCGCGAGATGAAGCAGCGCTTCCCCGACGCCACAGCGCGCGCCCCGGCCTCGCCGCAGGCCAAGGACGAGACCGAGCACACCGGCTCGCTGCCCACGATCCCCGTCGTGCGGCAGATCAAGATGACGCGATAGGAATCCTGCTACTTCTGGCCTCTCGACAGGTGCCGGGCGAGACGGCACTGTGCAGCCTCATGCCCGGAGAGCGCTGATATGAGCAAGCCTGCCAAGACCGAAGCCGAACTCATCGCCATGGCGCGGGCCGAGTTGAAGGCCCATGCCGACGGACCTGATGGCCTCGCCATCTCGATCGTTCGCGACGGTGACAGCTGGGAGTTCCGGGCCGATGCGGACCAGGAGACGCGCGCCAAGCCCGGCTTCCCTGAAAGCGTTGCCATGCTGGTGCAGATCGGAGATCACCTCAGCAAGCAATATGATGTGACGGGGTAGGGGCCAACGGGCCTCCGCTCCGCGCAAGGCGCGGCCCGAGCGCTGGCCTCGTTCTCCGTCATTGCGAGCGCAGCGAAGCAATCCAGAATCTTTCCGCGGAGGGGATTGCTTCGTCGCAAGGGCTCCTCGCAAAGACGGGGAGAGGGCAGGGGCCGCTATCCCCCGTAGCTCTGCACCAGGCTTCCCGCCACGAGTGACCAGCCGTCGACCAGCACGAAAAAGATCAGCTTGAACGGCAGCGAGATCGTCGCGGGCGGCAGCATCATCATGCCCATCGACATCAGCACCGAGGCAACGACGAGGTCGATGATCAGGAAGGGGAGGAACAGCAGGAAGCCGATCTCGAAGGCGCGCTTGAGTTCGGAGATCATGAAGGCGGGGACGAGGATGCGCAGCGCGAGTTCGTCGGGCGTCGCCGGCGGCGGTTCCCCGGAGAGATCCAGAAACAGCTTCAGGTCCTTCTCGCGCACGTTCTTCTGCATGAAACCGCGCAAGGGGACGGAGGCGCGCTGGAGCGCGTCCTCGACGCTGATCTGGTTGGCGACGAGCGGGCGGATGCCGTCGTCGTAGGACTTTTGCAGCACCGGCCCCATCACGAAGAATGTGAGGAACATCGCCAGCGCCAGGATCACCGAGTTGGGCGGGGCGGTCGCCGTGCCCATCGCGGTGCGCAGCAGCGACAGCACGACCACGATGCGTGTGAACGACGTCATCATGATCAGGATCGACGGCGCGATCGATAGCACCGTGAGCAGCGCGATCAGCTGGATCGCGCGCTCGGTGACGCCACCGCCGCCAGCGCCGCCGCCACCGAGATTGATGCTGATGTCCTGCGCATGCGCAGGCAACGCGACCGAGGCCGCGGCGATCAGGACAGAAAAAAAGAATACTCTACGCGGGAAGGACGGCAGCCTCACGAAGACGGCTTCGGACGGCCGAGCAGGGAGGCCATCTCGTCTTCGAGATTTTCAAAGCTGGTCTTCTCCGCAGCCGGCTTGGCCGCCGGCGCCGGAGGGGGCGGAGGCTCGGCGCGTGCGGCGCGCGGTGGGGCCACGGGCGCATCCGGCGCGACCGGCGGGGCGACGGTGTCGCCGGCCGGACGGCGCAGCGCCGCCTCGAGGCGCTGGGCCATCTCGGCGAGATTTTGCTCGGCACTCGACGGCGCGGCAGCAGCTGGGGCCGGCGGCGGAACGGGTGGCGCCTGCGGGACCGGCGGAGGGGGCGGCGGCGCGGCTGCACGCTCGGCGCGGATCGGCGGCATCTTCGGCGGCTCGCTTTGACGCGGCGGGCGCGGCATCAGCGGCGGCTCGCTGCGGGCCACGCGCGGCGGCATCGGCTCGGGACGGGGCTCACGCTCGAGACGCGGCGGCATCGGCTCGGGCGAGAAGCCGCCGAGTTGCGGCTCGCCGCGGCGCTCGACCAGAGCGGGTGTGGGCCGGCGGACGTCGTCGGCGAAAGAGGGACGATTGGGCCGCGGCGGCGGCTCCGGCATTTGCGCGTCGGGATGGTCGAGCACCTCGGGGCGCGGCGCCTCGTCGGCCCAGCTGCCGGCGTCGGGCATCGGGGCGAGGCGCGGCGGCTCGGCGGCGCTGGGTCGCTGCGGAATCTGGTCGCGGCCGGCGGCGGCGCGCACGATGTTCGGTTCGACGACGATGTCGGTGGGGCCGCCGATCATCAGGAGATGTTCGACATTGTCACGGCGGACCAGCACCAGGCGCCGGCGGCCATCCACCGCGGCCGCGTCGATCACGGCGAGCCGGGGCATCCTGCCGCGCTGGGTGTTGGCGCCGAGCCGGGTATTCGCGAATCGGCGGACCAGCCACGCCGCGACGCCGATCAACGCCAGAACGACGATGAACGCGACGATGAAGGTGATAGGGCTACCGTTCATACCTGTCCCCGGTAAATGGCGCTTCTGTCGTTCCTATGGTCGGATGCCGACCACCGGCGTGCGATGCCCCAAAACTGCGATTTCTTAACGTCCCGCGGCAAGTTTTGCCGTCCCCAACTCTTAATAACCTATGAATCGCCCGATCCAAAACGACTTCTTGGCCTGTGCGCGCACCGCCAAGCGGTTGGGTTAATGCGGCTTTTGGAATGCGTAGAATCACGGGTCAAGCATTGCATGTTTCAATCGGAAACACGCATCCGCCGCGCCTTAACCACCTGTTAACCATACACGCGGCAAATTCTGCCTAGCTTCGGACCGCAGGGTCCGCAAGAGGCGGAAGGAGCCGCAACGATGTCCATCAACGATCTTCCGGTGCTGTCGGCGCTTCGCACCAAGATGCAGTGGCACCAGGAACGCCAGCGCGTCCTGTCCGAAAACGTCTCCAATTCCGACACCCCCAATTTTCGGCCGCGCGAACTGGTCGAACCGAAGTTCGACAAGAACGGCGCCACCACGGGCTCGATGGGGACCCTGGCCATGACGGTCACCAGCGCGTCCCACATGACGGCGTCAGGTGCGGCCTCGAGCTTCGACAACAGGAACGCGGGTTTCGAGACCCGCCCCGCGGGCAATTCCGTCAATCTCGAAGAGCAGATGATGAAGTCTGCCAACAACCAGATGGATTACGCGGCGGTGACCTCGCTCTATTCGAAGAGCCTGCATCTCCTGAAGACCGCGATCGGCAAGGGCTAGAGCTAGGGGACGCAGACGATGGCGAATGACAGCAGTGACTTTGCCCGTTCGATGGCGATCGCGACCTCCGGGTTGCGGGCGCAGGCCGGGCGCATGCGGGTGATCTCGGAAAACATCGCGAATGCGGATTCGACCGCGGCGACCGCAGGTGGCGATCCCTATCGGCGCAAGGTGCCGACGTTCTCCTCGGCGCTCGACCGGACGCTCGATGCGCAGGTCGTCACGCTCGGCAAGATCAAGCCCGACCGATCCGATTTCCGCGTCAAGTACGAGCCGAGCAATCCGGCGGCCGATGCGAGCGGCAACGTCAAATATCCGAACGTGAATTCCGTGGTCGAGATGACCGACATGCGCGATGCGCAGCGGTCCTACGAAGCCAATGTCAACATCATCAGTGCGACGCGCCGGATGATCCAGCGCACGCTCGACATCCTCAAGAGCTGAACAGGACATCTAGGCCATGGCAACACCGACAATCGCAGCCAATGCTTATGCCAACCTTGCGCGCGTGCTGGAAAGCACCGGCGCCGGCAAGGGCAGCGAAGCGAGCGGGCAGTCCTTTGCCTCGCTGCTGAAGGACGCCGTCGGCAGCGTGATGGAATCCGGCCGCAAGTCGGATGCGCAAACCGTGGCGATGGCCAACGGCAAGGCCAACGTGATGGACGTGGTGACGGCGGTCGCCGATACCGATGTTGCAGTGTCCACGCTGGTCTCGGTCCGCGACCGTGTGATCGCGGCGTACGAAGACATCATGAAGATGCCGATCTGATTTCGGCCTCCATCGTTATTGCGCGCGAAGCGAAGCAATCCGGAATCTCTCCGCGGCGACGCTCTGGATTGCTTCACTTCGCTCGCAATGACGGCGAGATCGCTTTCGTTCCTCGTCGGTGTCGGCGGGAAGTGTGACTTGAATAAGGGAAGTGCAAATGACCGGACCTGAGACCCTCGACGTCGCCCGTGATGCGATCTGGACCATCGTGATCGTGTCCTCGCCGCTGATGGTGGTCGGGCTCGTGGTCGGCGTGATCGTGTCGCTGTTCCAGGCGCTGACGCAGATCCAGGAACAGACGCTGGTCTACGTGCCGAAAATTCTGGCCATCTTTGCCACAATGCTGCTGGCGCTGCCGTTCATGGCAGACGCTCTCCATGCCCACATGCTGCGGATCTCGTCGCGAATCATCGGCGGCTGAGGCACTATGCGCCCGTCATGCGCATCGACGTCTCGCTGCTGCCGGCGCTTGCCGCAGCCTTCATGCTCGCCTTCGCCCGGGTCGGCGCGATGGTGATGCTGCTGCCGGGTCTCGGCGAGACCAACATTCCGACGCGGGTGAAGCTGTCGATTGCGCTTCTGCTCACGCTGATCATCCTGCCGTTGCATCGCAACGCTTATCACGTCGACATGGGCTCGCTCGCGCCGATGCTGGTGCTGATGCTGCACGAGATCGTGATCGGCATCGTGCTGGGCGCAACTGCGCGCGTGACGCTGTCGGCGCTGCAGGTCGCAGGCGCCGTGATTGCGCAGCAGATGGGGCTCGGCTTCGTCACCTCGGTCGATCCGACGCAAGGGCAGCAGGGCGTTCTGGTCGGCAACTTCCTCACCATGTTGGGCGTGACCCTGCTGTTTGCCACCGACAGCCATCATCTGGTGATCGCCGCGCTGAACGACAGCTATTCGATCTTCGCGCCGGGCGAGACCATGTCGAGCGGCGATGTCGCCTCGCTTGCCACGCGCGCCTTTTCCGCCGCGTTCCTGCTCGGCTTGCAGCTGTCGGGACCGTTCCTGGTATTCGGCCTCGTCTTCAATATCGGGCTCGGCGTGCTGGCGCGCTTGATGCCGCAGATGCAGGTTTATTTCGTCGGTGTGCCGCTGTCGATCTTCGCGGGCTTCATGGTGCTGGCCGTGGTGCTCACGGCGATGATGGGCACCTATCTCGACTACTTCATCGGTGTCATGCACCAGATGCTGCCACTCAGGTAGGTGATCGATGGCGGAAGACAACGATCCAGAGAGTCAAACAGAAGACCCGACGCAAAAACGCCTCGAACAGGCGCTCGAGCGTGGTGACGTTGCCAAAAGCCAGGAGATCAACACCTGGTTCATGATCGCGGGCGGCACGCTCGTGGTCTCGACCTTCTCCGGCTCGGTCGGCAGTGGATTGCTGACGCCGATGCGCAATCTGCTCGCCAATTCCTGGATGATCAAAACCGATCCCGGGAACCTGCTCGCACTGATGAAGCAGATCGAAGTCGCAGTCCTCGCCGCGGTCGGTGTGCCACTGTTGATGCTGGTGATCGCCGCCATTGCCGGCAACATGCTCCAGCACCGGCTGGTGTGGTCGGCCGAATCCCTTACGCCCAAATTCAGCAAGCTCTCGCCGGCGGCCGGCTTCAAGCGCATCTTCGGCAAGCAGGCGGGGGCCAACTTCCTGAAGGGCATCGGCAAGCTCGTCGTGCTCGGTGCGGTCATGACCACGATCCTGTGGCCGGAGCGGCACCGCATGGAGGCGATGGTCAAGCTCGACCCGATGGCGATGCTGGGCGCCACCACCGGCATGACCGTCCATCTGCTCGGCGCTGTGGTCGCAGCCCTCGCGATCATCGCGATCGGCGACTATTTCTTCCAGTATCGCAGCTGGTTCCAGCGGCAGAAGATGTCGCTTCAGGAGATCAAGGAAGAGTTCAAGCAGTCGGAAGGTGACCCGCACATCAAGGGCAAGCTCCGGCAGCTGCGCCAGCAGCGCTCCAAGAAGCGCATGATGGCGGCGGTTCCCAAGGCCTCGGTGATCATCACCAACCCGACTCACTATTCGGTGGCGCTGTCCTACGAGCGCGGCATGTCGGCGCCGATCTGCGTCGCCAAGGGCGTCGACAACGTCGCTTTCAAGATCCGGGAGATCGCGCGCGAGCACGACATTCCGATCGTCGAGAACGTGCCGCTGGCCCGCGCGCTCTACGCCACGGTCGAGATCGACCAGGAAATTCCCATGGAGCACTACCATGCAGTCGCCGAAGTCATCGGCTACGTCATGCGGATGAAGCGCGGTTTTAGCGCTGCGCGGCAATAAAACCCCCGAAAAATACCGGAAATGGCTGTAAACTGGGAATCAGCGTACGCTTTCGCCCTGCCGCCCTTGCGTCTGCGGGTCCGATTCAGGCAGGGAGGACCCCGCGTGCCCCGTCGCACGTTGATTCTCTGCCGACAGGCTGAACCTGCGTGAAATGACCGCCGAGACCGACCACGACCTGTCACGCGAGCCCGTTGCGGCGAATGAGCCGTCGCCGCGCTCGGGCAGCATTGCGCTGGTGCTTCTGGTGGCCACCGGCCTCGTTGCGGTCGCCATCGGGCTGATGACGCTGGGGCGCGCGCAAGCGCAGCCGTATATCCTCGGCATCCTCGCCGTGCTGGCGATGATCGGCCTGTTCAACCTGTTCGCCTTCGCCGCCGGCATCATCCGCTTCGTCGACCGTAATCTCGACGATCCCGTGATGGGGCGCATCGCCGACCACGCCTTCGACGGCCTCGCGGTGACCGATCCGCGCGGTCACGTGGTTTATTCCAATGCCGCCTATCTGACGCTGACCGGTGCTTCCGGCCCGCAGGACGTGCGCCCGGTGGAGCGCGTCTTCATCGGCAATCCCGATGTTTCCGAAGCGGTGTTCCGCCTGCTCAAGGCGGCGCGCGAGGGCAAGCGTCAGCAGGAAGAAGTGCGCATTTCCGGTCAGGATGGCAGCCACGGCCGCTGGCTGCGCATGCGTGTGCGTCCGCTCGGCACCGGCAAGCGCGAGGCCAAGTATGCGGTGTGGTCGATCGCCGACATCACCCGCGATCGCGAGCGCCAGGAGGACGTGTTCCAGGAACTCCAGCACGCGATCGAGTATCTCGATCACGCGCCGTGCGGCTTCTTCTCGGTCAATCCCGCCGGCGAGCTTGCTTATGTCAATGCGACGCTGGCGAACTGGCTCGACCATGATCTTGCCGAGATCGGCTCGGGCGGCTTGAGGCTCGCTGACATCGTCTCCGGCGACGGCGCCTCGCTGCTCAGCGCGATCGTGGCGGTGCCGGGCGAGGTGAAGACCGAAGTCTTCGACATCGACCTGCGCATGCGCACCGGCAAGACCATGCCGGTCCGGCTCTATCACAAGCTCGCCTTCGGTGCCGATGGCGCGCCGGGGCCGTCACGCACGCTCGTCATCAGCCGCGCCCGCGACGAACGCAGCGATCCCGATCGCGCCGCCGAAGTGCGCTTCATGCGCTTCTTCGACCACACCCCGATGGCGATCGCCACCGTCGATCGCGGCGGCAATGTGGTGCGCGCGAATGCGCGCTACGCCAAGCTCGCGCAGGGCCTCGGGCTCGACAGCGCCTCCAAGTCGATCTTCCGCGCCATCAACGCGCGGGATCGCCATCTGGTGATCGCGGCCATCAACCAGGCCGCCGAAGGCCAGGCCGACATTGCGCCGGTCGAGGTGGCGCTGGAGGGGACCAAGGAGCGCTGGGGCCAGTTCTTCGTCACGCCTGTCGATGCCGCCGAGAACGACGCGGAAGCCGCGATCGTGCACATGCTCGAGACCACCGAGCGGCGCGCGCTGGAGAACCAGATCAACCAGTCGCAGAAGATGGAGACCGTCGGCCAGCTCGCCGGCGGCATCGCTCACGACTTCAACAATGTGCTGTCCGCCATCATGATGGCGAACGACTTCCTGCTGAACGCGCACAAGCCGACCGATCCGTCGTTCCAGGACATCATGCAGATCAAGCAGAACGCGACGCGTGCCGCGACGCTGGTGCGACAGCTTTTGGCGTTCTCGCGGCGGCAGACGCTGCGGCCGCAGGTGCTCGACCTCGGCGACGCGCTGAGCGATCTCACCATGCTGCTGCGCCGGCTGATCGGCGAGAAGGTCAAGCTCGACCTGATCCACGGCCGCGATCTCTGGCCGGTCAAGGTCGACGTCTCCCAGTTCGAGCAGGTCATCGTCAATCTCGCGGTGAACGCGCGCGATGCCATGCCCGATGGCGGCAAGCTGATCATCCGCACCGCCAATGTCGCGACCGACGAGGCGGGCAAGCTCGCTTACAAGGGAATGCCGGCCGCGGATTACGTGCGGATCGAGGTCGCCGACACCGGCACCGGTATCCCCGCCGACATCCGCGACAAGATCTTCGAGCCGTTCTTCTCGACCAAGGAAGTCGGCAAGGGCACCGGCCTTGGCCTTTCGACCGTCTACGGCATCGTCAAGCAGACCGGCGGTTTCATCTACGTCGAGTCCGCGCCGGGGCAGGGCACCTCGTTCCATATCTTCCTGCCGCGCCATCACGCCGAGCCGGACGTGCAGGTCGAGCAGCCGGCAACGGTTACCAATGGTGCGGCAAAGGAAGTCGCATCTGCGGTCGCGGAGGCAAAGCCTCGCACGGATCTCACCGGTCAGGGCACCATCCTGCTGGTGGAAGACGAAGAGGGCCTGCGTGCGCTCAACGCCCGCGGACTGCGTTCGCGCGGCTACACCGTGGTCGAGGCCGAGAACGGCGTCGAGGCGATGGAGGTGCTTGGCGAGCAGAGCGGCGGCATCGACCTCGTCGTCTCCGACGTGGTCATGCCTGAGATGGACGGGCCGACGCTGCTCAAGGCAATGCGGGAGAAGAACCCCGATATCCGTTTCATCTTCGTCTCCGGCTACGCCGAGGACGCCTTTGAGAAGAGCCTGCCCGAGGGGCAGCAGTTCGACTTCCTGCCAAAGCCGTTCACGCTCAGCCAACTCGTGGCGGCGGTGAAGGAGACGATGACGAAGCAGGGGTGAAGCTGGACGGCCGGCCTCCCATTCTCCGTCATTGCGAGCGCAGCGAAGCAATCCAGGAATCCTTTTGCGGAAACATCTCCGGATTGCTTCGCCGCGCTCGCGATGACGAGGAGAGAGCGAATTTTGGCCTCAAGCTGCCGGTAACCTGCAACCATGGTTCCCGCTCATACTCGGCCAACCCCCCGGTAAATATGGGCTTTTGCCACATCCCCGCGACTGAGGGCCGCAGCCGCGGGTTCCGAAACCGGCTTCCTTTTTGGTGAAGGCTGCCCATGTTACTGGGACGTCCCCATGCCGGGGATTTGGGAAACACACATGAAGTTCTCGCAATGGTCCCGCAGTCTCGTGAAGACGATTGCCGTCGTCCTGGCGCTCGCGCTGCCGACGGCGCTTGCGATCTCTTCTGCTGACGCCCGCGTCGGCGGCGGCTTCTCGTCGGGTTCGCGCGGTTCGCGGACCTTCTCGGCCCCGCCGTCGACCACGACCGCACCGGGCTCGACCTCGCAATTCAACCGGACTTACAGCCAGCCCGGCGCCGGCATGAACAATGCTGCGCCTTCGCGTGGCGGCCTGTTCGGTCGCGGCGGCGGTTTCCTCGGTGGTCTTGCGGCCGGCTTCCTCGGCGCAGGCCTTCTGGGCATGCTGTTTGGCGGCGGCTTGTTCGGCGGCCTCGGCGGGCTCTCGTCAATCCTGGGCCTGATCATCCAGATCGTGCTCGTCGTGTTCGTGGTGCGGCTGGCGATGTCCTGGTGGCAGCGGCGCAATTCGCCGCAGGCGGCCTACGCCAGCGGCGCTGACGCTGGTCCGGGTCCGCAGACGAACTATCGCAGCGGCCTCGGTGGCGGAACGAGCGGTGGTCTTGGCGGCGGCTTCGGTTTCGGCGCCAACAACGCGCCGCTTGAGATCAAGCCTGATGACTACGAGGCGTTCGAGCGCCTGCTCGGCGACATCCAGTCCGCGTGGTCGAACGAGGATGTGGCAAAATTGCACACGCTCGCGACGCCGGAAATGGTCTCCTATTTCGAGAGGGATCTCGCGGAGAACCGTGCGCGCAATGCCGTCAACAAGGTGACCAACGTCAAGCTGTTGCAGGGTGACCTTGCAGAGGCTTGGCGCGAAGGCGAGACCGACTACGCCACGGTGGCGCTGCGCTTTGCGCTCACCGACAAGACGGTGGACCGCAACACCGGCGCACTCGTCGCCGGCAGCGAGCAGCCGGCCGAAGTTACCGAGGTCTGGACCTTCGCCCGACGTCCGGGCAGCCCGTGGGAATTGTCGGCAATCCAGCAGACCAACTGATCGCCTGCGTCATGAGAAACCAGGGCGTCGTGCTTCCGGCACGGCGCCTTTTTCTTTGGACCTCTCGCATCGCGGCATCGGAATAAGCGGGCATGCTTCGGGTTCACATCAAGCGACCAACAACAATTACAACTGGGAGGACAGAATGATTCGTATCGACAGATCCGTAACGATGTCAGGCCTCGCGCTCGTTTTGGCTTTGGTTGCGGCGCCAGCGGCGCAAGCGCAGTCGGCCGGCATGACCTTCTTTGTGACCTCCAACGGACCGGGCAAGGGCGCCGACCTCGGCGGTCTCGACGGCGCCGACGCGCAGTGCCAGAAGCTGGCGCAGACCGGCGGCGCCACCGCAAAAACCTGGCACGCCTATCTCTCGACGCAAGCCGCCGACGGCAAGCCCGCCGTCAACGCAAAGGACCGCATCGGCAAGGGACCGTGGCAGAACGCCAAGGGCGTGGTGGTCGCCAAGGACGTCGCCGACCTGCACAGCGCCTCAAACAATCTCACCAAGCAGACTGCGCTCAGCGAGAAGGGCGAGGTCATCAACGGCCGCGGCGATACGCCGAACCGTCATGACATCCTCACGGGATCGCAAGCCGACGGCACCGCCTTTGCCGCAGGTGAGGACAAGACCTGCAAGAACTGGACGTCGAGCACGCAGGGCGCGGCGATGCTTGGCCATGTCGATCGTCAAGGCCTGCGCGATGACGAGCCGTCAAAATCCTGGAACAGCTCTCACCCCTCGCGTGGCCCTGACGGCGGCTGCTCGCAGGCCGATCTGAAGACTACCGGCGGCGACGGCCTGCTGTATTGTTTCGCGGCGAATTGAAGCGCCGAGTTCTCACGATCGTCATTGCGAGGAGCGTAGCGACGAAGCAATCCAGACTGTCTCTGCGAAAGACTCTGGATTGCTTCGCTCGCGCTCGCAATGACGGAGCGTGTTGCGAGATGGTTCTGTCTCACCCTGACGGAACCCTGAGCCGCATGCTACATTGGTTCGGACGCTTCCTCGCTCACGGACCACTTCCCATGAAGTACGAGCTCTATTATTGGCCCGAGATCCAGGGCCGCGGTGAATATGTGCGACTGGCGCTGGAGGAGGCGGGCGCGGCTTATGTCGACGTCGCACGCGGCCGGCGCGGCAGCGGCGCGATGATGAAGATGATGGAGGCCCATAAGGGCACGCCGCCCTTTGCGCCGCCGTTCCTGAAAGTCGGCAAGCTCGTCATCGGCCAGACCGCGAACATCCTGCTCTACCTCGGCGGCCGTCACGCCCTCGCGCCGAAGACGGAAGCCGGCAAACTGTGGGTGCACCAGCTCCAATTGACGATCACCGACCTCGTGGTCGAGATCCACGACACCCATCATCCGCTCGGGCCATCGATGTACTACGAAGACCAGAAGCCGCCGGCGAAGAAGCGCACCGCAGATTTCTGGGACGAGCGCGTGCCCAAATATCTCGGCTATTTCGAGCAGCTTCTCGACGACAATGGCGGCGCCTATGTCACCGGCCGCAGACTGACCTATGTCGACCTCTCCCTATTCCAGATCGTCGCCGGCCTGCGCTACGCCTTTCCCAGGCGGATGAAGGTGTTCGAGAAAAAGATCCCTGGTCTCGTCGGCCTGTACGACCGCGTCGCGGCGCGGCCGAGCATCAAGGCCTATCTCGCAAGCGAGCGCCGCATTCCGTTCAACGAGCAGGGCATCTTCCGGCGTTATCGCGAGTTGGACAATTAGCCGGACAGGCGCGATCGGTCGCCCAAGCCCTCTCACCACAATCCGGGCAGCAGGCGGTAGCGCACCCGTGCTGCATAGTCCGGATAGCCGGGCAAGCCCGCCGTCAGCGTGCTTTCCTCGATGCGGATGCGAAGCGCAAGCAGCACGAGGAAGACCGGCGCGATCGCCAACCCCCACCACGAGCCGAGGATCAGTGGCACGCTGGCGAAGAACAGGACCATGCCGCTGTACATGGGGTGGCGGACATGGGCGTAAGGCCCGGTCGAGATCACGCGCTGCGCGCGCTCGGTCTGGAGCTTGACCACGGGTGCGGCGAACGAGTTCTCGCGAAAGACCCAGAGCGTAAACAAGGTCGAGGCGAGGAACAGCACGAATCCGAGCACCTGCCACGCGACGCTCATGTGGGACGCAAGCTGGCGCCGGTCGAGTCCTATCGCGACGAGCCAGCCCAGCATCGCCACGATGAATGCAACCATGAAGACCTTGTCGGCGGCCGGCTGATCTCTCTGCAGAACGGGCCGCATACGTTCGGCCAGAAGCGCCGGGTCGATCCGGTAGAGCCACCAGCCACAGAGCGGGCCGAGCAGAATGCAGGTGATGAGGAACACCCAGGCGCCGGGCCAATGCAGCGTGCCGGCGGACGCGAACAGCAGCGCGCCCATCCCGGCGGTGAAGAATGTGTTTTGCAACAAGAGGCGTGCGATCATGCGCGGTTCCCCGGGCAGTCTTGCACGAGTCTGGCTGCGCTATCCGGCAAAGATGCGGCCGGACGCGCGAAAGGCCCGGTCGTCAAGACCGGGCGATCCATCGCAGGCAGACGCGATCAGGCGAGCTGATCGATCCGCGTGCCCTGTCCCGGCGGTAGCGGCGCGGGCGGCGTCGGCTGATAGGTCGGGTCATTGTCCTTGGTCTTGGTCTGGTCGTCCTGCTGCTTGGTCGTGTCGTAGCTAGGGACCACGATCGTGACCGGCGGCGGCGCAACACTTGAAACGCTCATCCACAAATCCTCACAGATTGAACAATTGACCCTGCGCCGGAAGGGACGAAACTTCCGTCAAGCCGATCGTTAAAATGCAAGCGATCTGGTGCGATGGTGGAGGGCCGCTTTCGCGCCTCGCATTGCGCGGTGTCCGGTGCGCACAGCTCTCTCCGCGTCATTGCGAGGAGCTCTTGCGACGAAGCAATCCAGACTGTCGCCGCGGAAAGAATCTGGATTGCTTCGCTGCGCTCGCAATGACGGAATGTGTCGTGAGCTCGGCCTACTCGTCCTTCGGTCGCGTGATCGCGATTGCCGCATCGGTCTTGGTGCGCGTGCATTCCATGTTGAGGCGCTTGTAGCGCATCGTGACCTTGTCGCCGCGCAACAGGCCCATGCGTTTCAGGCAGCGCGTCGCGCCGGTCGTGGTGTCGTCCTTCGTCACCGTGAAGATGATCGCGGCCGCGGAGGCGACCAGATTATAGAACGCCGGCGTCGGCTTGCGGTCGCCCTTGGCATAGAGCTCGTTGGAATAGGTCTGCCCCTGCGCGCGGCAGCCGAGCGACAGCTCCTTTGCCGCCGGATGGGTCAGGTAGATGATGTTGGAGGCCTTGAAGTTGACCTTCAGCCCGTCGATACCGCTGGCGAGTTGCTTGGCGATATCGTCGCACTGATCCGCGCGCGCCGGCGCGGCGAGGGTCACAAGGCCGATGATTGCGGCGGCGACCAACATCGCGCCGCGGAGGTGCAGTCTGGAAATCATGATGAAAAGCCCCTTAGGGGACGCATTCAACCGTTGCCGCGCGTGAAGCGCAAGGGGTGCAACCCTGCTTGACGGGGGCACAACCACAGCCAGGCGCCGGCCGAAGGAGGGGACCGGAAAATCGCCTCCACGGTACCGAAACGGGATGCCCTGGCCGCGCCAGAGCGCCTTCCCTTTATGACAAAAATGCTTAGAACGCTTCTATCCTAGGCGCCTGCAAAAACGGCTCCAAAACGCGAGATTCGCACCATGAACGCTCCCACCGCCTTTCCCGACCCGTCCAAGCCCGTTCCGCCCTACAAGCACACCCCGCTGTTCCCGCTGGGCCAGGACGAGACGCCCTACAAGAAGATCACGGCCGAGGGTGTCCGGGTCGAGAAAGTCCTGGGGAAAGACATGCTGGTGGTGTCGCGCGAGGCGCTGCGGGCGCTGTCGGAGGCGGCTTTTGGCGACATCAATCACTATCTGCGCCCGGGCCATCTGAAGCAACTCCGCGCGATCCTGGAGGACGGCGAGGCGAGCCCGAACGACAAGTTCGTCGCGCTCGACTTCCTCAAGAACGCCAACATCGCCGCCGGCGGCGTGCTGCCGATGTGCCAGGACACCGGCACCGCGATCATCATGGGCAAGAAGGGCTGCAACGTCATCACCGACGGCGACGACGAGGCGGCGCTGTCGGAAGGCGCACGTGATGCCTATCTGCGCCGCAATCTGCGCTACTCGCAGGTCGCGCCCTTGTCGATGTACGAGGAGAAGAACACCGCCAACAACATGCCGGCTCAGTGCGAGATCTACGCCGAGGGCGACGACGCCTACAAGTTCATGTTCATGGCGAAGGGCGGCGGCTCCGCCAACAAGAGCTTTCTGTTCCAGGCCACGCCCTCGGTGCTGACCAGGGATCGGCTGCTCGCTTTCCTGAAGGAGAAGATCCTGACGCTGGGCACCGCCGCGTGCCCGCCCTATCACCTCGCCATCGTGATCGGCGGCACCTCGGCCGAGCTCTGCATGAAGACGGTGAAGCTGGCGTCCGCACGCTATCTCGATGCGCTGCCGACCCACGGCTCGCCTGACGGCAACGCCTTCCGCGACGTCGAGATGGAGAAGGAAATCCACAAGATGACGCAGTCGCTCGGCGTCGGCGCGCAGTTCGGCGGAAAGTATTTCTGCCACGACGTGCGCGTGATCCGCATGCCGCGCCATGGCGCTTCGCTGCCGATCGGGCTCGGCGTGTCGTGCTCGGCCGACCGCCAGGTGCTTGGCAAGATTACCAGGGATGGCGTCTATCTCGAGGAGCTCGAGCATAACCCGGCGCAATATCTGCCGCAGGTCGAGCAGTCGCTCGGCGGCGAGGTCGTCAAGATCGACCTCAACCAGCCGATGAAGGACATCCTTGCGACGTTCTCGAAGTACCCGACCAAGACGCGGGTCTCGATGACCGGCACCATGATCGTTGCGCGCGATAGCGCGCACGCCAAGCTGCGCGAGCGGCTGGAGAAGGGCGAGCCGCTGCCTGATTATTTCAAGAACCACCCGGTCTATTACGCCGGTCCGGCCAAGACGCCCGAGGGCTACGCCTCCGGTGCGTTCGGTCCGACCACCGCGGGCCGCATGGATTCCTTCGTCGACCAATTCCAGGCCGCCGGCGGCTCGATGGTGATGGTGGCCAAGGGCAACCGCGCGCCGGCCGTGCGCGAAGCCTGCAAGAAGTATGGCGGCTTCTATCTCGGCTCGATCGGCGGTGCGGCCGCGAACCTCGCCGAGCACTGCATCAAGAAGGTCGAGGTGCTCGAATATCCCGAGCTCGGCATGGAAGCGATCTGGCGCATCGAAGTCGTCGATTTCCCGGCCTTCATCATCATCGACGACAAGGGGAATGACTTCTTCAAGGAGCTGAACCTGGGCTAGGTCGCTCTTCACCTCGCCCCGCAAGAGCGGGGCGAGGAAGCAGCCTTACGCCCGCGCGCCGGTGAACGGGAAGCTTCCCATCGGGCCGATGCCCATCTCGCCGCTGATGCTGTCGCCGGCGACGATGCCGGTGAATTCGAGCGTGAGCGGCATCGGGTTGGTGATCGAGACCTTCCAGGAGACGCTGTCACCGTTGACGGTGCCGTCAAAAATCTCGGCGGTATTGCCTTCCGCGCCTTGCGTGCCCGTGAGCGTGCCGCCCGCAGCCTTCAGGCTCAGCGTCGCCTGGCGTTCGCCCATCGGTGTCGTCATGGTCAGATTCCAGTTGCCGTCCACGGCCATTCGCGTCTCCCCGAACATGATCCCGGCGGACTGCGATGATCCGCAGCCCGTCCTGGGTTGAGCCTATAGCGCAACTCGCGGTAGGTTCCTAACGCCCCTGAAGCGGCAATCAGGCGCGGGCGGCGGCGCGCCGGCGGCTGGTGACGACGAGCCTGAACACCACGTACTGCACGGCGAAGGCGAGCGCCTTGGCTCCGCCGGCGACCGCGGAGATGTAGAACGCCCACAGCTTCAGATCGCCGGTGGCAGCGACCGCGATCGTGCCGGCGCCGAGGACGAACATCAGCGCCGCCCAGGCATAGCCCGCAGCGGTGACATATTCCGGCGCGGTCTCGACCACGATCGGCGGCATGTAGCGCAGCATCCAGCCGCGCTTGAGCATGATCACGCCGATCGCGAAATGCGCGATCGCGGGCTTGGCCAGCATGAAGCGGGGATCGTTGGTGAGCAGCGTGACTGTCCCGAGCACGATGACGAGCGCCACGCTCGCATAGGTCATGTAGCCGAGCTCGCGTCCCTTGACGCGCGCGTAGATCACCTGCGCGATCGCGCCCGCAATCGCAACCGACGTCGCCAGGATGACGTTGTCGGTGACGAGGTAGATCACCAGGAAGACGATGGCCGAGAGGAAGTCGGAGGCGAGGCGGGCGAATACGTCCTTCATTGTCGGTCCTGTCTCACTGGGCTTCGGGCAGCGCGCCGGCGGGCGCACCATGCTTGATCTGGCGATATTCGGGATACCACTTGGTGAAATAGATCGCGCTGTTGCGGGCGGCGAAGGCGACCGCGAGGCCGAGCCAGACCGGCAGGCCGGGGAAGTAGAGCAGCACGATGTTGGCGGCCATCATCAACAAGGCGGCCACGGTCCATGCGCCGGTGATGATGTAGTTGGCGGTGAGGAAGCCGGGCATCGCCGCAGTTTCGGCCGGAACGGACTCCATCGCATATTGCAGCGTGAAGGGCCGGCGCACGAGCATCGAGCCGAGCGAGATGATGAAGACGCCGATATCGACCGAGAGCTTGACGCCGAGCGTGCCGAGCGAAGGATTGAGCAGCGCGAGGTAGAGGCCGATGGCCGCGAACAGGATCGCCGAGCCCGCGGCCAGGATCTTCACCGAGCGGCCATGGGCGACGTCGATCGCGATGGTCGCGAGGCAGATCGCGGAGGCCGCGAACACACTGACCGTAGCGGAAGTCATGAACATCAGGACGGTGTAGACGCCGTAGGGGGCAAGGATCAGGAAGATCGTCATGGTCGCCTCGGTCGAACCAATCTTTACGATGTCAAGATTGATAATTCAGGCCCAATGCACGGTCAAGCGAAATCTTTACAGTGTCAAAATGACGTGAATGACCTCTAAAAATTGAATGGTCGCAATGGCTTGATCCGCCAATTCATCGGCGACGGCAGCCCAGGGCAGGCGCGACAGGACGGTCAGCGCACCAGAGATCAACAGGCCGATGGTCAGGAAGATGCTGCCGCCGCGGCAGATCATGAACCTGACCGAACCCGGCGTCGCGTACATGCCGAGCGGATGCAGCAGCCGCGACAGCACCAGCGCGCCCATCAGCAGGTGAATGCGTGTGGGCGATGCGCCGGACATTTCGAGAAACGCGACCATCAGCGTGATGATGGGGACGTATTCCATGAAGTTGCCATGGGCTCGGATCGCGCTGCGCAGGCCTTCGTTGCCGCCGTCGTTGAACGGCGCCCCGCTGCTCCGCCGCAGCCGGATCACCTGCAACGCGAGCGCGGCGTAGATCAGCGCGAGGATGGCGAGATAGTTCGCCGTGACGGTGGGGACGTGCATGCGAAGTCTCCCTGATGACATCGCAATGGCGTGGCGGGGAGAACTACTGCGCTCCCACCCAATTGCCGTGGAATCCGTCCGGCACGCGATGGCCGAGCTGGACCAGCGCGGCGGGACCGGCCTCGATGTCGGTGGCGTTGAACACGGCGAGGTCGCTGCGGTTCTCTCGCGCGCGCCAGACAACGGCGAGCAGCCAGCCATCGCCCTCGGGCGCATCCTTCGATCGCTCGACGAACACGGGCTCGGAGATGGTGTCGCCGGCCGGCAGCAGATATTGGCCGAGCCGCTTGCCGGTGCCGTCGACATGGACGATGCCGGAGAGCGCGCCGAACATCGGCAGTCGCGGATTGGCGCAGGCATACCAGCCGTGGCGGCTCTTCAAGCCGGCGCGGCGATCGTCGATGCGCGGGAATTCGCCGGTGAGATCGTCGAGATAGGCCTGCTGGAAGCGGTCGGTATTCCCTGAGAGATCGAAGGTCCAGCGGCAGTGGCGTGCGCGCGATTTCTCCGGATCCGTCGGCCGGCCGTCTGGATGCGGAAACAGCGGAGCCTCTTCGAACTGCATGACGTCGGCGACGATGCGGCCTCCGTCTTCCCACGCATTCATGATGTGGAAGACGTAGCAGGCGTCACCGCGGAACCAGACGATGTCCTTTGCCGTGCCGTTGCGCTTCATCACGCCGACATAGGCGCCTTTCTCGGGCTCCCAGGCATAGGGCGGCTTGCCGCTCATCGCGCGCTCCATGCTGCCGGTGAGGGGCAGGATCGGAAACAGCACGTGATTTTCGGTGACGATGAAATCGTGCACCATGCTGGCATAGGGCGTCTCAAAACGCTCGAAGCGCGTCACCTTGCCGCTCGCATCGATCGATCCATAGGAGAGGGCGGGCGTCAGCGGTCCTGCCGCGTTGTAGCCGAAGAACACCAGCTCGCCCGTCACCGGATCGACCTTCGGATGCGCGGTGAAGGCACCGGCGATGCGGCCCTGATAATTGTCGTAGCCGCGTGTTGCCAGTGTGCCGGGCTCGATCTCGGTCGGCAGATGTCCCTCCTCGAGCGCGAGCAGCTTGCCGGCATGGAAGACGATGTTGGTGTTGGCGACGCCGCCGTCGGTGAGGTGGGCGGGCGCACCCGGCAGCTTGCGCCCGAAGCCGCCGAACAGCGCGCGGCCGGCATCGTGCTCGGCGAGCCATTTCGGCGTGCGGACCCAGCGGTTGCGGTAGGACGCGCGCCCCTCTTCGAGATGGAAGGCGTGCAGCATGCCGTCGCCGACGAACCAGTGTGCGCCGGGGGCGTCGAACTGCGGATTGGGGCCGTTGCGATAGAGCGTGCCGTTCAGCTCGCGCGGCAATTCGCCGACGATCCTGAGGAACGGTGCGTCCGCCTCGAACGGAATCGGCGCGATGTTGTTGCGGCGCTCAGTGGTCGCATCCTGCTGCACGGCGTGTCCCTCCCTATCTTTACATCGTAAAGATGGCATAGAGGCGATCGCGACTTCCGTCAAGTGAAATCTTTACACTGTCAATATTGCGTCATATAGCTTGCAAATGGCCAAGAGAGACACCACCGCCGAAACCGCGCGTCGCCCGCGCAACCCGAGAAAGACATCGCCAACATCGCGTCCGGCGCGCCCCCCCGCGAGCGCGAAGACCGAGACTCCCTATCACCATGGCGCCTTGCGCGAGGCGCTGCTTCAGGCGGCCGAACGGGTGCTGGAGCGCGACGGCCTCGCCGGCCTGACGCTGCGCGCGGTGGCGCGCGAGGCCGGGGTCTCGCATGCCGCGCCGACCCATCATTTCGGCGATCTCACCGGCCTCGTCAGCGAACTCGCGGCGATCGGCTTTCGCCAGTTCAATGCGGCGATGGCCGCGTCATGCGACGCGGCCACCTCGCCGCTGCAGCGGGCACTGGCGAGGCCCAAGGCCTATGTCGCCTATGCAGAGGCCCATCCCGGCATGTACGGGTTGATGTTCCGCACCGAGCGGCTCGACTATTCCAGGCCCTCGCTGCACGAGGCCGCGGAATCCTCGTTTGCCGGATTGGCCAATGCCATCGGCGCGATGCGGCAGGAGCCGATCACCGGCAAGGCGCTGACGATCGAGCAGGGCGCCGCGATCGCGCGGGCCTGGTCGATGGTACACGGCTTCACCATGCTGCTGCTCGACGGCCGGCTCGGGGATATCTTGGAGCGGCTGCCTGATGGCACGACGGCCGAGCAGCTTCTGGAAGCGATCCTGAGGTCGACGGTGGCAGGGAAGCTGCCAAGCACCTGATCGGACGGAACGTTCGCAACCCCTCGCCATGAACCCTTGCCGTGCTCGGGCGTTGACGCCCCATGGCAAGATCATCGCGCGCGCCCTGGAAACGTCAAAACCCGCGCAAGCGGGCCGGCAAGACGTCGAAACATCTCACCTCCGCGCAGAAATCGGCGGCGAAGGCGCGCGCCCGCCGCGCCGGACGCCGCTATCCCAACCTCGTGGACAACATGCGCATGGCAGCGAAGAAAACCACCAAGGCCAAATCCTCCAAATCCCGCACGAAGAAAGCCGTGAAGAAGACGCGCAAGACCACCGCGCGCAAATCCACATCGCGGAAGACCGCAAGGACACGCAAGCGCCGTGCATCGGCCACGGAAAAGGATCCGCGCGGCGGCCTGACCGCAGCGGGCCGCAAGGCCTTTGCGCGCAAGCAGGGCGCTCATTTGCGGCCGGGCGTCACCAAACGGGAATCCGAGATGACGCCGCAGGAGATGCGGCGCAAGGGCAGTTGGGCCGTGCGCTTCTACGGCCGCGCGAAACTGCCACCTCTGGTCGATGCCGAGGGCCAGCCGACGCGGCATGCGCTGTCGGCCCACGCCTGGGGTGAGCCGGTGCCGAAGACAGCGGCGGCCGCGCGGCGCATCGCGGCCAAGGGCGAGCGCTTGCTGGCCCGCTATCGGCGTATCAAAGAAAGTGCTTGATCATACGAGATGCCGCGGAACTCGCAGCCTTGCACATTCTTCACTGTGGGCAAGCATCAAACCCGGTCCGGATTAGCCTGACAGCAGCGCGGAATCGTTCTAGAAGAGCGGCTTCGCTTGGGCCCATCAGGCCCTGTTCGCGTCCTCATTTCTCTCGATCATGCCAGTCACCGCCTCAAGCAAATCCTATCGCGTCGGCCGCTCCAAGACCGGACTCGGCCTCTTCGCCACCATGCCGATCAAGAAGGGCACCCGGATCATCCGATATTTCGGGCCGATCCTGGACTGCCGCATTCCTGCGCAGGACGACATCGAGAACAAATATCTGTTCGAACTCAACGGTCGCTGGACCATTGACGGCTCGGTGCGCAAGAACCTTGCCCGCTACATCAACCATTCCTGCCGGCCGAACGCGGAATCGGACGTTCGCCCGCGCGAGCGCAAGGTGTTCATTCGCGCGATCAAGAACATCGAGCCGGGTGACGAGATCAACTACGACTACGGCACCGATTATTTCAAAGCCTATCTGAAGCCGATCGGCTGCAAGTGCGCCTCCTGCGAAAACAAGCGCAAGAAGCAGCGCGCCGAAGCTCGGGCTGAACGCGCCAAGGTGAAGGCACGTGCGGAGCGCAAAGCGCAGAAGGCGGGCGCCAAGAGCGCAAACAAGAGCGCCAAAAAGCAGAAGCTCAACGGCAAGCATTTCAACGGCAAGGCGGGCCGGGCGAAGGCGTAACTTCTGCTTGGCCGCCGCCAGGTCAATCCGGGCCGGGTGCGATCACGTCTTGTTCGATCTGCCCGCGTCCAATGCGGTCCGAACGGCCGAAGCGAGCTCGGCCGGCCTGAACGGCTTGCGCAGAAACGGCGCGGTTCCCATGGCCGCCTCCAGGGCCGCCGAGTCGGCGTAGCCGCTGACGAACAGAACGGGCAGGGACGGCTGCACCGCCCGCGCCGCCTTCACGACCTCGGCACCGTTGGTGCCCGGCATCGAAAAATCGATGATCATCAATTGCGGATCGACTGACCTCTGCATGGCAAGCGCCGCGTTGCCGTGATCGGCTTCGTGAACGATGTATCCGATTTCCGAAAGAAAGCTGGTCATGAGACCGCGGACGTCGTGATCATCGTCCACGACCAGAATGCGCTCGGCATGTCCGCTTTCAGCCGCCCCATGAGCTTCTGCAGTCGTCTCGGCATTGCCGATCGCCCGGCGCAGTGAGAGGAGAATTGAGGTACCTTTGCCGACCTCGCTCTTGATGTCGACGTCGCCGCCCATCTGGCGCACCAGTCCGTAGACCTGTGACAATCCAAGACCCGTTCCCTTCCCGGCGGGTTTGGTGGTGAAAAACGGATCGAAGGCGCGTGCAATCACGTCGGGCGGCATGCCTGTGCCGGTATCCGCGACTGACAGCACGACTTTGCGATCGTCGACTTCGTCGCAGGTTGTGGTGATCGTCAGGGTGCCGCCCTCGGGCATCGCGTCCCGCGCGTTGATCGCCAGATTGAGCAGGGAGACTTCAAGCTGGTTGTGGTCGGCTATGACAAATGGCGTGCTCGCATCGAGATCGGTCTTGATCGTGACATTGGCCCCGAGCGACTGGTTGAGGAGTTCGTATGCGTCCGTGATCAAACGATTGATGTCGATGGATTGGGTTGCGAGCTTCTGGGTTCGCGAAAACGCCAGCAATTGCGCGGTCAGTTTCGAGCCACGCTCGGCGGCCTTGAAGGCATTTTCGGCAAGTCTCGAAATGCGCGGCTCGGTGGCGCGGGCGCGGATCAGGTCGAGATTGCCCACAACTGCGGTCAGAAGATTGTTGAAATCGTGCGCAAGTCCGCCCGTCAATTGTCCGACGGCTTCCATCTTCTGGGCCTGCAACAGCGCGGACTCGGCCTTCTGGCGCTGCGCAACTTCCTGACGCAGCTTGCGGTTCGCTTCTTCCAGCTCCGTGGTGCGTGCCTGCACCTGCTTGTCGAGCGTGGCGTTCAGCGACCGCAAGGCGTCTTCGGAACGTCGGACCCGCAGAAGGGCATTGATCGCGGCGGCCAGCTCGAGCGGTTCGGCGGGCTGCACGAGGTAGGAATCGGCGCCGGCATTCAGCCCGCTCACGCGGTCCTCTGATGTCGTGAATGTTGCCGACGTCTGCAGCACCATGACTTCCGGCCACTTCTTCTTGATGAAGGCGCAGACATCGAATCCGCTGATGTCAGGCAGCTGAACGTCGAGCAGCACGACCGGGGGCTTGTGTTGCTCGATCAGGCGGAGCGCTTCCGCGCCGGTCTGGGCCTCGATGACGGCAAAGCCTGCGGCCTGCAGGTCGCGCGTCTTCACATAACGTTGCGATTCGAGATCATCGACATTCACGATGAGGATTTTTTCGCTGACGCTCATGGCACACCTTGAACGGCGTCGCGCAGGAACGAGGATACGCTCTCGCGGGAAATCGCATTCTTGGAGATCAGCCGCACGTGCTCCGGCAGTCGCGACCTGAGCGCGCCGTCGATCGTCATGGATGTCGAAATGACCACGGGGATGGTATTCGTACGATCATCGGCAGCCAGCTCCTGGAGGACGGTGAAACCGTCCACCGCGGGCATCTGCAAGTCGAGCACGATGACGTCGGGCCGCTTCTCGCGCGCCAGCCGCAATCCTTCCTCCCCGCCGTCCGCCTCCATGAACTCGTAGCGCGTCTCGTTTCCGACGATCTGACGCATGACGTAGCGGAACGTCTCGTCATCGTCGATCAGCAGCACGCTCTTGCTTTCGTCGGCCGACGGCGCCGGCCATTCGCGATTGGGGTCGCCGAGCGAGGCAGGAATCTTCAGGGAGAAAACCGAGCCCTGGCCCGGACTGCTTTCGACGGTGAGGTCGCCGTTCAACAGCCGTGCCAGAGAACGCGACAGAGGCAGGCCGAGGCCGGTGCCTTTCACTCTCTTCTGCAGTCTGGTGTCGACCTGCGAGAACTCCTCGAAAATGCGCTCATGGTGCTCAGGTGCGATTCCGATACCGGTATCGCGAACGGAGAAGATGATGCTGGCGCCCTTTTCGCTCGTGCGCGCGGTCACCCGCACTTCGCCTTCCTCGGTGAATTTCAGCGCGTTCGAGATCAGGTTGCGCAGGATCTGCGCCACCTTGGCCTCATCGGTATAGAGTGGCGGCAGGTCTTTCGGCGCGTCGAACAGCAATTCGACGGCCGTGCTGGTCAGCAGCGGCTTCAACGCACCGCGCAATGCGCCGAACAGGCTCGTGACCGCAAACCGGACCGGCTTGATCTCGGCCTTGCCGGCCTCGACCTTGGCGAGATCAAGCATGTCGTTGACGAGGTCGAGCAGGCTTTCAGCCGATCGTCTGATGTAGCCGACCTGACGTTCCTGCTCCGGCGTCAGGTCGCCGTCGATGCGGTCGAGCAGGAGGCGCGACAGCGCCAGCACCGAATTGAGCGGCGTCCGGAACTCGTGGCTCATGTTCGACAGGAACCGCGTCTTCAATTCGCTCGCCTGGCGCAATTGCTCGGCTCGGCCGTCGAGCTCGGCATAGAGCGCGACCACGCCGCGGTTGGTATCGCCAAGCTCCTGGTTGAGCTGCTGGCTCTCCTCCTCGCGCCGTCGCAGCTCCTCCAGGCTCTGCATCAATTCGCGGTTCTGCTCGCGCAGAGCGGCGAGGGGATCGGACGACGTGTCCTTCTTCAGGCTGGATACGATTTCGGTCAACCTGGAACGTGGCCATGGCGGAACGCGGTGCGGGAGTTTGTGTCCGACCTCCACAGTCGTCCCTGCGCCGGGCCTGGAATCGATACTGAACGTGTCCATGAGCCGCCGTGCGCCGATCAGGCCGAGCCCCATCCCGCTTGGCGAACGGTATTGCCCATCGAGGATGAGCTGGAGATCGGCGATGCCCGGCCCGTGGTCGCAGATGCGAATGGCGAAACGCTGCGGTGTGGTGGTGGAATCGAGAATGAACTCGGCGCGGCCGCCGCCTGCGTAACCGTAGGCATTGCGCGCGAGCTCGGAGACCGCAGTTGCGATGCGGGTCTGATCCTGCCGGTCGAAGCCCAGGAGATCGGCGACGCGGTGGGCGCGCTGGCGGACTGCGACGACATCGCTCTCGTTCTCGATCGGCACCGTCACGATGGGCCATGATTTTGAAGATGCCGCCATGAGCCTCACCATTTGGCCACGAGCACGGTCGCGTCGTCGCGATGCCGGGTGAAGTCACGGTAGAGGATGGCCGCGATCAGCGACGGGTGTCTTGCAGACAGGTTCGGGTAGCGATCCACCATGACATTCGACGCCAGCCCGTCGGAATGCAGGATGACCAGGCCATGCGTGAACGTGTAGTCGAAAGCCCGGATCTTCCTCGTGTTGAAGCCCGCAGTCCCGGCCATCGACACCATCCGCTTGGTCTCGCCGGCGGTCAGGATGATGCCGGCGACGTTGCCGATCCCGGAGAAGTTGATGTTCCCGATGGCAGGATCGAAGCGTGCGATCGAGACAGCCGCCCCCCGCGTGGCGCGAAGACCACCGTGGATGTAGTCGATCAGGTTGGCGACGGTGTGGCCGTTATAGCGTTGGAAGAGCCGAACGGCCTCGACGGCCGCTTCAGCGGCTTCCGGCCCGTGCCCCAGCCCGTCGGCCACCATGAGCGTGCGCACGTCTCCCGTGTTCGACACGCTCCAGGCATCGCCGCAGACATCCTCTCCCGCCTTGGGAACGGACACGCCGCCCCAGGTCGGGACGGTCGGCGGCTTGCCGGCAGGAAGGGCTTCGGGCGCGACGCGGGCCAGCACAGCGGTGCCAATTCCGGGCCACGAACCGACGTCGACGAAGTGAGATTGTCGCACCACGGCGCCCAGCCCGCGCCCCGCCGTGCCCGCACTGGAATACCCGTCTTCGAGGCATGCCGCGACATTGGTCATGCCCTTGCCCTTGTCGAGCGCGATGATTTCAATCCCCTGGCTTTCATTGTCCTCATAACTGCCGACGAGAATTTCCCCGCCAGAGCCATGCTTGACGAGGTTGGTTGAAAGTTCGGTCGCGACCAGAGCGAGCTTGCCGGTGTCGGTTTCGTTGAAGCCCACGCGGTGCGCGAGATCGGTGGCTGCCCGCCTTGCCTCCGCGACGCCGCTCTGATCGTTGACGCCGACCGATTTCATGATCACTTCCAACGTGCGATGACGACTTTGGTGCCCTCGCCAGGCTTGGAGGCGATGGAAAATTCGTTGCTGAGCCGCTTCGCGCCGCCGAGGCCGAGGCCCATGCCCTTGCCTGATGTAAAGCCGTCCTTGAGGGCCTGTTCGATGTCGGCAATGCCCGGGCCTTTGTCGTCGAACGTCAGCCGAACTCCGCGCCGGCCGCCCTGGTCGACGATTTCGGCGGTCACTTCACCGCCGCCGCCATAGTCGAGCGTATTGCGCGCGAGCTCGCTGGAGGCGGTAACGATCTTGGTCTGATCGACCAGGCTCAACCCGACCTCGACCGCGAACGTTCGTGTGAGTTGCCTCACCCGAACCACGTCGTCCGAGATCCTGATCTCGATCTGCTCAGTCTTCGTCGTCGGCATCGTCTGCCTCCGACGCGGAGAGGCGGCCTTGAATCATCGCCATTCCACGCTCGACGTTCAGCGCGGTCTTGACGCCGGTCAGCGACAGGCCGAGTTCGACCAGCGTGATGGCAACGGCCGGCCGCATCCCGACGACGACCGTATCGGCATCGAGGATACGCGAAACGGCGGCGATATTGTCCAGCATCCGACCGATGAAGCTGTCTACGACCTCCAATGCGGAAATGTCGATGAGCACGCCCCGGGCATTGTGCGTGACGATCCTGCTGGTGAGATCTTCTTCCAGCGCGGTCGCCAGCCGATCGTGCATGTCGACCTGGATGGTGACGAGCAGGGCGTTGCCGAATTTGAGGATAGGGATGCGATCCATCGTCAGGCGTCCTGCCCGCCGATCTTGCTGGTCGAGAGCGTTGCGCCCTCGATCCTCTTCTTGACCACGGCGCGACCGGTCTGGCGCAACGCGACCGCGAAGGCGTCGGCCAGCGTCGCCTTGGAGATGACATTCAGTTCGACGCCGAGATGCACCATGGTCTGCGCGATCTGAGGCCGGATCCCGCTGATCAGGCAGTCGGCTCCCATCAGGCGGGCTGCCGCGACCGTTTTCAGCAGATGCTGGGCTGTGAGTGTGTCGACGGTCGGTACGCCGGTAATGTCGATGATCGCAATCTCTGCCTCGGTGTCGACGATCGTCTGCAGCAGATTTTCCATCACGACCTGGGTTCGCTGGCTGTCGAGCGTCCCGATCAGTGGCAGGGCCAGAATTCCCTCCCAGAGCTTCACGACGGGTGTTGACAGTTCGGCGATCTCGCGCTGCTGACGGACGATGACCTCTTCGCGGCTCTTCTGGAATATTTCGAGCGTGAACAAGCCAAGCTCATCCAGCAGCAGCGTGGTCGACCACACGGTCGTCGCGATCTGGTCGGCCGAGAGCGCGCGATCGCGGTTCAATGCGTTGAACAACGGTTGCTTCAGCGAAAAGATGAACGTCGCGGTCTCGCTCGGCGAAAAGCCCTGCAATGCGCGCGATCGGGAGAGATCGGCCAGCATCGCTTTTGCCGGTTCGTAGGCTGGATTGGCCGCGTCAGCCCCGGCCTGGGCGAGGGCGTCGCGAAACAGATGGAGAAAATTCTTCGACTGCGACTGCAGTTCGCCTTCCGAGATCCGGCCGGTGTGGAGCGTGCCGGCCTTCTTCTGCAATTCGATCCATTCGGGAAGGATGGTTTGCTCGTTTCGCGAAACGAGCGATGCGACGTCACTTACGACCTGCCCAGCCATTATTTTCTCCTTCAGCACGCACGAATGCGTCCACTCAACCGCGCAGGCGATCGTCGGGGAATTCCTGCGCCCCGCCTGCATCTCACTGAATCAGTTGGAAGTCCCGCCGTCGGCGACGACGCATTCCCCCTCGGCCCCTAAAGCCGAGCCCAACTCGACCATCAGCGGAACGCCCCCTGGAACCAATGGTTCCTAAATTTCGGGAACTTTTTGACGCCGCGGTCTTGTGTTCACTTTTGAACATTTCGGCGATGGGGCCGGGCGACACAGCGTGTCAAGCGCCGCAACCCAAAATATTCTTATTTACCGAATTTCGGTTTTGTAGTATCGCTTGTTCCGTCCTGGCCCGTCAAAAGGGGCGTTTCGCGATCGTCACGAGCGCAGGCCAGGCGGCGGTGGACGCGGCAGCGTCGGCGCGCGACGTGATGGCAGGGCGGGCGATCCCCGTGAGACGTTGCGATCCGCGGTACGACACGGCGCAGTAACAGCGGCCTCATTGGCATCGAAGGCGAGCACACGCCAGCTTTCGAGGGCCCGGTGGGACCGTCCGCGGACGGAGAAGTCGTGTGGTCCTGGCGCCCGGAGTCTGTGCGTCAAGCCTTGCGGTGAGGTGTGCAGCCCGACCGGGCGCGCTCTTCAGCCATCCGTGAGACGACGGGGGCAATAGTGCATCGCTCCCCGGGGAGAGCACGAAGGAAGCCGTTAAAACCACCGCGCAGGGAAGGCCGAACCTCGGCTGACCTGTCGTCCAACCCGTGTGCATTCCCTTGCGCACGGACCACGGGTGCCAGCCGGCGCCCGGCCTTCCCTGCACCCTCTTTCGAAAGAGGTGCGGCACGTTGAAGCAAAGCTCGGGCGAAATGCGCCGCGAGAACGCGAATGTATGCCTACAAGGAGATGCAAGTTGAGAGACCGACGCCGTCTCCGCACGTTCCGTCATTGCGAGGAGCGCAGCGACGAAGCAATCCAGACCGTCCCCGCGGAGGGATTCTGGATTGCTTCGCTGCGCTCGCAATGACGGCGTGGAGAGGGGTGTGCGCTCTACTTACCGCTCGCGCCCCGGACGCAGCGCGCCCGGGATACGAGCGCCTCACGCTGCCACCACACGCCCGCTCTTCCGCAAGCCCAGATATTGCAACTCCGCGAACACGCCGGTTGCGATCGCCTGTGCCACGACCATCAACTCGCCGGTGAGGTTTGGCGACACCGCGCCCGAGAACAGCAGGGCGATGCTGCCGACTGTCCAGGCGGCATTGCCGACTACGACCAGCAGCACGAGCGCCTTCGGCACCACTGTGCGCGAGGCAAGCCAGCCGACCAGCGCGGTATAGGCAATCAGGAACAGGCCGGTTTCGCGCAACAGCGCCTCGGGCAGGTTGAACAGCGTCGCGAACGCGCCGGCGGCGAAGGTGAGGCCGATTGCGGAGAGGCCACTGAAGACGGTGTCGGCGAGCAGGGCGCGGCGCAGGAAGGTGGATGCATCGATCATCGGAGGTCTCCGTGGTTGGGTTGGGCTTGAGTGGACTTGGGGTGAACTCAATGCAGTCCGCACCACCAGGCACGGAGCAGGCGGGCGAGGCGGAACGGGCAGAGGCTGCTGGCGACGCTGTGCTCGAAGGCGGTGACCTGCGCGACGACATAGTCGCCGGTCGAATGCACCAGCGGCTCGGGCATGTTGAGCCCACGCGCCAGCATCCGGGCCGCGAAGGTTATGGCCCAGGGCACGAAATGGTCAGCGAGAAAGCGGTAGAGCAGCAGCGCGATCATGGTCATCTCCAGTCGTGACCGAAGATGCGCCGATGCGGGGCCCAATTCGATTACCTCAGGGGTAATCGTTGGGCCAATTCACATTCGTTCAAAGGCGATGGACCGTTATTGCGGCCAGAGGCCGATCAAACCTCGAAAGTCCCAAGTCGGGAGATCGTCGCGTTCGAGTAGGGCGACGGTTGTATGACCGTGAAGATGGCATTCGGAAACGCCTTCCAGACGGCGAGATCGTGTCGGGTAATTTCGACGGGGCCGTAGTGCGAGCGATGCTCGCCCGGTTCGCGGGGTTCACCGACATCGGAAAATCGTAGTCGGAGAATGCGATGCTTCGGCAAGGGGAGTGGTGGATGAAATCGTTTGGCGACGGCCAATGGCTCCTGGCTGATGACCGTAGATGTCTCTGGTGCTGGAAGGTCGGGTTGACGGCCCGCTTCAACGATCGCCGGTGGGGTTTGCGGTGAAACCCGGTCATCGCCAGATGCGGCGTGATGTTCCGAAGAGATATTGCCCGCGCTGGTTGCTGAAGCCGGAATCAACTTCGATCGCGGTAACGCCAATGCGCTCCAGTCAAAATGCTCGGGAAGGTCGGCTTGCTCGTCCTCCATGAGGGCGGGGCAAGATGTGTTCGCGCTCTCGTTCATGACGTCCGTCGTGATAGCACTCTACGCTCGCTCAATGATCTCAAGTCCCGCCCATTCCGCGATAACGAATAGCTGCCTGGTCGATGCAACATCGAAGCGACAGATGCTATGGCCAAACATAGATATTGGCCAGTTGATCGGTACGCAATTTGATCGCCGCAGTTAATCGTGGGTCGGGATTAGCCCGGAGGGCGCAAGAAAATCAGTAACGACTGCCGTCGCTTTTCTGACGAGCTATCCATTGCGACAGGGTTTGCGGTCCGGGTCGCGATGCCGGCGTCGTTCGTTTTGGTCGCGGCGAGGAGGCGCCGGGCTTTGCAGGCGGGGCGGCGACCGCAGCGGCGGCCTCTTTCTCGAGTCGGAGCTGCCTCAACCGAACCATCTTGTCGCGCTCGGCCTCCAATTCGGTGCTGTCGGAGAGCAGCTTTCTGTGCTGAGGATCCTCGGCCTGGACCACGACGGCGATGACGGAGGTTTCGCCAAGGGCCCTGCAGGCCTCAAGCCGATGCAGTCCTTCAACCAGAACGAACTGGTCTTTGTCGACCCGAACGGAAATGGGAGCTTGCTGGCCCGTCTCGAGAATGCTTTCCGCGAGCTCACGAACGCGCGCCGGCTGGAGCGTCCTGCCTCTTTTCGCTGGAATATGGATCTTTTCGATCGGGAAGCTTTCCGCTTTCGCCATAGCTTCTGCTCCCTTCACTCAGGCCGTCGCGCGCGATGACGGTAGCCGATATCCTAAGGGCGGGCGAGCGGAAGAGGCAACCCGTTTCGGCTCAGCCTCAAGGCAGCTTGTGATGGAACCATCATCGTCTTGATGCTGCACGCCGCACATCGCTTGTGCAACGCAAAATCGACCTGAGGTAGCGATCCCAAATTGATGCGTGCGAGAAAATCCAGCAAAGGACAGTTTACTCCGCGGCAATTGGAGAGTTAAGTTTCTTATCCCTTTTGGTAACGAGTGGGGGAATGTCTCATGACTGCTTTCCAAGCCAAGCTGGAACGCTTTGAAGACCTGGCGGCTGAATGCGAGTTGATTGCAAGCCGCGTGCAGGAGGGAGAGCGTGGGCTGTATCTGAGGCTGGGCGAGCGCTATCGCACTCTTGCAAGTGATGTGCGGGCGCTGATCGCCACATTCGACGGTGCAGCCTGACCACAGTCGGCCAGAGCATCCGCAAACTTCTTCAGTACCGCGGAGGCCCGACACCAAGCAGGCGGAGTGGGGAATTCAGCACCCCGCCTGACGCGGATTTCAGACATTGACGCCCGGGGATTTTAGGCCTCGGGGGTTTTTCTGCGGCCCTGGTTGTAGCCTCCTCCATTCTCCGATCGGACCTGGCCTCATGGCCTGCTCCTGGCCGACCACGGCCGGGAATTGCGGGCGCTTGATGGCGTCGATGTCGATTACTGAATAAAATCAGCCTGTTGCCTTAAATTCGGGTTCTGTGAATTTGCGCCGCTCGCCAAATTAATTACAGGCGGAAAAACTCGCGTAACGCGCGTGTGACCACTTTTCCGAAGGGCGTCCTAATGCTATTCCAAGAAATAATTTAATTTATTTTTAACTATTTACGGTGGCGCCTTGAAGTACACCGACACATTGCCGTCGATCGGCTCGGATCACCAATCCCTTCATTTCGGCCCCGTTTCGGCTGCCGATGATCGGCCCACGGGCAGCGTTGAAATTCCCGACGCGCATCTGTTGTTCTCCGGCAACTTTGAGCGTATGGGCGCCGACCTGATCCTGTCGGACGAGCTTCATCGGGTGATCGTCCCGAATTATTTTCGCGACCACGTGCGCCCATTGCTCGTTTCTCCGGAAGGAGCGCCACTCGACCCCGGCGTTGTCGACGCTCTGACGGGGCACACCCATTATGCGCAGGCCGGCGCGCCAGCCGCCGGCGGCAAGGTCGTCGGCCACGTCGTCAAGATGACCGGCAGCGCAAGCATCGTCCGCAACGGCGTGACGATCGTCGCCAATGTCGGTGATGTCGTCTACCAGAGCGACGTGGTGCAGACGGGCAGCGGGTCGACCCTTGGTCTGGTGCTCGACGATGGCACGACGTTCAATCTTTCCGCCAGTTCGCGGTTCTTGTTGAACGAACTGACCTACGACGCCAGCAGCACTTCCAACAGCTCGCTGATGACGCTGGTTCAGGGCGCCGCCAGCTTCGTGGCGGGGCAGGTTGCAAAGACCGGCGATATGCGGGTCGCAACGCCTACCGCCACGATCGGCATTCGCGGCACGGCCGTGATTCTCGATGTGTCTGCGACCGATGGAAAGGTGTCAGTCTCCGTCGTCGATCAGCAGGACGGTCAGGTGCATGCCGTTCAGGTTTTCAACACGGCCGGCGTCTTGATCGGAACGGTCACGAGCAACGGATCGACGCTGACGCTGACGCCGACCGCAAATTTCGACGTGATTGCTCAGCAGAGCAACAAGACGACAGATCAGGTCGCGCAGGAATTCAGTGCGTTCCAGCAAGTGCTGAGCACGTATGATTCCGGCAAGCAGATGTTTCCAAATCTTCCCCAGCACACCGAGAACAAGGATCAGAACAACAACAACCCGAGTCCGAATAGCACGACAAAGTTCGCCGGCAGTCCGCCGCTCCAGCCGCCCGGTACCGAGTATCATCCACCGGCCGGAACAACCACCGTTCAACCCTCGGGCGCGACGACGTCGACAGCTGTCGTCACGGTCAATCCGTCTGACACGAGCACGGGCTTGCCGGCGACCAAGGTTGTTACGGCCGATCCGATCATTATCCCGGTCAAGCTGTCGTCGATACCGTTTGTCGTCACACCGCCGAGCGTAGCGGCGATCACCTCGGGGGCGGGAGATCACATCGGCCCGGTCATGAGTGCCAATGGTGACGTGGTCTACGATCCCGACGGCGCCATCTATTTTTTCAGCCGCGAAACGGGCACGACCACCACAATTGCCTCTCCGTCAGGCGGCTGGAGCTACGGCACGCCGACGATCAGTTCCGATGGCCGGTATATCGTCTATCAGGGATCCGACGGTAGCGGGAGCTTCGTGTTCGTCTACGGCACGGACCCGTCCGATCCGGCGCATTATCATGTCCAGACCCAGCTGGCGCCGGGAAGCGCTCCCGCCGTCAATGGCGACGGCAGCTCGATCGTGGTCGAGCAGGGTAACGGCAATATCGCGATCTACGATTTGCAGGGCAGTCTGACGGCCGTGATCACGCCGGCCGCCGCCGGAAGCTCGGGGGCGCTTTGGAAGCCCGCAATCAGTGCCGACGGCCATGTCGTTGCGTTCTGGCATTCAGTCGCAGCGGTGTCCGGAGGAGCGGGTCAACTCGACGTGCTCGACCTGTCGACAGGAGGAATTACCCCGATCGGGAGCACTGCCATCGGTGCCGGCACGGCGCCCCCGTCCGTCAGCGCCGACGGCCACCTGGTCGCGTACCAGAGCACCGACAGCGCCGGCCATTCCGAGGTTTATCTCTATGATCTGAACGCCGGCGCGGTCGTATTCCATACCTCGAGCGCCTCAGGCAGCAATTACAGTCCCGTGCTGAGCCCCGACGGGCATTTCATCGTCTTTACCAGCGACGCGCAGCTGACGTCGGCCGATCACAACGGCTTTGCCGACATCTATGTCGTCGATGTCACGAACCCGGCTTCACCCGTCTACAAGCTGGTTTCCGATGGTGCGAGTGCTGCTTCGAATGGCGGCGCGGCCATCAGCGCCGGCGGCCAGTACGTCGCCTTCGGCAACAGCAACAATATCTTCTTTGCCGACCCCACCTCGGGCCTTAGCGCCATTATCCTGGAAACAGCGAAATCGCCGGCCGTGCTGACCGCGAACGGTTCGATCGCGATTACCGGCGACTACACCGGTGTCGATATCAGCGTGACCGATCAGTTTGGCAATTCGACGCCAAATTTCAGCGCAAGCTTTGATTCCGCCGGACACATCAATTGGACGTTCAGTGAATCGAAGAGCGACTTCGCCGCACTCGCTTTCGGTGAGGATGCCACCCAGGAATTCATCATCAAGCTGTCAGCCGACAATGGCACCATCACGATACCCGTTTTCGTGACCGTGCATGACGGCGTGCAGCCGAAGACCCAGACCGTGGATGCGGCTCCGGTCGCAGCGCCGGTCACGCTCGCGCAGGGTCAGCAGGGCACTTCGTATACGATCACGTCGGCGGCGTTGCTTGGGGGTGTCGCCGATATCGACGGACCGTCGCTGACCATCACATCGCTGGCGATAAAGAGCGGGGGCGGCAGTCTCGTCCCGAACGGTGGTCTGACATGGACCTATACGCCGGATCCCGGATTTAGCGGTCATGTCGTGTTTGACTACACGGTGTCGGATTCCATCAAGTCGGCCGCTTCGATCGCAAATCTCAACATTGCGCTGCCGCTTGTGATTACGTCGATCAGCCCGGACAGCGGTGTGGCTGGAGACTTTGTCACCAACGGTACAGCACTGACCGTTTCGGGGACCAACGGCACACTGTCGGCCGGCGAGAAGATTCAGATCAGCAGCGACGGTGGCGTCACGTGGAGTGATGCCACTCAGACGTCGGGATCGACATGGAGCCTGGCCGATCCGGCCGTGCACATCTCGAATTTCTCGTATCAAGCGCGTGTCGTCGATTCCGCCAACAACACCATCAACGCAGCGGTTCAGGCGATCACGATCGACACGGCTCCGCCGGTCGTCGCGATCACGAGCGGCAGCGGTCTGACCAATCAGGCCAGCCAGATTATTGCTGGAACAGTGGATCTGGCTGACGCAGGCACGACCGTGATCGTGTTCGATAATGGCCAGTCCGTCGCCGGCGCCGTGGTCGGTGCGGATGGAAGCTGGAGCACGGTCGTTTCCCTGTCTGAGGGGAGCAATAGCCTGGTTGCCCAGGATACCGACGTTGCAGGCAATGTCGGTATCAGCAACACCATTGTCATTTCGCTCGACACGACGCCTCCGACCGCGGTCGCGACCGTCACGGCGCTGAGCCAGGACAGCGGCAACTCGTCGACCGACTTCAATACCAACGTCGCCTCGCAGACGATCAGCGGGACCTACACCGGGGCGCTCGGCTCGGGCGAGGTGATCCAGGTCAGTGCCAATGGCGGCGCGACTTGGGTGACAGCGACGGCATCGGGCGGCAATTGGTCGGCATCCGGGGTCGTGTTGTCGCCCGGTGCCGGTCTGCTGTCGGTTCGCACGATCGACCCGGCAGGGAACACCACGCCGGGCACGGGCCCCGCTTACGTGCTGGATCAGACCGCGCCGACCGCGATAGGGACCGTCACGGCGCTAAGCTCCGACACCGGCAGCTCCGCGAGTGATTTCGTCACCAACGTCGCATCGCAAACCGTGAGCGGCACCTATACGGGTGCCCTGGCTTTCGGCGAAACGATTCAAGTTAGCGCAGATGGTGGCACGAGCTGGGTCACCGCGGCCGCCAATGCAACCAACGGCACGTGGTCGGCTTCCGGGATAACGCTGGCGGCTGGTGGAAGCACGCTGTCGGTCCGCACGATCGACCTTGCGGGCAATATCAAGGCTGGGACGGGCCACAGCTATGCCTTCGACACGGTCGCGCCGTCGGCGGTGGCGGCGGTGACGGCGCTCGGTTCGGACAGCGGAACCTCCCCGAGTGATTTCGTCACCAGCATCGCGTCACAGACCGTCAGCGGTACCTATTCGGGCGCCCTCGGTAGCGGCGAGTCCATCCAGGTCAGCGCTGATGGCGGCACAACTTGGGTGACTGCGGTCGCCAATGCGTCGAACGGCACCTGGGCAGCGTCCGGGGTGACATTGTCGGCCACCGGGAGCGTGTTGTCGGTTCGGACGATCGATCTCGCGGGCAACACTCTCACCGGAACGGGGCACGCGTACACGCTGGACACCAGTGCGCCGTCAGCGGTTGCGACGGTGACGTCACTCGGTTCGGATAGCGGCAGTTCGTCGGGCGATTTCGTCACCAATGTCGCATCGCAGACGGTGGCCGGAACGTATGTGGGCGCTCTGGCGCCAGGCGAGTCGATTCAGGTCAGTATCGACGGCACGAACTGGGTGACCGCAAACGCGACAGGCGGCACATGGTCGGCGCCCGGGGTGATCCTCTCCAGTGGTGGCAGCTTTCTGTCGGTCCGCACCATCGACCTCGCTGGCAATGTTGCCGCGGGTACCGGCCACAGCTACACACTGGATCAGACCGTCCCGTCCGGCGGCATACCGGATCTGATTGCGAGTTCGGATTCCGGCTCCTCCAGCGGCGACAACACCACCAACGTATTGGCCCCGACGTTGACGGTTGCGCTTGGTCCCAGCGTGGCGGTGGGGGATACGGTCCAGCTGTTGCTCGGTGGGGCGTCGTTCTCGCATCCTCTGCTGCGAACGATCACCGCAGGCGATATCGCGGCCCAAAGCATCGGTTTCACGGTGACCTCCGGTGATCTCGGAGCTGATGGGCTGAAACTGATCTCGGCCCAATTCACCGATCAGGCGGGCAATAGCTCGACCACTAACGCCCTGACGATCACGCTCGACACAAGCCCCCCCGTGCTGGCCATCAGCAACTCGGGCGGCAATACCAATCAATCCCTGCAGACGATTAGCGGAACCGCGGATCCCGCTGACGCGGGCTTGATCGTGACCGTGCTGGACGATGGCGCCTCGGTCGTCGGCCACGCAACCATCCAGGCCAACGGTAGCTGGAGCACGGACGTTACGCTGCACAGCGACGCCAACAGCCTGACTGCGCAGGCAACTGATGCTGCCGGCAACCAGGGCGTCAGCAACACTGTGACCTATACGCTGAACACCAACGCCCCGACCGGCGGTACGCCGGACCTGGTGTCAGCATTCGATTCCGGCATTTCCAGCAGCGACAACACGACGAACGTAACCGCACCGACTTTCACGGTCGCGCTCGGCGCCAACGTCACCGCAGGAGATACGATCCAGCTGTTGCTCGCCGGATCGCCGTTCGCCCATCCGGTGTTGCACACCATCACCGCAGCGGAGATCAGCGCCCAGAGCGTCAGCTTGACGGTGACCGACGGTGATCTCGGTCCTGACGGTGTCAAGTCGATCTCTGCAGAGCTCAGCGACGGCTTCAGCAATACGTCGACGACCGCAGCCCTTGTCGTCACGCTCGACACGGCCGCACCGACGGTGAGCACCGAGGCGATCACCAGCGCGACGGGCGCACAGAACAACACGCTCAATGCCGGCGACGTCGTCAGCGTCACGGTGACGTTCAACGAGGCGGTCACGGTGACCGGCACGCCGCAACTGGCGCTGAACATCGGCGGCACGACGGTGCAGGCCAGCTATGCCACGGGGACCGGCGGCAACCAGCTGGTGTTCACCTACACGGTCCAGGCCGGCCAGACCGACGCCAACGGCATCAGCATCGACGCCAATGCGCTGAGCCTCAACGGCGGCGCGATCACGGATGCCGCCGGCAACGCGGCAGTGCTGACCGCAGCCGCGGTGGTCGACAATGCCAGCTTCAAGGTCGACACGGCCGCACCGACGGTGAGCAGCGAGGCGATCACCAGCGCGACAGGCGCACAGAACAACACGCTCAATGCCGGCGACGTCGTCAGCGTCACGGTGACGTTCAACGAGGCGGTCACGGTGACCGGCACGCCGCAGCTGGCGCTGAACATCGGCGGCACGACGGTGCAGGCCAGCTACGCCACGGGGACCGGCGGCAACCAGCTGGTGTTCACCTACACGGTCCAGGCCGGCCAGACCGACGCCAACGGCATCAGCATCGACGCCAATGCGCTGAGCCTCAACGGCGGCGCGATCACGGATGCCGCCGGCAACGCGGCGGTGCTGACCGCAGCGGCGGTGGTCGACAATGCCAGCTTCAAGGTCGACACGGCCGCACCGACGGTAAGCACCGAGGCGATCACCAGCGCGACCGGCGCACAGAACAATACGCTCAATGCCGGCGACGTCGTCAGCGTCACGGTGACCTTCAACGAGGCGGTCACGGTGACCGGCACGCCACAGCTGGCGCTGAACATCGGCGGCACGACGGTCCAGGCCAGCTATGCCACGGGGACCGGCGGCAACCAGCTGGTGTTCACCTACACGATCCAGGCCGGTCAGACCGACGCCAACGGCATCAGCCTCGATGCCAACGCGCTGAGCCTGAACGGCGGCGCGATCACGGATGCCGCCGGCAACGCGGCGGTGCTGACCGCAGCGGCGGTGGTCGACAATGCCAGCTTCAAGGTCGATACGGCCGCGCCGACGGTGAGCACCGAGGCAATCACCAGCGCGACGGGCGCGCAGAACAACACGCTCAATGCCGGCGACGTGGTCAGCGTCACCGTGACCTTCAACGAGGCCGTCACGGTGACCGGCACGCCACAGCTGGCGCTGAACATCGGCGGCACGACGGTGCAGGCCAGCTACGCCTCGGGGACCGGCGGCAACCAGCTGGTGTTCACCTACACGATCCAGGCCGGTCA
>NZ_JAFCJI010000008.1 GCF_018131105.1 Bradyrhizobium manausense | reverse complement strand
GTCTCGACGGCCAGCTCATGGTCGTCCTCGACGTCGATCGCGTGCTCGAGCTCGCACCCGAGATGATGGCTGCCTGAACTTTCACGAAAGACATTTAAGCCGGAGATCCAAGATGAAGACCTGTTTGGTGGTTGACGATTCCAGCATCGTTCGCAAGGTCGCGCGCCGCATCGTCGAAGCGCTGGGCTTCCAAGTCATTGAAGCGGAAGACGGCGTCGAAGCGCTGGTCCATTGCAAGAAGGCGATGCCGGAAGCGATCCTGCTCGACTGGAATATGCCTGTCATGGACGGCTTCCAGTTCCTGGGCACGCTGCGCCGCATGCCCGGCGGCGAAGAGCCCAAGGTCGTGTTCTGCACCACCGAGAACGGCATCGACCACATCACCAAGGCGATGGGCGGCGGTGCCAACGAATACATCATGAAGCCGTTCGACAAGGAAATCGTGTTGGCGAAGTTCCAGGAAGTCGGGCTGGTCGAGCGCGAAGAAGAGACCGCGGCCTGAGAATACACCTGCCAGTAGCGTCAAGAGGTATCCTGTGAACGCGCCTGATTACGAGTATCTGCGTAAGTTGCTGAAAGAGCGCTCCGGTCTCGACCTGTCCGCCGACAAGCAATATCTGATCGAAAGCCGCTTGCTGCCGCTGGCGCGCAAGGCCGGGCTCTCCGGCATTCCCGAGCTCGTGCAGAAGCTGCAGGGCGGTTCGAGCGCGCTGATCACCAGCGTGGTCGAAGCCATGACCACGAACGAGACCTTCTTCTTCCGCGACAAGGTCCCGTTCGATCATTTCCGCGACACCATCATGCCGGAAGTGCTCAAGGCCCGTGCCGGCCGCCGCAGCGTGCGGATCTGGTGCGCCGCGGGCTCGACCGGGCAGGAGCCCTATTCGCTGGCAATGACGCTGAAGGAGATGAGCGCGGCGCTGAGCGGGTGGCGCGTCGAGATCGTCGCGACCGATCTCTCGCAGGAGGTGCTCGAGAAGGCCAAGGCCGGCGTCTATAGCCAGTTCGAGGTGCAGCGCGGTCTGCCGATCCAGATGCTGATGAAACATTTCAAGCAGACCGGCGAGACCTGGCAGGTCAATCCCGAATTGCGCGCGATGATCCAGCACCGGCAGCTCAATCTGCTTCAGGACTTCTCGCACCTCGGCACGTTCGACGTCATCTTCTGCCGCAACGTGCTGATCTATTTCGATCAGGAAACCAAGATCAACATCTTCAACCGCTTGGCCCGTCAGATCGAGCCCGACGGCTTCCTGGTGCTCGGCGCCGCGGAAACCGTGGTCGGACTGACCGATACGTTCAGGCCGATTGCGGATCGCCGCGGCCTCTACAAGCCGAACGATCCGCGTGCGGCGGCGGCGAAGCCGGTTGATGGTGCGGCCCCGCGTATGGCGATGGCAGGACGATAGATATGGCCGAGGATGGCAAAGGTGCAGAGCGCGTCACGTTCAGCCGGGGCTATGATGTCTGCATCATGGCTATCGACGGCACGTGGCGGCGCGACTGCACGCTCAATGCGATTTCCGACACCGACGCCATCCTCACGGTGGAAGGCTCGATCCAGGGCCTGAACCTGAAGGAGTTCTTCCTGCTGCTGTCGTCCACCGGTCTTGCCTATCGCCGCTGCGAGCTGGTGCGCGTCAACGGCGCCGAGATGGACATCCAGTTCCTGCGCGGCAAGAACCGCAAGAAGCGCGGCGCGGCCAATGGCCATGATGCGGTGGCGTGATCGCCGCGCGCAATGTGCTGCGCTTTGCTGAGGCGTTGCTTCACATTTTCTGAAAACATCCGACCGAATTCGCTGGCCCGGCTTTACGCGGCTTAAGCGCGCGCCGTGTATCAACGGCCGGTCGCAATATCAGGGTCCGGTCATGCCAAGAAGCTCTCTCTCTCCCATCCCGTCAAACCTGCCCGACGTCGCCGAACGGCGCGCGCTTCAGCTCCTGGTGGTTGATGACGACGCCACCCAGCGCAGCCTGATCACGGTCGCCGCCAAGCAGGCGGGCCACGAAGTCGCGGTTGCGCCGTCGGTTGCGGAGGCCATCGAAAAGTTGCGCGCGGCGCGCTTCGACTGCGTGACGCTCGACCTCGTGCTGGAGGACGGCGACGGCATCGACGTGCTGCGCGAGATGGCGGCGGCGAAATTCTCGGGCTCGGTGATCGTGATCAGCGGCATGGACGGCAAGCGCCGCAGCGCGGCCCGCAGTTTCGCCCGCTCCGTCGGGATCGAGCTTCAGAGCCTGCCGAAGCCGCTGGATCTCGCGGCGCTGCGCATCAGCCTCGCCAATCTCGGCAAGACCGCGATGGGGCTGCCGACGATCCATACCTGGGGCGGCGTCGCCACCGACGCGATCGTGGAGCGGCACCGCGCCTGAGGCGGGTAGCTGCCATGCGATCGGCCGCGGCACATCAGCCGGGCCGATCGCGGTCTAAGCGGGATCGCCGGATTCAGACAGATTCTGAAGGGCCTGGCCGAGCTCTGCCCGGCAGGCATTGAGGGCCGCGCTCGCCGTGGCAAAACGGGGCGTGACATCGTCGAGCACGACGATCTCGGTGGAACCCAAATCGGCGTCCACGATAGCGCTATCGTCGTCAGCCTCTATCGCCGCGTCGATCAGACGCAGACTGATGTCGATGCGCGCGATCAGGGAACGAAGTTCGGCTGCGATCAACTGACGGCTGTCAGTTTCGGCCATCGCGGCGAGCGGGGGTGTGCCGGCGTAATTTAGCATGGATATTCTCCGTCCCCCGCAATAAGGCACCTCAGCGCTACTTGTGCGTTAAGTTCATGTCCCGTACAAATGCGGGTGGGCCGAATCTGCGCCGAAAGCCGTAACATCAGGCGCGGACGCGAGTCCTTGAATGCCGACTTGGCTTGGCGAATGGACGTGGCACATGGTCGAACAAACCTCCCGTGGTGAGATCTTCGTGGTCGATGACGACCCGGCTGTTCGCGATACCCTGTCGATGGTGTTGAAGGCGGCAGGTTATGAGGTGATCTGTTTTGCGGATGGCGCAGCACTTCTGTCCGTCGCGCGAAGCCGCACTCCGGCTGCCGTGCTGCTCGACGTCCACATTCCCGGGAAGTCGGGCCTCGATATTCTCAAGGAACTGCACGGAGAAGACTATCCCGCGCCGATCTTCATGATCTCCGGCCAGGGGGACATCGCGATGGCGGTGGGCGCCATCAAGAGCGGCGCGCTCGACTTCATCGAGAAGCCGTTCCGCGGCAGCGAGATCGTCGGCCGGCTGGACGAGGCGATCGGAGCTTATGCACGCAGGCAGACAGAGAATGCTTCGCCGAAATTCGGCTCGCTGCATTTCCCCGGACGCGAGCCGCTGACCCGCCGGGAGCGCGAGGTGCTGGAACAGTTCGCTGCCGGCGCTTCCAACAAGGAGGCCGGACGCACCCTCGGCATCAGCCCGCGCACCATCGAGGACCACCGCGCCAACATCATGAAAAAGCTCGGCGCCCGCAATGCGGCCGACCTGATCCGCATCGTGATGACCGCAGCGCAGCGCGCGTCGTAAACTGGTCTCGTGCCCTGGACGCGGTGCATCACGTCGTGATGCGCTGCAGAGCTGCGGCCCACATCTTCAATTTCACGGCACGCAAGCCACCTCAACTGCTCAGCGCCTTGCGGATGATCCGCGCCAGATCTGATTTACGATAGGGCTTGGCCAGCAGCAGCACGCCTGAATCCAGCCGGCCGTGATGGATGATCGCGTTCTCGGTATAGCCTGACGTGTAGACCACCCTGAGGTCGGGACGCGTCTTCAGCACCTCATCGGCGAGCTGCCGTCCGTTCATCTTGCCGGGCATGATGACGTCGGTGAACAGCAGGTCGAACCGTGCGCCGCTCGCGACGATCGCCAGCGCTTCCGCGGCATTGGCGGCTTGCAAGGTGACGTAGCCGAGCGAATGCAGCTGCGCCAGCACGTAGTCGCGCACCAACCGGTCGTCCTCGACCACGAGGATCGTCTCGTGTCCGCCCTCGACTGTCACAGGCGCCACGCCGTCGCTCACTGCCGTCGGCGTCTTGCCCGGCGGCAGATACATCTTGATCGTGGTGCCGTGGCCTTCCTCGCTGTAGATCTTGATGTGGCCCGCGGACTGCTTGATGAAGCCGTAGACCATCGAGAGCCCGAGCCCGGTGCCTTTGCCGGGACCTTTCGAGGTGAAGAACGGGTCGAACACGCGCGGCAGCATATGAGACGGAATGCCGGTGCCGGTGTCGCTGACCGCGATCAGCACGTAGTGCCCGGGCCTGACGTCGTTGACGCTGGCATAGACCTCGTCGAGATAGGCAGCGCCCGTCTCCACGATCAGCTTGCCGCCACTTGGCATCGCGTCGCGTGCGTTGAGCGCGAGGTTGAGAATGGCCGTGGTGAGCTGGTTCGGATCGACGACCGCGACACAGTTCTCGTCCTCGAACACCGACTCGATCTGGATCTGCTCGCCTAGCGTCGGCCGCAACAGCTTTGCGGTGTCGATGATCAGCGAGTTGATGTCGATCTCGCGCGGCTGGAGCGGCTGCTTGCGGGCAAAGGCGAGCAGGTGCTGGGTCAGCTCGGCGCCACGGCCGGCGGCCTCGTCGATCATCTTGGTGATCGCGGCAAGCCCCGGATCCTTCGCCACCGCGTCGGCCAGGATCTCGATCGTGCCGGTGATGACGGTGAGGATGTTGTTGAAATCGTGCGCCACGCCGCCGGTGAGCTGGCCCACCGCCTCCATCTTCTCGGCGTGGCGGATGCGCTCCTCCGAGGCGATCTTGTCGGTGAGGTCGCGGTAGAACACGTTGAACAGGATGCCCTCGCGGCGCCGCAGCGCCGTAACGCTGAGCTCGGCCTTGAATTCCTTGCCGTCGCGTCGGCGAACCATGAGCTCGCGGCGGCGGTTGAGGGTCTGGCCTTCGGAGGAATCGAGGAAGCGTGCGAGTCCGGCGTTGACCCGCTCGCGCTCGCCCTCCGCGACGATCAGGTCGACCGAGTTCTTGCCGAGCGCCTCGTCCCGCCGCCAGCCGAACAGCTCCTCGGCCCGCGAACTCCAGTTCAGAATGGTGCTGCGCTCGTCGGTCTGGACGAAGGCGTCGAGCGCGGTCTCGACGATGTTGCGCGCAAGCTGTTCGCTATCGCGCAGGGACTCGGCAGCGTGCCTCGCCTCGGTCATGTCGCGCCCGACGAAGAAGTAGCGCCTGGCCTGATCCGACCAGTTGCCGAGCCAGGAAAGCCAGACCTCGCGGCCGTCCTTGTGCAGGCAGCGTGTGTCGGCGAGCTTGGGATGTTCGCCGCGCCGCAGCGCACGCATTTCCTCGCGGGATTGATCAAGATGCGAGGGATGAATGAAATCGACGCCGCTGCGGCCGAGCATTTCCTCCGGCGTGTAGCCGAGCACGGTCTCGCTGCTCGGGCTGATCTGCACGATATGGCCCCGCGAGTTCATGACCATGATCAGGTCTTCAGAGGCATCGAACAGCTGGCGCCGCTCCTCGAGCTGCTGCTGCAGCGCGCGCTCGATCCGTCTTGCATCGGTCAGGAGGCGCGCCGTACCGGAGGCGCCGATGATCTCGCCGGCGGGGCCCCGGATCGGCGACAGGCTCACCGAGATCTCGACGGGATTGCCGTCCTTGCGGACGCGCACGGTTTCGAAATGCTCGATCCGTTCTCCCTGCGCAATCCGCTGCAGATAATCCTTGCCCTCGCTGCGGCGATCGGCGGGGAGGAGGATCGAGGTCGGCTGTCCGACCGCCTCCTCGGACGAATAGCCGTAAAGACGTTCGGCCGCCGTGTTCCAGCCGATGATGATGCCGTCGAGGGTCTGCATGACGATCGAATCGTCGGAGGATTCCACCGCCGCGCTGTACAGGCGCTCGCGCACGGCGAGCTGGTCGCGGGCGGCCTCGGTGCGCCGGTGCTCCTCGACCTCGTGCTCCAGCGCCGAGGTCTTGGCCTTGGTCTCCTCGACCATGTGGGCAAAGGCTCGGGCCAGCATGCCGGTTTCGCCGCCGGCGTCGATCGGAATCGCGGCGGGCTTGCCGCGCCCGATCGCCTCGACTGCCTTGGTGAGCCGCCCGATCGGCCGGGTCAGTGATCGCGCCAGCATCAGGGCAAGTGCGGCCGCGACCAGCACCGCGATGATGCCGATCATGAGGCTCGTCTGTTCGATGGTGACGGCGGGCGCCATGAACACGGCGTTGGGCACGACGCGGATGATGCCGATCCATTGTCCCTCGGCCAGGACGGCGGGCGCAATCGCTGCCCCACTCGGTTTGCCGTCGCTGCCCGGCACGACGTGAGTTGCGCCTTGGGTCGAGCCGGTGACCTCGGTAAAATAGGGGAAGTCGTTCTGCCAGCGCGTGGGGGTGCCCAATTGCGAGCCGAATTCGCGGGTCCGGTCCGGATGCACGATATAGTCGCCGTTGCGGCCGACGACATAGACCTGGTCGCCCTGTCGCGCCGTAATGCGGATGCGATCGAACATCTGGCGCATGTCGACATTGATGACGACGATTCCGAACAGCTGGTGATCGGACCCGTAGAGCGGTGCCGCGACGCGCAAGGTCGGCACGTAGGGCATCTGAATCGCGCCGTTGTCGACGTTCAGATCGACCGGAGAGACGTATATCTGGTTTTCGGGGAGCTTGATCGCGTCCTGGAAGAAGAAACGGTCGTCCTTGGCTTGCAGGGCTTCGTCGGAAACGATGCGGACCGATCCATTGGGGCCGGACCGGTCGACGCGCAGATATTCGCTGCCGTCGGCGGCGATGACGCGAAATTTCGCGTAGGTCGGGTTTGCCCCGACAATGGCCACGAGTTGCGGTAGCAACCGCTCCCGCCAGCTCTTTTCGGACAGATGGTCGCTGGGATCGATGCCATTGTTGAAATGGGCCTCGATCAGGCCGCGCACGGCGGCACGGGAATGGAATGTCGCGATATCAGCGCGCGCACCATTGGTCTGGATTTCAAGCTGGGAGGCGAGCAGTCGCGACTGGGTTTCGATGCGGTCGAGCACGCGCGGCAGGAACGCCCGTTCCAGGCTGTAATGGCTCAGCCATCCGACCGCCGAGACCGCAACCGCGACCAGCAAAATCATCGCGATGGCGAGCCGGGTTGCGAGCGTCATGTCGCCCTTTGCGCCGCGTCGAGAATGGACCCGAATGTTCTACGCGACATCGATACCCCCGTCATCGGCTGCCGGTGCCGGCGCCGATGTGCGACTGGGGGGATGATTGCGCCGATGCCAGGCAACGGTCGACCGTGGCCAGCAGCGCATCGGCTCGGAACGGCTTCTGCAAGCTCGCGACCGCGCCGAGCTTGGTTGCCATCTTCAAGAAATCCGGCTCGGCGTAGGCGTCCGGCGTGATCGAGCGGCCGGAAATGACGATGATTGGAATGGTCGGACGCAGAACCCGGACGTGACGCATCGTCTCCAGCCCGTCCATGCCGGGCATGAAGATGTCGAGGAACATCAGGTCGAACCGGCTCCGCTCAAACAGGGCGAGCCCTTTGCGGCCGTCGCCGGCGACCGTCACGTCATGGCCAGCCCGCTCCAGCAGCAGCCGAATTGTCAATTGAACGGCCGGGTCGTCATCCACGATGAGGATGTTGGCCACGCTAAAACCTCCGGGTCGGACGGGATGCCCCCACCGACCCAAATCAAAGCTTCAAATACGAAATTGTTGCGCGGATTGTGCCCGCCCTGCAAGCACTTCGCGGTCCCCGGCCCGGGCCCGCCTGATGTTGCATTGCACTAGAACGTATTCACCCCTTCGTGCATAACAGGGGCTCTATTCGCCTGATGCAGATCGCCTTGCGAGGGGGAGATGGCCTGTGAGAAGAGCAGGGCAGATTTCCTGACGGACGAGGACCATGACCAAGAAGAAAACACCCGATCAGCTCCGTAGCGCACGCTGGTTTGCGCCCGACGACCTTCGCTCGTTCGGACATCGCTCCCGCGCCATGCAGATGGGCTATGCCCCGGAGGAGTGGAAGGACCGGCCCTGCATCGCGATCATCAACACCTGGTCGGACGCGCAGCCCTGCCACATGCACTTCAAGTCACGCGTCGAGGACGTCAAGCGTGGCATCCTGATGGCGGGCGGCCTGCCGGTGGAATTGCCGGCGCTGTCGCTCTCGGAATCGCTGCTGAAGCCGACCACGATGCTGTATCGCAATCTCCTTGCGATGGAGGCCGAGGAGCTGCTGCGCAGCCATCCCGTTGACGGGGTGGTGCTGATGGGCGGCTGCGACAAGACCACGCCGGCGCTGCTGCTCGGCGCAACCTCGATGAACATTCCGGCAATCTATCTGCCGGCGGGTCCGATGCTGCGCGGCAACTGGAAGGGCAAGACGCTCGGCTCCGGCTCCGACGGCTGGAAATACTGGGACGAGCGGCGCGCTGGAAAGATCTCCGACAAGGACTGGCTCGACATCGAGGCAGGCATCGCCCGCAGCTACGGCACCTGCATGACTATGGGCACGGCCTCGACCATGACCGCGATCGCGGAAGCGATCGGCATGACGCTGCCGGGCGCTTCCTCGATTCCCGCGGCCGACGCCAATCACATCCGCATGGCCTCTGAATGCGGCCGACGCATCGTCGAGATGGTGTGGGAAGATCTGACGCCGAAGACGATCCAGACGCGCAAGGCCTTCGAGAACGCGATTGCGGTCGCGATGGCGATGGGCTGCTCGACTAACGCGATCATCCATCTGATCGCGCAGGCCCGCCGCGCCGGCCAGGATATCGGGCTCGACGATTTCGAGATTGCGAGCCGCAAGGTGCCCGTGATCGCCAATGTCCGTCCGAGCGGCGATGCCTATCTGATGGAAGACTTCTTCTATGCCGGTGGTCTGCCGGCGCTGATGGGTCAAATCAAGGACCATCTGCACCTCGATTGCATCACGGTGAGCGGCAAGACCCTTGGCGAGAACATCGACGGCGCCGAGGTGCACAATGCCGACGTGATCCGCTCCGTTACTAATCCCATCTACAAGGAAGGTGCACTCGCCGTGCTCAAGGGCAACCTCGCGCCGGACGGCTGCGTCATCAAGCCGTCAGCCTGCGCGCCGCGCTTCCTCAAGCACACCGGGCCTGCGCTGGTGTTCGACGACTATCCCGCGATGAAGAAGGCGGTCGACGATCTCAATCTTGATGTCACCGAGGACCACATCCTCATCCTGCGCAATGCCGGGCCGCAGGGCGGACCGGGCATGCCGGAATGGGGTATGCTGCCGATCCCGACCAAGCTCGTGAAGCAGGGCGTGCGCGACATGGTGCGCATCTCGGACGCGCGCATGAGCGGCACCAGTTACGGCGCCTGCATCCTGCACGTCTCGCCGGAGTCGTATATCGGCGGTCCGCTGGCGCTGGTGCAGAACGGCGACCGCATCACGCTCGACGTCGCCGCGCGCACCATCAATCTCGATGTCTCCGAAGCCGAACTCGCCAAGCGCCGCGCCGCCTGGAAGCAGCCCGAGCGCCGCTTCGAGCGCGGCTATGGCTGGATGTTCACCAAGCACATCAAGCAGGCCAATGACGGCTGCGACTTCGATTTCCTCGAGACAGATTTCGGCGCGCCGATCGGCGAGCCGTCGATTTACTAGCCACCTGTCATTCCGGGGTGCGCCAATTGGCGCGCGCCTGGAATCCATACTCCCGATCGTGGTTATGGATTCCGGGCTCATCACTTAGCGATGCCCCGGAATGACGACCAGAGAGAGTGTGAGATGACTAAACTTTCGGAAGCCACCCGCAGCAAGCTCAAATCCGTCTCGACCGCCACCGTCGCGACCGCGCTGTTCAAGCGCGGCCTGCGCATCCAAATGATCCAGGATGTGCACCCGCTCGGCGCCGATCAGCCGACCATGGTCGGTGAGGCCTTCACGCTGCGCTACATGCCGGCGCGGGAGGATCTCAATACGATCGACGTCTTCAAGGATCGTTCCCACCCGCAGCGCAAGGCGGTCGAGGATTGTCCGGCAGGTAGCGTGCTGGTGATGGACAGCCGCAAGGATGCGCGCGCGGCGTCGGCCGGCGCGATCCTAGTGACGCGGTTGATGAAGCGCGGCGTCGCCGGCGTCGTCACCGACGGCGGCTTTCGCGATTCCGCCGAGATCGCCAAGCTCGGCATCCCCGCCTATCATCATCGCCCCTCAGCGCCGACCAATCTGACGCTGCACCAGGCGATCGAGATCAACGTTCCCATCGGCTGCGGTGATGCGCCGGTGTTTCCCGGCGACGTCATTCTGGGCGATGCCGACGGCGTCATCGTGATCCCCGCGCACCTCGCCGACGAGATCGCCAACGAAACCTTCGAGATGACCGCGTTCGAGGACTTCGTCACCGAGGAAGTCGGCAAAGGGCGCGGCATTTTCGGCCTCTATCCCGCGACCGATCCGCAGACACTCACCGACTTCGCGGCGTGGCGTAAAAAGAACGGGAGGTAGTACGGCAACAACGCGGATCCCGTAGCCCGGATTTCGCTGCGCTCCATCCGGGCTAGGGAGCTACGCCTCTGCCATCCCCGTCGCCCACAGCGCGAACGCGTAGACGATCGCGACTTCATCGAGCCGATCGAAGCGCCCCGACGCGCCGCCGTGGCCTGCGCCCATGTTGGTGCGCAACAGCACCGGGCCGCCGCCGGTCATGGTTGCGCGCAGGCGGGCGATCCATTTGGCGGGCTCCCAATAGGTGACGCGCGGATCGGTCAAGCCACCCATCGCCAGGACCGCCGGATAGTCCTTTGCCGCGACATTGTCGTAGGGCGAATAGGACAGGATGGTGCGAAAATCCCTCTCGCTCTCGATCGGGTTGCCCCATTCGGGCCATTCCGGCGGCGTCAGCGGCAGCGTGTCATCGAGCATGGTGTTGAGAACGTCGACGAACGGCACTTCGGCGACGATGCCGGCGAACAATTCGCCGGCGCGGTTGGCGACGGCGCCCATCAGCATGCCGCCGGCCGAGCCGCCATGGCCAACGATGCGTTTTGCACCGGTGTATTTCGCGTCGATCAGCGCGCGGGCGCTGGCGGCAAAATCGTCGAACGAGTTCGTCTTCTTCTCGCGCTTGCCGTCGAGATACCAGCCCCAGCCCTTGTCGGCGCCGCCGCGGATGTGGGCGATGGCATAGACGAAGCCGCGGTCAACCAGCGACAGGCGGTTGGCGTTGAACGAGGCCGGCATGGCCATTCCATAGGAGCCGTAGCCGTAGAGCAAGAGCGGAGCCGCGCCGTCCAGCTTCAGGCCTCGGCGATAGAGAATCGAGACCGGCACCTCGGCGCCGTCATGTGCCTTGGCCATGATACGCGTGGTGACGTAATCGGCGGCGTTGTGGCCGGATGGAATCTCCTGGCGCTTGCGAAGGGTGCGCGTCCGCTTCGCCATGTCGTAATCATAGACTTCCGACGGCGTCGTCATCGACGAATAAGCAAAGCGCAAAGTCGTCGTGTCGAATTCGTAGGAGCCCATCGTATCGAGCGAATAAGCGGCCTCGTCGAAGGCGATGGCGTGTTCCTCTCCGCCGGCGAGCTCGCGGATCACGATCGCCGGCAGCGCGTTGGCGCGCTCCAGCCGCACCAGGTGGCCGGCATAGAGGTCGAGGTCGATGATGTAGATACCGGGACGATACGGGATCAAGTCGCGCCAGTTCTTGCGCTCGGGCGCGCCAAGCGGTGCGGTGACGATCTTGAAGTCGATGGCGTCGTCGGCATTGGTGAGGATGAACAATTCGTCGCCGCGGTCAGCCAGGGAATATTGCACGCCTTCCTCGCGCGCCGCGACCAGGCGCGGCGGCACCGTGGGGTTGGCGAGATCGATCAGCCGCTGCTCGCTCGTTTCGTGGTCGCCGCCGGCGATCACGCAGAAGCGGCCGCTGGTGCTCTCGTGCAAATGGGTGAACCAGCCGGAATCCTGCTCCTCATAGACCAGCGCGTCGTCGGCCTGCCTGGTGCCGAGCTTGTGGCGCCACACCTGCATCGGGCGATGGTTGTCGTCGAGCTTCACATAGAAGAAGGATTTCGCATCCTTGCTCCAGACAACGCCGCCATCGGTCTCCTCGACGACATCGTCGAGGTCTTTGCCGCTAGCCCAGTCGCGGACGCGGATCGTGAAATATTCCGATCCCTTGGTGTCCGCGCTCCAGGCCTGGAGCTTGTGGTCGTCCGAGTGGCGGCTGCCGCCGAACTTGAAATATTTGTGGTCCTTGGCGAGCGCATCGCCATCGAGCACGATCTGGCCCTCGCCGCCGTCGCGCGGCATGCGGCCGAACATTTCATGCTGCCCGCCCTCACGGAATTTGCGGAAATACGCGAATGGTCCGTCCGGCGACGGCACGCTGGAATCATCTTCCTTGATGCGTCCGCGCATCTCGCGCACCAGCGTCTTCTGTAGCGCTGCGGTGTGGCCAAGCAGGCTCTCGGTGTATTTGTTCTCTTCATCGAGATATTTGCGGATATCAGGATCTAGCACCGCAGGGTCGCGCAGCACCTCCTGCCATTTCGCGTCCTTCAGCCAGGCATAGTCGTCGGTCACGGCGATGCCGTGGTGGGTAAAGGAATGCGGCCGGCGTGGGGCGACGGGGGGCTGGGAAGGTGTCTTGGCCTGGGTCACTCGATCCTCATTCAACTGCGTGTTCCACCTTATATCGTCCCGCTTCCGCGAATTGCCAGCGCCGCTGCTTCAAGTCGCCGGGTTGTTGATCGATCCTATGTGTGCTTTGAGGGACGATCCTCCTGCCGCCGGTCCAGCCTGATGCTGTTCAATTCCTACCCGTTCATCCTGCTGTTCCTGCCGATCGTGCTGGCCGGCTATTTTGGGCTGGGGCGGCGCGGCAATCTCGCCCCGGTGATCTGGCTGGCGCTGGCCTCGGTCGCCTTCTACGCCATCGGCAACTGGCAGTTCGTGGCCCTGCTGCTCATCTCGATTGCCTTCAACTACGGTATCGGCCATCTCCTCATCGTGGCGAAGCTTGGCCCCTCGCAACGAAAGGCCGCGCTCGCGCTCGGCGTTGCCGGCGATCTCCTGGTGCTGGGCATCTTCAAATATGCCGGCTTTGCCATGGAGAATTTCAACGCGTTATTCGGCACGCATGTTGCGGTCCACATCCTGCTGCCGGTCGGTATCTCCTTCTACACGTTCACGCAGATTGCGTTCCTGGTGGACGCGTATCGTGGCCAGGTCGCGGCCTATGCGCTGCCGCATTATGCGCTGTTCGTGACCTATTTTCCGCATCTGATCGCGGGGCCGATCCTCCACCACAAGGACATGATCCCGCAATTCGAGCGGGAGGAAACCAAGCATCCCGACGCGCATCTGATCCTGTGCGGCGTCATCATCTTCGCGATCGGCCTGTTCAAGAAGACCTGCCTTGCCGACGGCATCCAGCCGCTGGTCGCGCTCGCCTTCGAAACGCGTTCGCCGAGCTTCGACCAGGCCTGGCTTGGCGCGCTCGCCTACACGTTCCAGCTCTATTTCGACTTCTCCGGCTATTCCGACATGGCGATCGGAATATCGCTGATGTTCGGCATTTTCCTGCCGGTCAACTTCAACTCGCCTTACAAAGCCACCAGCATCGTCGAGTTCTGGCGCCGCTGGCACATGACGCTGTCGCAGTTCTTGCGCGACTATCTCTACATCCCGCTCGGAGGGAACAGGCGCGGCCGGGTGCTGCGCTACGTCAATCTGATGATCACGATGCTGCTCGGCGGGCTCTGGCACGGCGCGGCCTGGACGTTTGTCGCGTGGGGCGCGCTGCACGGTGCCTATCTCTGCGTCAATCACGCTTTCAATGCACTGATGCCGAACATGCCGTTGGCGCTTGCACGTCCGACCCGCGTCGCCGGGGCCGTGCTGACGTTCCTCGCCATCGTCGTCGCATGGGTATTTTTCCGTGCCGTGAGTTTGGAATGGGCGCTGCGGGTGCTCCGCGCCATGGCTGATCCAGCGAATATCGTCTTCGGCCGCGAGGAGATCGCAGCGCTCGTGCTCGTCGCAATCTATGCCTCGCTGGTGTGGCTGGCGCCGAACACGCAAGACATCATGGGCTACGATCACGGCAATCGGCGGGTCGGCGAGGCCTTGCGGGCAGGGGGCATGCGGCCTCTGATGCTCTACGGCGCGTCGCTCGTGCTTGCCTTCGGCATCCTGGGCATCCAGAGCCACAGCGAATTCATCTACTTCCGGTTCTGATGCGCGGCACCTTCATACATCTGAAGCGTCTTCTGCTCGCGAGCGTTGCCTGCGTGCTGGGTGCGGCAACGCTCACCTATCTCGTCGATCCCCTGCAATTGTTTCGTCCCTCGCGGCTGGCCTTCTATTCCAACGATACGCGCGTGCAGAATGCCGGGCTGATCCGCAGCCAGTCGTTCGACACCGCCTTCATCGGCACATCGCTTGCGATCCATTTCCGCCAGAGCGACGTCGACCGCGTGCTCGGTGTGCATTCGCTCAAGCTGGCGATGACCGGCTCCAATTCGCGCCAGCAGGCTTTCGTGCTGGAGCAGGCGATCGATCGCGGCGCCCGGCGCGTGATCTGGGAGATGGACGATTTCATCTTTGTCGATGCCGCGGACATCGAGACCGATCCCTATCTGTCCGTCGATCTCTATCGCAGGACGGCCAAAGGCATCGCGTCTTATCTGTTCAGCGCGGCGATGGCGAAGGAGTCCCTGTTCGCGCTGCTGCGGTCGATCCCGCCGCTGCGGCATCCGTTGACGAAGGCCGCGCCTTATCTCCCCGTCAAGTTCGCGCTGTCGGATATCGACGACATCTACGCGCTGCCGCGGGATTTCGACGTCGCACGCGACTACAATTCGGGGAAGGCGCTGGCCTCCTTCGCCTACATCACGGCGCCCTCGCGCAGCCGCTTTCTCGGCGAAGGTTACGACTATGACGCCATGGTCCGGCATTTCGAGCAGGATGCCGTCGGCCTGATTACGCGCCATCCGGACGTGAGCTTCGACATCTACTTTCCGCCCTATTCGATCCTGCAGTTCGTCGCGATGCGCGACGCCTCGCCGGAGACGCTGAAGATCGTCATGGATCTCACCGCGCACATTGCGCAGCGCCTGACGCAGCTTCCGAATGTGCGCCTTCACGATTTCCGCGCGATCAAGGCCGTGACGCACGACCTCGGCAATTACGGCGACGTCATCCATCACTCGCCCGTGGTGGATGCGAAGGTGTTGTCGTGGCTGGCGAGTGGGCAATACCGGGTCGACCCGAACAAGCCGCTCGCATCGCTGGATGAGCTGAAGGCGCAGGTCGAGGTGTATCGGGTGCCGCAGTAGTCGCCAAACACTCCGCCGTCGTCCCGGCGCAGGCCGGGATCCATAACCACAGGGAGGAGTGTGACGAAGTGAATAGCTTCGGTACTTCGACCGCGTCTTATCGTGAGATCACACGGTATGGGTCCCGGCCTGCGCCGGGACGACATTGGAGTTTGTAGCTGCGCCTCCGCCCTACACCGCCACCTGCTCGCCGAGATACGACACAGCGGCCTCGAGCCCACCCTTGCCGTGCGGGATCTTCAGCGCGTTGAGGCCGATCTCGATGACACCGAGCGTGCCGAGCAACATCGGCGCGTTGACATGGCCCATATGGGCGATGCGGAAGGCCTGGCCCGAGAGATCGCCGATGCCGGTGCCGAGCACGACGCCGCACTTCTCCTTGCAATAGCGTTGCAGCAACGCGGGATCGTGGCCGGTGGTCATGGTGACCGTGGTCACGGTGTTGGAACGTTCGTTGGCTTCCGCAACGTTGAAGCCGAGCACCTGGCCCTCCGACCATGCGCCGACAGCGCGGCGCGTGGCTTCGCCGAGCAAAGCGTGGCGGCGGAACGCGTTCTCCAGGCCTTCCTCGTGCAGGAGGTCGATGGCCTGGCGCAGCGCGAACAGGAGATGCACCGGCGCTGTGCCGGCATATTTGCGATAATGCTCGGTGCCTTCGCGCTCGCTCCAGCTCCAATAGGGTGTCGACATGTTCGCAGTCTTGTGCGCTTCCAGTGCGCGCGCGCCAGCGGAGACGAAGCCGAGGCCGGGCGGCGTCATCAGGCCCTTCTGCGAGCCGGACATCGCGACGTCGACGCCCCATTTGTCCATCTCGAACGGCATGCAGCCGAGCGAAGCGACGGTGTCGACCATGTAGAGTGCGGGATGGCCGGCCGCCCTGATCGCCTTGCCGATCGCCTCGATGTCGTTCTGCACGCCCGAGGCGGTGTCGATCTGGACGACGACGACGGCCTTGATCTTGTGTTCGGTGTCGCGGCGCAGCCGCTCCTCGACCTCATGCGGCCGAACCGCACGGCGCCAGTCGCCCTTGAGCACCTCGACCTCGGCGCCCATCAGCGACGCCGCATTTCCCCAACCGATCGCGAAGCGTCCGCTCTCCAGCACCAGCACCTTGTCGCCGCGCGACAGCACGTTGCTCAGCGCCGCTTCCCAGGCGCCGTGACCGTTGGCGATATAGATGTAGGACTTGCCCTTGGTCGCAAACAGTTTCGAGATGTCCCGGAGCAGGCCGTCGGTCAGATCGGTCATCTGTTTCGAGTAGATGTCGATCGCCGGGCGATGCATTGCCTGCAGCACCGCGTCAGGCATCGTGGTGGGCCCGGGGATGGCCAGAAACTCCCGGCCCGCGCGAACGGTCATTGCTATCTTCCTTGTGTCGTGAAGACGGATGGTGGGTCGCTGTAACAACACTTTTACGCGGCCCGGCGGCCCGAGAAAAGCGCGCAAAATGCAGGTCTGAGGCTCTTATCTCTTGGTCTCGCGGCAGCCAGCGGCCTCCGCCTCCTCGACCGAACAGAACCAGCGGGTGCCCTTGCTGATATTCATCTTGATCTGGGTGTACCAGCGGCTGGTCTTGGTGTGGTAGATGCACTCGCCTGCGGTGTTGACGTTGCCCTTGATGGTGCAGTCCGGCGAGGGCGCGACCGGCCCGGAGGCCGAGGCCAGCAGAACCGCACGGGCGCCTTCCGGCGGCTTGGTGGCGCCCAGGATCGCCGTCTTCTTGTTGCGCACGCGCCAGTCCCAGGGGGCGATGAAGGCGCCCTGCCACATCCCGGCCTTGGCCTCGCGCGCAGCGGCTTCGTCGGCCTGGTAGTCCTTCGAGAGGCGGACATAGGCCAGCGCCCAGCCGTTGCGCACCAGCCATTTCTGGATGTCCTCGCCGCCGACTTCGCAGCGCGCCACGGTGCGGCCGCGCCGGTCGATCGAGCGGGCATGGCAAACCCAGGTCTTGCCCTCGCTGAATTTGGCGAGCTCGTCGCGTGCGGCGACGCCGCAGGTCCAGCGTTCGGTCTTGGTGTTGAGGCAGAGCTGGTCGACCGAGGGTGCATCGATGCCGCCGAGCCGGATCCGCGTGCTGCCGATCAGGACGGAATCGCCGTCGCGGACCTTTGCGGTCCCGGTGATGTCGGCCGCCTGCGCCAGCGAGGGCAAGCAAAGCAAAGACAGCGCAATCAGGAATTTTCGCAACATGCCGGTCCGGGTGTGATGAAATTTCGATAGAGGCGCGCAATTGTGGTCGGCTTTGGACCACTCGGACAGCATATGCTTAACACGGCGACTTTCAACTTCCCGTCATTGGTCGAACACTGCTCGTGTCCGGTGCGGCGTGCAACGCCGCGCCGCAGAGCCGGGACACGAGACTTCGGTAACCTCAGCCCCGTGCCATCGCCCGCTTCGCCACGGCCAGTCCCATCAGCACAAACGCCGACGTCACCTCCGGCCCACCAACCAATATCCGCGTCGGGGTCTTCATCTTGTTCCATTCATAGGCGCGGAACGGGCCGCGGCGACCGCCTTCGCCGACGGCTTCGACGATCACGTTCAGCGCCGGCGCGAAGGCGCGCGGGTCGGCGCCGAGATGGCCGAGCGCGATCAGCGCCAATGCGGCGTCGAACACATTCATCTCCGCTGCCATCAGCTCGCCCTTGACGTAGGCCAGCACGCGATGCCGGATGAAATCGAAATCGCCATCGGGATCGATCACGGCCTGGGCCGCCAGCGGCAGCGCCAGGAAGGCCGCATAGCAGCGGCCGAAATAGGCGCTGTAGAGCTCCGGCAGGTAGTAGATGTGCGAGCGCGGATTGGCGAAGGCACCGCTCGCGGCCAGCCGTTTCTGGAACCCGATGATGCGATGAATGGTCGCAAGCCGTGACGGCGTCTCCAGGACTTTCCAGCGCGTCAGGTTGCGGAAGCTCACCTCGAGAATGTCGAGATTGAGGGTGGGATCGAGATCGTTGCCGTACGGGCGTTCACCCTCGAGATTGTCGATCCAGGTCGCAACGCCGCCTTCGTAATCGATGTGGTCGTTGAGCGGCACCGTCACGCGCGGCTCGTTGACGCCTGATAGCACCTGATAGCCCGCGTAGAAATCCAGAAGCGGCTGGTCGATGATCGGATCGGTGCAGCCGGCCTGCGTCGCAGCCGAGATCGAGCACGCCGTGGTGTCGCAATCAGGCACGTAGACGCCGAAGCCGAGGTCCTGCTTGATCTGGGCGAAATAGCGCGAGAAGCGTGGATGCGGCGCGGGCGCGAGTGCGGTGATGACGTTGAAGCGCGCACCGCCGCTACCCTCGACCTCCTCGCGGCTGATATTGACGCAGAAATCGACCATGTCGGCGATGGCGCGCTCGGCGGCCGTCTTGTCTGTCGGCGAGGCGAGGCCGGTCTCGACATAGCTTAGCAGCGCTTCAATGAAGAACGCATCGTAATAGGCCGAGCGGTGACGGATCTGCACCGGCTCCCACATCGGCTCGGCGATGCCGGTCCATGGCGGATTGATCACGGCACGCGCCGGCGAGCGTGCGATGAAGACGCGGGCGAGGTTGAACAGCAGCGAGGAGTTCTTGTAGCCGCGTGCGTTCAAACCTGTAAGTGCCATGATCAGCTCGCGCCCGCGCAAATCAGGATCGCCGATCAGGTTGAAGGCGGCATAGGTCGGCAGGAAACCGTTCTTGCGGTAAGAGCCGATCAGATGCTGCGCGCAGTCGCGAATCACGCCGTCGATCTGCGCCTGCGACGGTGCCGAGCCGATGAAGACCGCCGGCGGCGGCTTTGGATGATCGAGCGCAAGGCTGTCGACGAGTTCGGCGATGGGCTGGCCGACTGTTGTCCAATCCGGCTCGGCATCGTCGCGGGCGCGGACCAAAGCCTCGCGCAGCCGGATCAGCCTGGCCTCGTCGCGCAGCTCGGGAAGGCCCGCCCGGCGCAGCAGCACCCGCAGCGCGGGATTGCCGAGCGCGGTCTTGTAGAACTTGGCCAGATGTGGATCGCCGCTGGCTTGGCCCGACAATACAGGATCGCAGACGTCATAAAGCGACGGGCCGTCTTTCCGGGCCGTCAGCGCCCGGCACGCGGCACCTGCGAAATAATGAAAGCTCATGAAATACCTGGTCGCGCGGGACTTTCGCAGGGGCCTGGCTGGGGACCCGCCCCTCAAGTCTTTGAAAAAGCTACCCGGATTCGCGAGAAATACAAACGTGACGAAAGTCACAGAAAACCCGACGCATTGGCTGCATAATTGCGCCCCCGGAAGGCTACGGGGATACCAAAAAAGGAGGAATCTTGATCCTGTAATTAACTAATACATTCAGCGGCTTAGATCAAATTTGGAGCGATCTATTGCCCGGTCGGTGATCTCAGGTTAAGGGTTTGTTTGTTGCGGCGCCGCAAATTGCGCGCAATTCGGGGACACATCCCCGGCCAATCCTCAAACCTAAAGACCCCATCGCGCTACTCAAACAGTGTGCGCGCGCTTGGCCGGTCTTTGGCACTGACAGGAATGAACCGAGATGAATGTAAGGCAGCTCGACATTTCCCGACGCTCGATCGTCCTCGCGGCAGCCCTCATCGGCACGGTGTCGCTGGCGATCGGCGCGCACGCTGCCCTCAACATGCGCTCGTTCGACGCCGCCAGGGCCGTTTCGACCGACCAGGTCACGAACCCGGTTGGGCAAACCTCGCGTCTCGCGCTCGTCATCGGCAATGGTCATTATCCCGACGCCAGCATGCCGCTGACGCAGTCGATCAACGACGCGCGCGCGCTGTCCTCGAGCCTGCGCAAGAACGGTTTTGACGTCGACATGGTGGAAGACGCAAGCAAGGACGACATGGTCCGTGCCGTCAACCGCCTGAAGTCCCGCATCACGCGCGACACCACCGTCATGCTGTTCTTCGGCGGCTACGGCGTGCAGGCCGGCCGCGAGAGCTACATGCTGCCGGTCGATGCCGTGATCTGGAAGGAAAGCGACGTCCGCCGCCAGGGCGTTTCGATCGAAGGCGTTCTCGAGATGATGAAGGAGCAGGGCGCCAAGGCCAAGCTCGTCGTGGTCGATGCCTCGCGCCGCAACCCCTATGAGCGCCGCTTCCGCTCGTATTCGCATGGTCTCGCGCCGATCGGCACGCCCGACAATGCGCTGATCCTCTCTTCCGCTTCGCCCGGCAAGGTCGTCGACGACGGCAAGGGCGAGCACTCGACGCTGGTCGGCGAGCTCCTCAACAACCTCAATGCGCAGGGCACCGCCGAAAGCGTCTTCAACAAGACCCGCGTCGCCATCTCCCGCGCCTCCGAAGGCGACCAGGTCCCGACGGTGTCGTCCTCGCTGCTCGAGGACGTGCATTTCGATCAGGCCGGCGGCTAGTTTCCTGAAGGCTTGCGACGTCTCGTGCCCCGGACGCGGCGCATCATGCAATGATGCGACGCAGAGCCGGGGCCTATTCTTTTAAGCCTATCGCTTGCTGACAGATGGGTCCCGGCTCTGCGCAGCAGCGTTACACGCTGCAGCACGTCCGGGACACACGAGCAGCTCTACTTCGCCGCTTCCGCGGCCATCACCGGGCGCACGGGATCGCCTTCGCGCAAGAGCGCGCCGGCGCGGGCGACGACGATATCGCCTTCGTTGAGGCCATCGCGGACCTCAATATTGCCGCCCGACATCAATCCGGTCTCGACGCGCTTGGTCTCGACGCGATTGCGGCGGATCACCTGCACCACGGTGCCGGCGGACGAATATTGCACCGCTGTCAGCGGCACCGCGACATTGCAGCTCTGCCCTGTCTTGATCAGCGCGCGACCGCTCGCGTTGATCAGCAGACGCTTCTGCGAGGTGATGCCGATATAGACGAAGCCCTGCTGGATGTTCGCCTCGACGGTCGGACCGATGCGGCGCACCTTGCCATCAATATCGCCTGCGCCGGAGATCCGCACGGTGACGGGCTGATTGACCGCGAGCTTTCGCACATCGTTGGTCGCGACCAGGCCGACGAGGTCGTATTCGCTGCGCGCCACGATGGTGAACAGCGCCTCGCCCTTGGCCGAGGCGAAATTGCCGATCTGCGCGGTCGAGGTGGCGATGACGCCGGCGACGGGCGCGGTGACCTGGAGCGTGCCGCCTTCGGGCAGCGCCAGCCGGGCCAGCACCTGGCCGGCCGTCGTGGTCTCACCGGCTTCGGCCAGCACTTCCGTTACCTTCAGCCCCGGGCGCTCGGGCCGCACCGAGGTTTCCTCGCGTGCGATGATGTTGCCGGTCGCTTCGACGATGTCCGAGAAGCAGGATTTGGCCGCCTTCAGCACCGTGACCGCCGGCCCCTTGGGCGCATCGTCATCGGCCGCGCGCGCGGGCTGGGCCGAGAGCAGCACCAGTCCGGCGAGAGCAACGAAGGTCTGGGAGAGGGAACGCGCAGGCAATGAACGCATCGGTCATTCCGGTTGGCCGCAAGGCTTCAATCGATACGGCTTCAATCGATAGCAGAAGCGATGGCGGCGGGCCATGGGCTGACCGGATGAGAAATGCCGCAGCAACCCAGGCGGCGCAAAGCCGCCTGTTGAATTGGTCTACCGAACCGGAGCTAAGGTTCGCTGGTTAGCCATGCCTCGTCTACTCGTCATGTCCGGGACAAGCCCGGGCATGACGACATCTTATGGAAGGCTTCTTTGGGGGTAACAGCCACCCTCACTTCAACGTCAAAAATTCCACCCAGTTCGGCTTCTTGCCGGTGGCGTAGGATTTCAGCTTGCTCAGCGCGCCGCTGGTCTGGTCGATGGCGTAGACGGTCATGCCGTCGGAGAGCTCGCCGACTGCTGCGAGGTAGTGGCCGGTCGGATCGATGTTGAAGCCGCGCGGCTGCTTCTCGGTCGGCACGCTGCCGATCGTGGTCAGCTTGCCGCTTGATGCATCGACCTTGTAGGCCGTGAGCGTGTTGGTGGTCCGCTCGGACGCGTAGAGGAAGCGGCCGTCCGGGGTGATATGGATGTCGGCAGCCCAGGGTTTTCCGTTAAAGCCTTCGGGCAGCGCAGTGGTGCGCTGGATTTCGCCCCAGGCTCCGCTCTTGGCTTCATAGCTGTAGGCAGCGACGTCGCCGTTCAGCTCGTGGATAAGATAGACGAACTTGCCATTGGGGTGGAACACGAAATGCCGCGGCCCCGATTTCTCCGGCGTCTTGATCGCCGGCGGATCGCTCGGCGCCAGCGTGCCGGCGGCGGCGTCGAACGCAAAGCTGAGCACCTGGTCCGAGCCAAGATTGGTCGCGAACACGAAACGATTGTCGGGCGAGGGCAGGAAGGCGTGCGCATTGAGCCCCGTCGGGATCACCTGCTTGGGCTCGGCGACGACGCCGTTCGCTTGTAGTGGATTCAGCGCGACCTTGTTGCCGCCATAGGAGGCGCTGAACAGCACCTTGCCGCCACGGTCGATGGCGATGTTGGCCATGCTGTCGGCGAGCGGACCGTTGCCGATATGGCTGAGCTGGCCCGTCTTGGGATCGATCGCAAAGCTCACGGCGAGGAACGGCTGCGAACGGACGCCGGCGATCAGCACGCGGTGGTCGGGCGTGATCGCGAGCGGTGTCGAGGCGCCGGGCTTTTCGACGCCGGTGAAGGCGGCCGTCTGCACCGGCGTCATCTCGCCGTTCTCGGCGATCTTGAACACGCTGATGGTGTTGGAGTCGGCATTGCCGACATAGGCGAAGGTTTCGGCCATGCCGGCACGGACTCCGGAAACGAGGGCAAGAGCGGCGAAGAGAGTGGTGGCGATTGGTGCGCGGGATGCGAGACGTGTTGGTCTGGTCAAGGGCTTCCTCCTGCCGGTTTGCGTTGTCGTTTTGCGGCAAAGAATAGCGGCTCGTGTTCCCCGGCACCAAATTTCAGATGGGATCGATCGATGCCGAAATTGTATCGGTCGCAGGGTGAGCGAACCGGAGGGCCGAATTCACCGCATCGACGCTGTCAGGTCGCGCGAGGGCAGGTGCGGACCGGCCACATGGTCGGGCGGGCCGAGCACGGACCATACGGCGATGGCGACCAGAGCGGAGCTCAGGATGGTCCAGGCAACAAGTTGCTTCCGCATCAGGCCAAATCCCGTCGAAGGTTCGATGCGCCCCCAGCGCACCAACCATCGTGCACCGCAAAAGGCGACGATCCTATGAACTCGTTCACAGCCGAACAGCGCACGAGCAAATTACGAACCATTGCCGGCCGAGCGCATTGACCCGGCATGCCCCGCGAAAACGACCTCGAAGGTAAACCCGACATGGGTGGCAAGCACGGCGGCCAGTCCGGCCAGCCCAAGCCGCCGCCGCGTCCGCGCGAGGGCGCGCACGATGAAGATGTCGTGGCAAAGCGCCACACCGGCAAACCCGATCAAACCGGTGGCAAGGCCTCGCCGACCAACACTGGAAAGCGCTAAGCTTCGCCTGCCCTTGCTCAAGCCGCAGGCCCGCGCTGGCATCGCCCGGGAACGGCGTCCTCCTCGCGCCGTTACTTCGCTCTCGCGGGTGGAGGACGCCACGACGGAGGCCGGCAAAAGGAGGCTGGAACGTGTTTTGGATTTATTGGGACACCGCCTGGTCGCTCATCATCAGCGGCATCATGTTCGCCACCATCGTCGCCCATCCGGACGCCGAGATTGTCGAAGCGCACGCGGCCAAGCCTCGGGTGTAAGCATTCGTCTTCCCCAAGCCTGCTTTTCCAAGCCTGCTTTTCCAAGCCTGCGGCTTGAGGTCCGGTTCGGATTTGCCTTCAGTTTCCGGACCTCGTCCCGCAGCGATTACTGCATCATCGACGCCGCGATCTTCTCCGCTGACATCAACACCGGAAAATTGGTGTTGGCGCATGGCACCACCGGGAAGATCGAGGCGTCGACGACGCGCAGGCCCTGAATACCTCTGACGCGCCCCTCCGTGTCGACCACCGCCATCGGATCATTGGCGCGACCCATGCGGCACGAGCACGAGGCGTGCCACACACCGATGGTGGCCTTGCGCACGAAGGCTTCCAGCGCCTCGTCGTCGTTGATCACGTCATCAAAGGTAAAACCCTCGACCACGAAATTGTCGATCAGATAGTGGCGCAGCGCTGCCGGCCCATCCATCAAGGTCGCGGCGATCTTGGTCAGAATCCTGTTCTTGGTGTTGACCACGCCGATCTTGCGCACCTTGTCGGTATAGGCGGCCGGGAACGGCTTGTCGGTCACCGCCCTCACGGCGTCGCTCATTTGAATGGCCGCCATCTTGCGGAAGCCGCTCATCAGGCGCTCGAGATCGCGCCGGTCGGACAGCAAATTGAACTCGACGACCGGCTCGGCCGATGGATCGCGTGAGGCGAGCTTCACCTGCCCCGTCTCGGAATAGGTTTTGTTGACGAAGGTCAGCGCCGAACCGATCTGCGCGCCGACCGCGTGCCAGGCTGATTTGCTGAGCAGGACGACGAACATGTCGCCCTTCGGAACGCCCGGCAGCCCGGACGAGTAACGCAAGCCGAGCTGCATGTGGCGTCGCGTGTGCTCGTTCATGCGCGCGCCGCGGCGGACGAAAGACGACAGCGATATCGAGGGATGATCCATCAGGCGCTGGCCGACACCCGCGAGGCCCATCAGCACCGGAATGCCCATGTCCTTGAGATGGCCGACCGGGCCGATGCCGGCGCGCAAGAGATGTGCCGGGGAGTGGATGGCGCCGGAGGAGAGGATGATCTCGCGCCCCCGGAATTCCTGCCCGCGCCCGTCAATCACCGCCTTCACGCCGACGCATGCCGTACCCTCGAAGATCAGCTCCCTGACCTGCGTGTTGGTGGAGATCGTGAGGTTGGCGCGCTTGCGGGTGTCGCGATCGAGATAACCCATCGCAGCCGAGACGCGCTGCTCTGCCTGGTTGGAATGCGTTACCGGGAAATAGCCGTCGACGAACTCGCCGTTCTGGTCAGGCAGATATTGATGGCCGGCCTGTTGGAAGGCGTCGGCGAAAGCCTGCGAATGCCGCGTCCAGTGTTCTCTGGGAATGCGTCGCACAGGAATTCGGCCATCCTTGCCGTGATACGGGCCGTCGAAATCGAGGTCGCGCTCGACTTTCTTGAAGAAGGGCAACACGTCGTTCCAACGCCAGCCCTCGGCGCCCCGCGCGTCCCACTCGTCGTAATCGGTCGGTGCGCCGCGGTTTGCCATTTGGCCGTTGATCGACGAGCCGCCGCCGAGCACGCGCGCCTGCTCGTATTTGCGCAAGGGCGGGCGGCTTTCGTTCGGATTGTTGTGGCTGACGACCTGGGTGGTGACCTTGAGTTCGGTCCAGTGAAAGCGCGGGTCGAAATAGGCGGTGCCGGGATAGCTGTCCCTGATTTCGGCCGGCTCGTTGCCCGGCGGTGTGTCCTGTCCGGCTTCGCACAGCAAAACCTTGTTGGCGCTCCTGGCGGAGAGCCGGTGGGCCAGCACGGACCCTGCCGAGCCGCCGCCCACGATAATGTAGTCGTACACGATTGGCGTTTCCTCTTGTTCTTGTCTCAAGAGGGTAACGTGGTTTGATCGCAAGGTCACGCCCGGCCCATGCAGGCCGGTGGGTTGCGTCAAGACGCTAATCCGGAAGCTTATTGCAGGACGTTATTGCAAGACCTTGGGCATCACGACGACGACGTCGACCTGCTTGTTGAGCACCCGCGAGGCGACGGCGGCGATGAGAGGCGAGTAGCTGTCCTCGATGTCGGACGCGACATCTTCGTTCCTGGCGAAGGCATAGAGCATCGTGCCCTCGATTTCATCGAAGCGGATGCCCGCGAAGGCATGATCGAATGTCTCGGCACCGACGATGCCGGCCATGAGCGCCTGAATGGCCTGGTCCTGAACGCGTGTGAGCTTCATCATGCCGGTGAGATATGGGAACGCCGCGCGAATACAAGGTGCGAAAAAAGATCGATACTGATGTATCGGCACCAGTCTGAGCGGACGCTGAACGAGCATCCATATCTGTTTCGGCTAGCCCGACTCCTGATTGCCATCGCCACGGGGCTTGTGCCCATCCGGCCCGCGATCGAACAGGCCGTAATGGCTGGAGCGGCTTCCGTCGGCCTGGACGGGCGTGGTGGCTAATCCCAATCTCAGCAATTCCCGAATTGCCGCCGCCCGGGTCGGCATGCGGCGCCTGAATCTGAAATCATCGACGAGCGAAAGCTCGTCCGGGGTGAGCATGATTTGAAGACGTTCTCCGCGAAGATCCTGCATAGCCCTTTCTCGCCATAGCGGGTGAGTAGATTACTCAACTTACTCATTCGGCTAAAGTTCCCCAAGAGGCCTGAAAACGGGCTTATGAGTAAGATACTCTTTTAAAAACAATGGGTTGATTGAGGTTTGACGCTGGCTATAGTTGACGCGGGCAGGAGTCTGGGAAACTCCGAATGCAGAAGCGACGATTGCTGAGACAGTGCAGACCCCTGAAAACCAGTTCGCACGTCAGCGAATGTCTGTGCTCGCCAGGCTTCAAGACGCCGGAGTAGCACTTGCCCTTCCTCGTGAAAGTCGGATCGTTGATGGTCGTCGCGCGTAGCGCCTCGGATGTGCTGAGCACCGTCGAGAAGTTTTTGAACGACGATGCATCGCTGGAGCCGGTCGTCTCGACGTTCGAAGGCTCAATTATCGATATCGAGCAGCTTCGCGGCCTGGTCGGCGATACCGGTGAGCCCTGATCATCTTTCTCGAACGCTCACGTCATGCTGCCCGGCATGAAGCAGCGGATCATGGTGCGGCCGCCGACATAATAAGGCCAGACGATGGTGCGGCCGACGCGGTTCGGCTCGGTGATCACGGTGTCATCGGGCACGTCGATCCATTCGCTCTGGATCCTCACGCGGTAATGCCCGCCGCGCGTCTCCCAATCGACGTCATCGAGCGCCGTGCCGTCGGCATCCGCGCAGCAGGGGCCGCCACCCTTGCTGCGCAGGCTCTCGAACCAGCCTTTGAGGGGCGAGTTCGCGAAGCGGCCATCGTCACGGGCGTCCGCGGGCATGCCGGTCAGGGCGACAACCGCCACGAGAGGGATCATCCGGAGATACGCGATCGCCATGTCGCCTCGTTGGATCATTCGCACGCATACGCCCGCGCAGACGCAAGGCGTCTGCGACGTGCGTGATGCAATGCCGGGTGATGCCCGCCGCCGGGAGTTCCGGTCGTCTCAGCGGAGCAATAACCGCAAGCTGCAGTGTTCGATCCTATTTTCCCGGACGGGATGATCGCTCCAGATCATGAGAATTTGCCGGTGCGGCTTAGCGCTAATCTTATGGGGGACGCCCCTAGATTGCGGCCGATCTGCATGTCGGGAGTTACCGAAAATGGCGTTCGGCAAGCGTCAATCCGTTACAAGACGGACCCGCGCCGGCTCGTTCTCATCCTCAACTCGCCGGGCGGCTCGGTCGAACACGGGCGCAGCGTCGTCGCCGCGATCCGCGGGCGCACACGCCTAAGCCGCGGCCGCCTGCCTCGACAGCAATTGCTTCAGCTTTGCCGCCGGCACCGCCGGGCTGAACAGCCAGCCTTGCATCTGGCTGCATCCGAGCTGGCGCAGCACTTCGCGCTGGGCTTCGGTCTCGACGCCTTCGGCGGTCGTCGCCATGTGGCGGGCGGCGGCCATGTGCACCACGGCCTGGACGATCGGGGAGGAATCCTCGGATTGGCCGATGTCGCTGATGAAGCTGCGGTCGATCTTGATCTTGTCGAACGGGAAGCGATGCAGATAGCTCAGCGATGAATAGCCGGTGCCGAAATCGTCGAGCGCGATGCGCACGCCGAGCTCGCGCAGCTGCTGGAGGATCGTCAGCGCCTCTTCGTCGTCGCGGATCAGCACGGTTTCGGTGATCTCGAGCTCGAGCCGCCCCGGCGCGAGGCCCGATTCGGCGAGCGCAGAGGCTACCTTCAATGCCAGCGTCTTGGACCGGAACTGCACCGGTGAAACGTTGACCGCGATGTGGATGTCGCCGGGCCAGGAAGCTGCTTCGGTGCAGGCCTGCTTCAGCACCCATTCGCCGATCTCGCCGATCAGGCCGGTGTCCTCGGCAACCGGAATGAAGTCCGCGGGCGAGACCATGCCGCGTTCCGGATGGCGCCACCTGAGCAGCGCCTCGCAGCCGTTGACGATATTGGCGGAGAGATCGACCAGCGGCTGGTAATGCACTTCGAACTCGCCGCGCACCAGCGCCTGCCGCAAATCGAGCTCGAGCTGGCGGCGCTGCCGCGCCTTGGCGTCGTATTCCGGCACGAAGATGCGGAAGGTGCCGCGGCCCTCCGACTTCGCCGCGTACATCGCGAGATCGGCGCGCTTGAGCAGGTCTTCGAGATTGTCGCCGTGGTCGGGCGCGATCGCGATGCCGATGCTGGCATCGCTCGTGATTTCCTGGCCCTTGCAATCGACCGGCATGCGCAGCGATGTCAGGATCCGTTCGGCCAGCGCAGACAGCTCGGCCTGGTCGCAGGTCCCGGCCTTGACGATCGCGAACTCGTCGCCGCCGAGCCGCGCCACCAGGTCGTTGCCGCTGACGCAGGCGCGCAGGCGGCTTGCGACCTGGCGCAGCAATTCGTCGCCGACCTCGTGGCCGAGCGAATCGTTGACGCCCTTGAACTCGTCGACGTCGATATAGAGGATCGCAAACGGCTTGCCCTGGGCAAGCTCCGTGACGCGGCGTTCCAGATGGCCGCGCATCAGCACGCGGTTGGGCAGGTCGGTCAGCGCGTCGTAATGCGCCATATGGGCGATGCGCTCGTCGGCGCGGATGCGCGCGGTGACGTCGTTATGGGTGGCGAGCCAGCCGCCGGCCGCGGCGGGCTGGTTCTTGATCTCGATCAGGCGGCCGTCGGAGGTCTCGACGACGGTGCTCTGGATCTGCCCGACGCTGTCCAGAATGTCATCGCAATAGGAATCGACGTCGCCGTCGAACGAGCCGGTGTCGGCCCGATGCTGGATCACGTCGCGGAAATAGGCGCCGGGCTTCACCACCGCGGTCGAGAGCCCGTACATGTCGATGTAGCGGCGATTGCAGACGATGAGCCGTTCGTCCTGGTCGAACATCAGGAGGCCCTGCGTCATCGTGTTCATCGCGGTGTCGAGCCGCTGCTTCTCCAGCGAGACGCGATGCGTCACCTGGCGGAAGATCAGGAACAGCGTGAGCACGAGCAGGCCGATCGACAGCACGGCGACGGTGACGAAGAATTTGGTCTGGGTGCGCCAGGTCGCGAGCGTTGCGTCCAGCGATTTGGTGGCGACCACGACCAGCGGCTCGCCGGTCAGCATGCGCGAGGCGACGATGCGGTCCTTGCCGTCGATCGGGCTGGCAAGTTGCGTGGTGACGAACGTGCGCTCGAACACGGCCATCTGCTCCGGCGAGCCGGTGCGATAGTTCTGCCCGATCATGTCGTCGACATGCGGAACGCGCGCGAGCAACTGGCCGTTCTGGTGGTGCATCGCGATCGAGGATTCCTCGCCGAGGCCGGTCGAGGCGAAGAAGGATTCGAGTTGCTCCGGCGTAATCGCCCGCGACACCAGGCCGAGGAACTCGCCACGTGGTCCGGAGACGCGCCGGGCGAACACGATTGCCGGACCAGTGCCGAACCGGCCGGGCACGACCTCGACCTCTTCCTGCGAGGCCGGATCGTTCTTGAGCCTAATGAAATAGCCGCGATCGGACACCGAGATGTCGGCAACGGGCCAGCGCTTCGACGAGTTGATCAGCACGCCGTTGGCATCGAACACATTGGCGCCGGCGACATCGGACCAGCCGCTGGCCTTGGTGCGCAGCACCTCGTGCACGGCGAGGGTGCCCATCTCGCTGCGAAACACGTCGGGGGAATCGATGCCGTGGCTTTCGAGCTCCGCGATGATGCTCTTCTGGAGCACTGCAAAGTCCTCGAACTCGCGGTCGAAATGGCGGGCGAGCAGACGGACGGAGCTCTCCAGGCTGTCGCGACCGCTCTCGATCGCGTTCTGGCGGAAGCGGTCGACGGTCAGTCCGGTGCCGATGGCCATCGCCGCCATCAGCACGAAGCCGCCGACGATCAGCCACGTCAGCGGCGCGCCCCGCCACTGGCGAAGCAGCGCGCGCAGTCGCGCAGTCCATCGGATTGATGCACCCATCCAGTCCTCCCGTGGGATGCAAGGTGCAGCAAAACCGAAAAGACCCGGTTACCAGTCAGGGTTAGGGAAATATGAATCGAAGCGGAATCAGCGAGTTGGTTCCCGTCGCACAAGTGACCATCGCGGCCTCATCGCTTGATCTCCCAGTTCAGCGCCTCCGCGTTGCTCTTGGCGAACATCGGCGGCACGTCGAATTTGCCGGTCTTGAGATCGTATCGGCATTTCCAGTCCGCTAATCCCTTCACGGCGACGTTCTTCGGATGCTTGTCCATTTCGCCCGACAGCGAGATCAAGAGGTAGCGGTTGTTGGGCCAGTCGACCTTGAGCCAGCGATAAGCATCCTCGGTGCCTTTCATGAGATTGGCCGAGATGTGGTAGTCGAGCTTCATATTCCCGGTGTCGGGCCGGCTGTGAAAATAGGCCCAGGCAAGATCGCTGAGCGACTTCCTTGTGGCGTTGACGAAGGCGCCGTTCTCGACATGGTAAAGAAACAGATCCTGCTCGCCCGAGCCGGTCTTCTGCATCCGCACCAGCCATTGCGAGTCGCTGGTGAAGCGGAAGCCGGCGCCATAGCCCTGCTCCGGCTTCAGTTCGGTCATCTGATCGCCGCGCCGCGCCCAGACCTGCCATTTGACGTCCCAGTCGCCGGCATCCTTCATGTATTGCTCGAGCTTGGTGGCGCCGTCGGGCGAGGTGAAGGCGAGATCGGCATTGTCGGTGAGGACGAACCCCGGCGCCGGACCGGAGGTGGCAAGCGCGGGGGAGGCGGCGAGCGTCAGGGCAAGCGCCAGCCATGGCGCGGTGCGGCGAAATGCAGTCATGGTGAAATTCCTAAAAAATGGCCGCCAGGAACGGGCTTCGGGACTGGTCGCGAGGCGGCTTCGCTCATTTGACGCGGATAGGGCCGGCCGGGTTCATCCCTTCGACCGTCTTGCTGCCGCAGCCAAAACGGCGCAATTTGCCGGGGTCGATTTGCGACCCAGGAATTTGGTTTGAGGACTGATGATCACCGCATCCAAGGCCTTCATTGCATTCTGTCTGCTGGCGGTGGCCGGCACCGTGATGGTGATCGGTCCGACCGAGCTTCGCCGTATGCTGCCTGGCGGGTCGAGCACCGAGGTCGCCGCGGTCGCGAAGCCCGAGAGCAAGCCTGAGGTGAAGGTCCAACCCACAGCCCAGGCTAACGTCGAAGCCAAGGTCGAACCCAAGGGTGAGGCCAAGACAGACGCCAAGACAAAGGCCAAGGCTGAGGCCGGAACAGAATCCAGGACGGAACAGAAGACCGAGGACCAGAAGCTCGCCGCGGCTGCACCGCCGCCTGCGGCTGTCTCGCCGGCACCGGCCGGCACCGCGAAGGTGGGGGCGCTCGCCGAGACCCAGGAGCAGGTCGCGGCGCTGGCTGATGTCGCGCCGGCCAAGCCGCAGCCTTCAGTTGCGGACACTGGTCCGCGTTTCGACGTCGCCCGCGTTGACGATCATGGCGAGGCGGCCGTGATCGCGGGTCAGGCGGCGCCGGGCGCCAAGGTCGAGCTGCTGCGCGACGGCCAGCCGCTCGACAGCGTCGTCGCCGATGCGTCGGGCCAGTTCGTGATGACCCCGCCGAAGCTTCCTGCCGGCAGCTATGAACTGGCGCTGCGCGCCAGGGCGCCCGACGGCACCGTCACGCAGTCCAGCCGGACCATGCCGGTGAAGATTGCCGAGGTCGCGCCGCCACCGGCGCGCGTCACTGCGGCAGCGAAGCCTGACGCAAAGCCCGACGACAAATCGGACGTCGTCGCTTCCCTGCCGTCGCCGCGTCTCGCCGCGACGTCGGAGCGATCAGCGGCTCGGCCCCGGTTGATGGGGACGCCCAAACCCAAGTCCATGGCGAGGGTGCCGGCCGCGACGGTCGCATCGGCCTCGCCCGCAGAGGCCCTCAGCACTGCGACGGCAGAGGCCGGTGGCAGCCGGGTCGTGTCCCGCGGCGATAGCCTCTGGGCCCTGAGCCGTCTCGCCTACGGCGACGGCGCCCGCTACGCGGTGATCTTCAACGCCAACCGCGAAAAGATCCGCAATCCGAATCTGATCTATCCCGGCCAGACCGTTCTGGTGCCGCAAAAGGCGCAGTGAGGCTACAGATCGTGGCACTCGCCGCGATGATGCCTCACCTCTCTGCGACGCTTTGCCCGTCTCGCTGCGGAACAATTGGTTCCCGGGCGAGTCGTCTCCATGCGACGCGATGCGCGCTTGGCGCTGGAGGAGGGCCAGGAAGTGGTCAGCTCAGGGGTCGGCTCGGTGGTCAGGTCAACGGTCTTGTCGAGATCGCGCTTGGGACTGGCGCTCGTTGGCGCAACCCTTGTGGTCTTGGCAGTGCTGCTGCCCAACAGGGCGGAGGCGCAGTTCGGACTGCGCGGTGGCCCGCTCGGTGTCGCGCGTTTCGCCGTCGGTCATATCATCGGCATGTCGCGCCTGCGCCACGCGCGCATGGGCGTGCGCGGCCGCCGCACTCGCGACGCCGCGTTGAGGTCGCAGGATCCGCGCGGCACTGAGCACCGTCAGCCCGCCAATCCCGCCGTCCTGCGGGCCGCCCTGACCGCAGGAGCGGCCCTGTCGGGTTGGCATGGCGGCCGCCGTCCGCAGGGGTGGTGGCGTCATCCCGACGGCAGCTATGGCTGGGTCGGGCCCGTGTTCTGGCCGTTCGCGCAGGACGATCTCACCACCGCAATCATCTTTGGCGATACGACCAGCCTCTCGCTCTATGGCTATGGCGATATCTATGCCGCGATCTTCGCACCCTATGCGGCCCCCGAGCTTGCCGCCTACACCGCGCCGCAAGGAAGGCGCGCGCGAAAAATCCCCTCAGTGGAGAATGTCTGCGATGCCAGTGACACCGGCGGCTTGCCTGTCGACCGGATCGCCGCCGCGGTGCAGCCGAACGAGATGCAGCGAACGGCGCTCGACGATTTCGTTGCCGCCTGGACCTCGGCGCGCGATAGCATTCGTGCCTCGTGCCCGACACAGGCGCCCACAACGGCGATGGAACGCCTCGGTGTGATGCAGGCCCGCCTCGATGCCATGATCAAGGCAACAGATGCGCTGGCGCAGCCGCTGAACAAATTCGTCGACCTCCTCGATGACGGCCAGAAAGCAAAACTCGATGCGCTGGCGACGGAGCGCCAGGCCGCGCTTGCTTCGGCCCAGCACAAGAACCCGCAGGCGGCAGCAGCCTGCGATCCCAACTACGATCCTCGCTACGATGTGCAGGCCCAGCGCAAGTATGAGCAGCTTGTGCAGCAGCAATGGCCCGCTGACGACATTGCCAGCACGCTCAAGCTCGACGACACCGGACGCGCCCGGCTCGATGTGCTCCAGGGCACCACGCTGCGCACCATGGAGACGCTGAGCGCCTGTCCGATGAAGGCGGAAGCGACCCCGCAAGCCCGACTCGCCGCCGTGAAGACGCGACTCCAGACGATGCTGCAGGCGGTGGGCGGCGTCACTGATGCGCTCGACGATTTCGAGGCGGATCTGAGCGACGAGCAGAAGGCAGGGTTCGAGGCGATGGGGCCAAAGCGCGGGACGTGATCAGCCGCATGCCCAGTCGAACTTCATGTCCCTGAAGTCGAGCTGTGCGTTGCCGCCGCCGAAATTGTAGCCGCCGAAATATTCCTCGAACTCGATGTAGAACGGGCTCATCTCGGGCACGGCCTGGCAGGGCCGCATGGTGCCGCCGAGGTGGTTGGGCGCATGGTTCTTCCCCCAATCGTGCAGGCGGAAATTGTCGCGGCTCACGACACCATCGACATAGTAGTAATAGGGCTGATATCCGGTCGGTGCCCCGTGCTTCACATGCGTATCCTGCGGGCCCTTGCCGGCGTTGGGGTCATCGGTGCGGGCCGCCAGCACGATGGCACGGGTCTCGGCGAGATCGGCGAGTGGCGTGCTCGGGAGGAGCTTCCTCGCATGGCCGGGCGCGGATTCGTGAAACGCCCTGGCGCCGCCGACATCTAACCAGCGCGGTCGTTCCGCGGTCGCAAGTGCGAGCGGCGCCGGCGGCGTCGCGAACGCGCCGTCATATTCGGACTTGGTCAGAAGTATCGCTGCATATTCGTAATCGAGAATGTCGGTCATGCGCGAGAGGCGCGGATGCGTGGGCCGCGCCGCCACCGCCTCGCGGATTTCTGGATCATCGGGCGCGCCGCCGTCATTGTGATCGGGCGCGGTCGCGAAGAACGAGACCGCGACGATGTCCTCGCCATGCACGCGATAATCGTCCGGCAGCAGAAGCGTAAAGCCGTGCATCAGCGGATAGCCGGTGACGGCATCGAGCGGCCATTGCTCGCTCCGGATGCCCGGCGGCAGGCCAAAGATCCAGCCATGGTCGCGCGCACGCTCGGTGGGACGGTCCAGCATCTGCAAATCATACGCACGCGAAGGCAAGGCAAGCGCCACAATCGTCTCCCATCCGAACCCTCGCCTCGCCATCGAGGCGAGGGTTAGTCGCGGCGAGGAGCGATGCGGTTCGTGGTGGGATGGATCACCGCCACTGCGTCGGAGTCCGAAGCGTTGGTGCCGAACCTACCGATTGAAGAGCTGCCGCATCACGTCGTTCATCGGCTGGCTGTCCTGCTGGGCGACTGGCGGATTTTGGAGCGATTGATCCTGCGGCGGCTGGCTTTGGGCGGGCGTGGTCGAGGTGCCCGGCAGGCCGCGGCTCCGGCCGGTCCCGGTGCCGCTGGACAGGGGGCTGTTGGACAATCCCTGCTGGATCAGATTGCCGATGGCTTCACCGAGCTGACCGCCGGACATCGGCATGTTGTTCGGCAGCTGGATCTGAGGATTGGTGTTGCTGCCGGCCGTGGTGCCGTTGCCGCCATTTGCAGCGGCGGTCCCGCCGAGGCCAAAACTGTTCAGGATGTCGCCGAGCCTGGCGCCGTCAGGGCCGAACAGGCCCTTGCCCATCTCGCGCAGCTTGGCATAGGCCGCATCAGGATTGTCCATCATGCCGGCCATGTCAGGGTAGATCTGCGGCTGCGACCAGGGGCCCGAGATCATCACGGGAATGCCGAAGCCGACCGGCTCGGAGGTGCGCCCCTGGCCTTCGGTGGTCATCACGAGCTTGGGCTCGACGCGGAAGCCCATCATCTTGGTGTCGAGCGCGAGGGTGCCGGCGCCGGTGATGCGCACCAGCGGTCCGATCAGGGTGAAGTCGGTCGTCACCGCCTGGCCCTTGTCGATGCGGAACGAGGCGGAGAGCTGCGACAGGTCGGTGCTCAGCTCCTGGCTGGGGTTCTGGCTGGCGTTCTGGTTCTGATTGAGGTTTTGGTTGTCTTGCCAGCCGGACAGCTTGCTCGTCGTCAGCGAGCGGATCATCTGCGCGACATTGATGCCGCGGATGGCGCCGTCCTGGAAGTTGACGAAGGTGGTGCCCTGCATGTTCGCCATCAGCGCGCGCTGGCTGCGTCCGGCGCTGCGCAGCGCCAGCTTGGCCTGCAGCTTGCCGTCAATCCGGTCGAAGTCGGCCAAGCCCTGGAACAGCGGCAGCGCCCGCACGCCGACGATGTCGGAATGCATCGCAAAGCTCGGTGCGCCGGAGGTCGCATCCAGGATCAGCTCGCCCGAGACCTGGCCGCCATAGGCGCCGAGATTGGCGGTGCCCGCCTTCAGGATGCCGCCGGCGAGTTTTGCATCGAGCGCCAGCGGCGCAAGGCGCGCCCCGCCGACGAGGGCTTCGGTCGCCGAGATCCGCAACTGCGCATCGACATAGTTCAGCCCGGAGACATCGATCGGCGCATCGCTCCAGGGCTGCCCGGACGTATCCTGCGACGATTGCGACTGCGGGATTGTCAGCCGCTGGAAGTCGAGATCGAGCTTCACCAGTGGCTTGCTCGCGATGTCGACCGAGGCCCAGCCGTTGAAGGCGCTATCGCCGAGCGTGCCGTTGATGCCGTTGATCATCACAACATCGCCGTTGAGGCGCATGTCGGCACGACCTGCGAGCTGGGACTTCAGCACGTCGGGCATATCGATGGCAAAATCCACCGGGATGGCCTGCCGCTCCGTCGGCGGCGCCGGCGTGGTCGCCTTGATGTCGAACCTGGCCGGGTGCTCGCTGACGCGCGCCGTGCCGGTGACCTTGATGGTGCGGTCGCGGCCGATGACGGCGTCGGCATCGATGGCGCTGATGCGGCTTTCGACGCGGTCGCGCACGCGCGAGAAGGCGACTTCGCCGTTCTTGATCTTGAAGCGGTCGATGGTTGCGCCGGCCATGTCGGATGCAAGCGGCTTCGGCGAGGTATCGGCATTGGGCAGCCGATCGCGCAGCATCGGCTGGTACAGCACCGGATGGGTGAGGACGATCTCGCGGATCTCGGGGCGGCCCGACCATGCGCTGGCCAGCGACATGTCGACCTGCACCCGCTCGATCGTCACCCGCGTGATGCCGCTGCGATCCCGCGGGTTCTGCAGCGTGAGATCGTTCAGCGTGATGTTCAGCGTCGGCCACAGGCTGATCTTCGCCCCGCCGTCGATGGTCATGCGATAGCCGGTCGCGCTCTCCACGCGCGAGGCAATCTTCGACGTCAGGAAGCCCGAGGGGATCCCGATCACCAGCAGGAGCGCGACCACGATGATGACGGCGACCACCGCCGCGCCGGCGAATTTGACTGCTCTCATCTCGAGTTCCCAACGGCGAGCAAGCGGCGTCAGACCTGGCGGGGGCACTTGTCCTTTGCACCCGCCCTCTGCCCCAGAGTTTATCCCCGGACGCCAAGCCGCTCCAAGCCGCTAAAAATAATCGGAGGGTGCTGCAAACTTATGTGACTTATGACACACTTCCAAACAGCGGTTTTACGCGATCCTGACGACGATGCTTTCCAAGCGATTTGCCAAATAGATTCACAAGGACGTTGAAATGAGCAAGCAGGCCGAATTTGCGGTCATTCTGAAAATGAATGCCATGTTCGCCGATCTCGGCGCGGACGAACTCCAGCGGCTGTCCAACCTTTGCCACACCCAGCATCTGGCGAATGGCGAGGTTCTGTTTCAGAAGGGGGACGCGGGTGATGCGCTGTTCGGCGTACGCCGCGGCCAGGTCCGCATCGAGACCGGCGCATCCGACGGTAGCCGGCTAACGCTGAACTTCATGGGGGCGGGCGACCTGTTCGGCGAGGTTGCGGTGCTGGACGGTCAGAACCGCACCGCCGATGCGACCGCCGGCGAGGCCAGCGAATTGTTCGTGCTGCGGCGCGAAGATTTCCTGGCCTTCCTTGAGCGCGAGCCAAAGGTTGGGATCAAGATCATCGCGCTGTTGTGCCAGCGCATCCGCTGGCAGAGCGAGCGCATGGAGGAATCCATGCTGCAGCCCCTGCCAGTGCGTCTGGCGCGGCGTCTCTGCGCGCTCGCAGCCGATTTCGGTTCCGAGGTGCACATCTCGCAGGAGCAGCTGGGCGTCTTCGTCGGCGCCGCCCGCGAGAGCGTCAACCGTCAGCTTCAGACCTGGCGCAAGGAGGCGATCCTGGATCTCCAGCGCGGACGGATCCTGCTGCGGAACATGACCAAGCTGACGTCGATCGCGAGGAACGAATAGGACGGGGAGGTCGCAGCGAGGAATTTCACTCGCTGCGACGATTCCCGTTCGCTCGCATGAACCGGCTCGGACGGAGTTTACTCCGCCGCAGGGTGCACGACGTTTTTGGGCATTGGCGCCGCATCCGTCGGCGCAGCTGCGTGATGACCGCCGGCCTCAGCATCCTCGCTGTGCACGATCAGCCGCTTGCCGAAGCGCCAGATCAGCGCGCCAAGGTCGTCCATCACCATGAACATCGCGGGCACGAACACCAGCGACAGGACGGTGGAGAAGATCAGGCCACCGATCACCGCGAGCGCCATTGGCGAGCGGAATTCGCCGCCGGCGCCGACCGCGAGCGCGCTCGGCATCATGCCGGCGGCCATCGCGATCGTGGTCATCACGATCGGGCGGGCGCGTTTCATGCCGGCGTCGATCATTGCCTCGTCGCGCGGCCTGCCTGTGTTGATCGATTCGATGGCGAACTCGACCAGCATGATCGCGTTCTTGGTGACGATGCCCATCAGCATCAGGATGCCGATCCACACCGGCGTGGTGAGCTGCTTGCCAGTGACGAGCAGGGCTGCGATGGCGCCGCCGATGGACAGCGGCAGCGAGAACAGGATGGTGATCGGCTGCAGGAAGGTGCCGAACAGCAGCACCAGCACCGCATAGACCATCAGCAGGCCGGCCTTCATCGCCGTGGCGAAGCCGTCGGACAATTCGTTCAGGCTCTCGGCGTCGCCCGACGGTGAGACCTTCACGCCCTTCGGCAGGCTCTTCATGACCGGGAGTTCGTTGATCAGCTTGGTGGCATCACCGAGCGCCGTCGTGCCGACGGTGTCGGCGGCAACGGTCGCCTGACGATCCCGGTCGTAGCGGTTGATGCTTGTCGGTCCCTGATCGAGCTTGACGTCGGCGATGACCGACAGCGGTACGCCGCCTTTCTCGCCGTGTTCGCCGAGCGGCACACGTAATTGCTCGAGTGTCTTGAGATTGCCGCGCGCGGCATCCTCGAGTTGCACCCGGATCGGGACCAGCCGATCGCCGACGTCGAACTTGGCGAGCGCAGGTCCGACGTCACCGATGGTGGCGACGCGGATGGTTTGCGACAGGCTTTCGGTCGAGACGCCGAGCCGCGCCGCAAGATCGGCTCGTGGTTCGATGCGCAGTTCGGGCCGCTCCAGCGACGTTTCCGAGATCACGTTGGAAATCGTCGGAATCCGCTTCATCTGCGTCGCAAGCTCACTTGCGACGTTGTTGACGATGTTGGCGTCGACGCCGGTCACGACCAGCGAAATGGGACGCAGACCGTTCTCGTCCAGGAACCAGAAGCGCAGGTCGGGGATATTCTCCAGCTCCTGGCTGATGGAGAATTCGAGTTCGCGCTGGGTAATCTTGCGATCGGCCTTCGGCACGTAGTTGATGATCAGCGATGCGCGCCGGACTTCCTGGGTGCCGGGCGGAATGCGGCCGCCATCGACGAAGATACTCTTCACCTCCGACCGCTTGCGCAGCTGCGTCACGATGTTCTCGGTGACCTTTTCGGTGTAGGCGAGTTGGGTGCCGGGCGGCAGTTCGAGGGCGATCAGCGATCGCGCACTGTCCTGCGTCGGCAGGAAGCCCTGCGGCAGAAGCGTGATGCTCCAGATCGAGGCCGCGAAGATCCCGAAGCCGATCAGCACTGTGAAGAAATAGTGCTTCACCGACCAGGCGACGACGCTGTGATAGCCCCGCAATACACGGCCTGGCGGCGGCTCTTCATGGGTGTGGTGCTTGAGGAAGTAGGCCGCCAGCACCGGCGTGACGAAACGTGCCGCCAGCAGCGAGAAGAACACCTGTACCGACACCGTGATGCCGAACTGCTTGAAGAATTGCCCGGCGATACCGGACATGAAGCTCGCGGGCGCGAAGATCGCGATGATGGTCAGCGAGATCGCGATCACCGCGAGGCCGATCTCGTCGGCGGCTTCAAGGGCGGCACGGTAGGGCGATTTGCCCATGTTCATGTGTCGCACGATGTTTTCGATCTCGACGATCGCATCGTCGACCAGAATACCGGTCGAGAGCGTGATGGCGAGGAAGCTGACGAGGTTGAGCGAGAAGCCGAGGATGTCCATCGCCCAGAACGCCGGGAAGATCGACAGCGGCAATGAGATCGCGGCGATGATGGTGGCGCGCAGGTCGCGCAGGAACAGCAGCACGATGACGACGGCGAGGATGGCGCCCTCGAACAAGGTCGATATCGCGGCCTCGTAGTTGCCCTTGGTATATTCGACCGACGTGTCGATCAGCTTCAGGTCGACGTCGGGATAGGCCGCCTTGAGCGCATCGATGCGCTTCTGTACAGCGGCCGCGACGACGACGTCGCTGGCGCCCTTGGAGCGCTTGATGCCGAGTGCAACGACCGGCTCGCCGTTGAAGCGGGCGAACGTGCGGCGGTCTGCGATGGTGTCGGTGACGGTGCCGAGATCGTCAAGCCGCACTTCACCGCCCGCGAACAGCGGAATCATGGTGCCGGCGAGATCACTCAGGGTCTTGGCTCCGGCCAGCGTGCGGATGGCCTGGTCGTTCTTGCCGATCTCGGCGCGGCCGCCGGCGACATCGACATTGGTGCCGCGCAGGCTCTGGCTGACATTGACGGTGGTCAGTCCCATCGCCTGCAAACGGTCGGGATCGAGCGAGACCAGGATCTCGCGCTCGACACCGCCGATGCGCTCGACCTGGGCGACGCCGCGGACGCCTTGCATGGCACGTTTGACCACGTCGTCGACGAAATAGGACAGTTGCTCGGGCGTCTTGCCGGGCGAGATCGCGGCATAAGTGACGATCGGCAGGCCGATGACGTCGACGCGCTGGATCAGCGGCTCGGTGACGTTCTGCGGCAGGTTCGAGCGGACGCGCGTCACCGCGTCCTTGACGTCGTTGAGCGCGCGATCCGTGTTGGTCGATAGCGCGAACTGGATCGTGGTCAGCGACAGGCCGTCGGTGATCGACGAGGTGATGTGCCAGACGCCTTCGACGCCGGATACGGCGTCTTCGATCGTCTTGGTAACCTGGGATTCAAGCTCGGCCGGTGCCGCACCGAACTGCGACACTGCGACCGAGATCACGGGAATGTCTGCCGAGGGCAGTCGCGTCACTGCGAGCTTGGTGAACGAGGCCCAGCCGAGCAGCAGAAGGATGAACGAAAAGACGACAGACGGCAGCGGATGACGGATCGACCATGCCGAGATATTGAGTGCCATCAGCGTCCCCGCGTGCGATCGAGTTCATCGGCGAACATGGTCTTGATCTGGTCGCCGTCATGGAGCGAAGAGCCGGCGTCGGCCACGACGATTTCGCCGACATCGACGCCTTCCAGGATTTCCGTTTGAGTGTCGGAGGTCAGCCCGACGCGCACCCTGCGTGTCTCGACGGTGTTGCCCTTGACCACCTGCACGGTGAGATGGTCGATCGCAGTCTTGGGAACCGCGACGCCGCAGCTTCGCTTGGCGTCGATGGAGGCCCGCGCGAACATGCCGGCCTTCAATGAGGGATTGTTGGTGACGCTGATGCGAACGTGGCCGAGTTGCGTCGTGCGGTCGATCTCGGGAGCAACCAGCCTGACCCGGCCGATAAGGTCGGCGGCGTCATCCCGGCTGATCCGCACCGTCGCGCCGGGGCTCAGCTTCGACATGTGCACGCCAGGCACCTGCGCATCGAGCTCGATCTCATTGTTGACGGCGATGCGGAACATCGGTCCGGCTTGCGGCGAGGCCGGCGCGCCGACGATGGTGCGGACCTCCGTGATGAGACCCGCCGCGGGCGCCTTCAGCGAGATCGGACCCTGCGAGCCCGGTCGTTGCGGCTGGCCCGGCATCTGCGGCGGCGGCGACAGGCGCGCCAGCTCCTGATTGTCGGTGACGAGAGCGCCTTCGGTGGCGAAGAGATCGGTGACCTTCGATCCTTCCTGATCTGCGACCACCACGGCCTCGCGTCTTGGCACGAAGAAGCCGGTCACCCGCACCAGGTCGGAGAAACAGGCATTGGTCGACTTCGTCACGATGACGAGGGCCTCGCCCGGCGTCTCCTTTGCCTCGGGACGATGCCGATGCTCGAACCAGTAGTAGCCGGCGCCGAGCGCAACGATGAACGCCACAGTTGCCGCAGGCTTGAGATATTCGGAGACGTTCATCGCCGGATCATCCTGGCCTGGCTCGAGGTTATCGGGAGCGCTTCCCTGAAACGAAGCGGCGTCCCACAGGGCTGCGGGACGCGCGCTGGGATAAAGACTTTACACCACATCACGACCGGTCACTGCAAAGGATTACGTCGCGGTCACTTCGATGCGGTGGTCTTGTTTTCCATGTTCACGACCTGCACGCGGCGGTTCACCTCCGCCATCGGCTGGCTCGGATCCTTCAGCTTGCTCTTGCCGTAACCGACGGTGACGAGGTCGGTCGCGGAGATGCTGTACTTCTCGACAAGGTAGCGCTTGATCGAATCCGCGCGGCGCTCAGACAGCTCCTGATTGTAGCTCTCGCCGCCGGCGGCGTCGGTGTGCCCGGCGACCACGAAGGTCGAGCCCTTGAGGTCCGGGCTGGTCAATGCGCGGCCGAGCGCCTGCACGGATGGCAGCGATTTGGCGCTGATATCGGCCGAGTTGTAATCGAAGGTGATTTCGAGATCGATATTCGGCTTGTCTTTGGCAGCGGAAGCGAGTTCCTCGCGCTCGGTCGACGAAAGCGAGCGCGTGGCGCGGCCGCGGACGGACTGGATCAGCTTGGTTTCCGCCGGGTTCGACGCCCGATCAGCTTGCGGGGCGACCGAGAGGCCACGGGTCAGGGGCTTCTTCGGCGCCGGCGCCAGCGCACGCACGATCTCGTCCTCGGTGACGTTCTTGCTGTTGCCGTCATCGCCGGCGAAGACGGGTGAGAGCGACAGCGTCGCGCTGACGGTGATGATGGACAGAATTGCGGTCAGTCCTTTTGCGGCCAATCTCATTGTCCGTCCCTCCTGCGCGGTTCCAAAATTCCTGCAATAGCCCCACGGCGAGGCCGCCTGCGGCATCCGTTTGGTTAGTCTTGGCCTGGCCCTCCAGGGTTCGAGGAGCCGGCGGCCTCGAATCAAAAAAATATCAACGGACTCCGTAGCTTGCGAATTCCTGAACGATATTCGGGTCCATCGCCTTGGCATTGGCGATGTCGAGCGCGCCCTCCTGGGCCGAGCCGTTGCGTTGCTTCGCCACGCCCCGTCCGTAAAGGGAGGAGGTCAGGCGCGGGTTGATCTTCAGAGCGGCGTCGAAATCGGCAATGGCGTTCTTCACCGCCCCGGATTTGAGGTTCACCAGGCCGCGGCTATCAAGCGCATCGACGAAATTCGGTCGCAGCCGCAGTGCTTCGTTGCAGTCCTTCAATGCGCCCTGGAGGTCGCCGACCACGGTCCGGGTCCAACAGCGGTTGTTCAGCGCCTCGACGTCCTTCGAGTTGATCCGCAGTGTGTCGTCAAAATCCTTGATGGCGAGGCTGTAGGCCCCCTTGCTGGCATAGACCTGGCCACGCCGGTACAGCGCATTCACGTCGTCCGGATTGGCGGCGATCTTGGCCGTCAGGCCCTTGATGGTTGGATCCTCGGCCAGCGCGGCCGCGTTCGGCCCGCTATTTGCGCTTGGCGCAGGGGTGATCTCGACGGGTTTGACCGGCGGGGGCGGCGGAGGCAGTGCGGCCTCCACCTGCGGCTTTGGCAACGGCGGCGGTGGTGATGGAGGCGCGGGCGGTGGCGGCGGATTGTTCGCAGCCACCGGTGCAGGCGGCGGGGCCGGAGGCGGGTTGTTGGCAACGGGAGGCGGTGACGGTGCGGGGGGCGCTGGCGTCGGTGGCGGCGGTGTCGTCGTCGGACGCGATCCGCTCGCTCCGGGGATGAACGAGAAATCCTCGGCGAGCGAGGACGAGATCCACGGCACCTGCTCGCCGCGCGAGGCGCGGGTGACGCCCATCTTGGTGCGGTTCAGCGTTTCCTCCGCCATCAGGTCGGGGACGCGGATTTCCTTGAGCAGTTCCTGGACGAACAGGCTGTGGTCGCCGCCGGCATCGGACACGACCGATGCCAGCGCCGCCGAATACATCACCAGGGTGCCGTTCGGCGCGATGACGGGGGTCAGGCCCGCCGAGAAGCTGCGGAACCGGCGTTCGAACGGGTTGCGCCTGGAGGCGTCGATCAGCGCGATCTTGACGCCGGCGCCGCGGGTGTTGAGTTCGCCCAAAATGGCTTCGATGCTGAAACCGTCGCGGCGGACGTCGGATTCGGTCCAGATCTGCGCATCGACCGGGATCATGTAGCTCTGGCGTGCCGACTGAATGCCAAATCCGCTGTAGAATATCAGCGCGACCGAGCCCGGCTTGATCTTGCCGTAGAGCTTGTCGAAGGCGCGGCGCATGCCGTCGCCGGTTAGGTTTTCGCCGACCTCCACCGAGAAGCCGTCGCGCTTGAGTTCGTCGGCGACGTCGCGGGCGTCGTTGATCGGCTCCTTCAACGGGCTGTCGGCATCAGGATATTTGGCGTTGCCGATGACCAGCGCGAAGCGGTCGCCGGCCGCATGCGACGGCGCGGTCGGGATGAACGAGACAAGCAATGGCAGAAGAAAGAGGAAGCGAATTTTCATAATCAGCGCGGTCCAGCCAAAAAGGCGCCGTTCCCAGCTTGCGCCGCGGCGACCTTAACTTACGCAAAGTGCATTATCAAACCGGGGAATGGGGGCGTCAACCGCTTGGAGATTGGGCACTATCGCGACAATTGACCGCGACGGATGTGTCGGCTCCGCGAGGAATATCTTGGCGTTCACGGCTTTACTCGACACGTGCTCGTTCGGGGTTCCGGCGGCCATGTTAGGCCGGGATGAGCGACGAAAATGTGATTGGTCTCACATTGCGACCCGTCTTCCGCCGAAGTCGCGGATGTTTGACCTTTGCGACGGACGATGGCTTGGTGCGCCGAAGGCCCACTCAAAAAAGCAAAAGCCGGGACCAAAGCCATGGGAAACGCCTACGAAATCTACGCCCTGCGCTATGCGACGATGTCGCCGCGCACCCCCAGCATGAATTTTCTGGCGCCGGACCCGCATGACAGCGCGGCGCAGGACCTCGACTACTTCGTTTGGCTGATCCGGGGGCAGGGCCGCGATATCCTGGTCGACACCGGTTTCAATGCCGAGGAGGCTACCGCGCGCGCGCGCAAGCTCACGCTCAATCCGGTCGATGCGCTGGAGCGCTTCGGCGTCGCGGCGTCAGCCATCCGCGATATCATCGTGACGCATCTGCATTACGATCACGCCGGCAATCTCGATCGCTTCCCGAACGCGCGTTTCCATCTCCAGGAGCGTGAGATGGCCTATGCGACGGGCCGCTGCATGTGCAACGGACTGCTGCGACATCCGTTCTCGGTCGAGCACGTCACCCAGATGGTGCGTCATGTCTACGGCGAGCGCGTCAATTTCTATTCCGGCGATGGCGAGGTTGCGCCCGGCGTGACGGTGCACCGTGTCGGCGGTCACTCTGACGGCTTGCAGGTGGTCAAGGTCGAGACCGCGCGCGGACCGGTGGTGCTGGCGTCGGACGCTGCGCATTACTACGCCAATCTGCAGCGTCGGAGCCCGTTTCCGATCGTCTACAATGTCGGTGACATGGCCGTGGGTTGGGAGACGATCGAGCGCCTCGCCGGACATCCCGACCGCTACATTCCGGGCCATGATCCTGTTGTGACCGAGATCTATCCGCGCGCCGGCGACAATGTCTGGGCGCTGCACCTGCCGCCGACGCGATCGTTTGCAAAATAGCGGGCATCGTCATTCCGGGGTGCGCAGAGCGCGAGCCCGGAATGACAGAGCGGGCTAATACGCCTGCTTGGCGTCGGCCTCTTCGCTGGTCTGGATCAGGTCGAGGCTTTCCTCGATCTTGCCAAGCAGAGTGGAGAGCTGCTTGCGCTCCTGCGCAGACAGGCAGGCGAGGATCTCGTCTTCCCGCCGCAGCAATTGCGGGAACAACTCTTCGTAGAGCGCGCGGCCCTTGTTCGTCAGCTGCAGGCGGAATTCGCGGCGGTCGGCTTCGTTCTCGACCCGCTCGATCAGGCCGTCATGCAGCAGCGTCGTCACCGCGCGGCTGATGGTCGATTTGTGCGTGCGGGTGCATTGCGAGATGTACTGCGCGCTGCAGGCATCGCTGCGGAAACCAAGCGTGGCGATCACGCGCCACGCCGGAATGTCGAGGCCGTGACGTTCCTGATACTCGACCGCGAGCGCGGAACTGACCTCCGCTGCAAGTCGGTTGAGCCGGAACGGTACGAACTTGAACAGATCGAGCCGCGGTTTGGGTCGCGGGGAAGCCTCGATCACTTCTCTTGTCTTCAGCGCGATGTCGCTGGATGTCCTCGCCAAGGAGAGCGCTCCGAATTCCAGTTGACGGCCGGCCGGCTCCGGTCCAATAATAGTTGCACGTGAGACTATCTAGCAGATCAGTTCTCTCCTGACCAGAGCCGAGGTTCGTGTATGGCGGGTGCCAATACGCAAAAGGCCAAAACCCAGTTCGGATACCGCCGCCACCCGGATCAGGATCGCCCCGGCCAGAGCCCGGCCGAGCATCCGGTTGTGGTGGTCGGCGCGGGTCCGGTCGGGCTGTCGCTGGCGATCGATCTCGCCCAGCGCGGCCAGCGCGTCGTGCTTCTGGATGATGCTGATCGCATCGGCGAGGGTTCGCGCGCGATCTGCTTCTCGAAGCGTTCGCTGGAATATTGGGACCGGCTCGGCGTCGCCGATCGCATGGTCGACAAGGGGGTGGTGTGGAGTGTTGGTCGCATCTTTCACGGCGAGTCCCAGCTCTATCAGTTCAATCTGCTGCCCGAAGACGGCCATAAGCGGCCGGCCTTCATCAATCTCCAGCAATATTACGCGGAGGCTTATCTGGTCGATCGCATCAGCGATCTGCCCGCGATCGATCTGCGCTGGCGCAACAAGGTGACGGCGGTCGAGCAACGCAACGATTCCGTCGTGCTCACGATCGAAACGCCCGAAGGCGCCTATCGCCTGCATGCGCAATATGTCGTCGCCTGCGACGGCGCGCGCTCCTCGCTGCGGCAAATGGTCGGCGCCGAGTTTGCGGGGCAGGTGTTCGAGGACCAGTTCCTCATCGCCGATGTGAAGATGACCGCGGAATTCCCGACGGAGCGTTGGTTCTGGTTCGATCCGCCGTTTCATGCCGGACGTTCGGCGCTGTTGCACCGGCAGCCCGACGATGTCTGGCGCATCGATCTCCAGCTCAACCGCTATGCGGATCCCGTGGTCGAGAAGAAGCCTGAGAATGTGCGGCCGCGAATCGCGCGCATGCTCGGCCACGACAAGTTCGAGTTTGAATGGATCTCGCTCTACAAATTCCAGTGCCGACGGATGGATCGCTTCATCCATGGCCGCGTGATTTTTGCCGGCGACTCGGCGCATCAGGTTTCACCGTTCGGTGCGCGTGGTGCCAATTCTGGGCTCGAAGACGCCGAGAACCTCTCGTGGAAGCTCGATCGCGTCCTGCGCGGCACGTCGCCCGCGAGCCTGCTCGATAGCTACCATGTCGAGCGCAGCCTCGCGGCCGACGAGAACATCCGCGAATCCACCCGGTCGACGGATTTCATGGCGCCGAACTCGCATCAGGAAGCGCGGCTGCGCCAGGCGGTGCTGTCGCTGGCCAAGGAAACCGAGTTCGGCAAGCGCATGGTCAATGGCGGGCGGCTCTCCGTGCCGTGCAGCTATGACTCGTCGCTGTCGTCCCCGGATGCCGACACGTGGCGCGGCGGACCGCCACCTGGTTGCTCAATGTCCGATGCACCCATAGGCCAGCAAGCCTATCTGACGGATGCCTTCCGCAAGGGTGGAACGGACTTCGCCTTGCTCTCGTTCAGCAATGGCGCGGCGGTCGATGTGCCCGACGGCGTGAAGGATATCAGCGTCGGCGGCGAGGGCGGGCTTGCAGATCCCCTGGGTCTTGTCGCCAAGCGCTACGATGCCGAGCCGGGCTCTGCCTATCTGCTCAGACCAGATGGCTATGTCGCTGCGCGCTTCCGTCATCCGACGCGCGAGGCAATCGCAGCCGCGTTGTCGCGGGCTGCAGGCTTGAATTGAGGTTTCAGATGCCGCTCTCCACCAGTTCCAATTTTGCGCGGCCTGATGATGCCTTTCGCGCCATTGTCGAAGCGCATCGCGGTCTCACCGACGAGCAGAGCGCCGATTTCGACGCGGCACTGGTGCTGATCCTCGCCAACCATATCGGCGATATCGATGTGCTGCGGGAATCGCTCGTGCTGGCAAAGCGCCGCATGATCGACGGCCAGCAGCAACAACAGCAACAACAATAACCCCAGGACTTAAGGACGAACTGATGGCGAAGAACTTCGCGTCCACCGGCGATCTCTCCGAGAAGAAGATCACATTCTCCGAGATCGGCACCGATCTTTATGCGTTCACTGCCGAAGGCGATCCGAACACGGCGATCATCGTCGGCGACGACGGCTGTCTTGTGTTCGACGCGCAATCGACGCCGGCGATGGCGAACAAGGTGATCGAGCGCGTCAAGACGGTCACTGACAAGCCGATCAAATATGTCGTGCTGTCGCATTATCATGCTGTGCGCGTGCTCGGTGCCTCCGCCTACAAGGCGCAGGGCATCGTCGCTTCGCAGGAGACCTATCGTCTCATCGAGGAGCGCGGCCAGCAGGATTGGGATTCCGAGTATGGCCGCTTCCCGCGGCTATTCCAGGATGCCGCGAGCATTCCCGGCCTGACCTGGCCGACGCTGACCTTTGAAGGCGAGATGTCGATCTACCTCGGCAAGCGCGAGGTACGCTTGATGCAGCTCGGCGCGGGGCACACCTCCGGCGATATCGTCGCCTGGGTGCCGGATGCCGAAGTGATGTTCTCCGGCGATCTCATCGAATATCATTCGGCTTGCTATTGCGGCGACGCGCATTTGCGCGAATGGCCGTTGACGCTGAACGAGATCCGCAACTTCAATCCCAAGGCGATCGCGCCCGGCCGCGGCGATGCGCTGAAGGGCACAGCCACGGTGCGCGAAGCCATCGCGATGACGCGCGACTTCGTCACCTCGCTCTACGGGGCCGCCGAAGTCTCCGTCGCCAAAGGACGCACGCTGAAGGAATCGATGGCTGCGACCCGCGAGGTGATGGACCCGAAGTTCCACAGCTTCGCCATCTACGAGCACTGCCTGCCGTTCAACGTCTCGCGTGCCTATGACGAAGCGTCGGGGATCGACGACCCCGTGATCTGGACCGACAAGCGCGACCAGGACATGTGGGCCGCCCTGCAAGGAGGAGGATAGTCATGAACATCAATGCCTCGCCTGATCAGATCATTCGCAGTTCGGCCCAGGTGACGCCGGGCTACATGTCCGGCTTCGGCAACAGCTTCGAGACCGAAGCGCTGCCGGGTGCGCTGCCGATCGGGCGCAACTCGCCGCAGCGCTGCGCTTACGGGCTCTATGCCGAGCAGCTCTCGGGCTCGCCCTTCACGGCGCCGCGCGGCACCAATGAGCGCTCCTGGCTCTATCGCATCCGTCCGTCGGTGAAGCACTCCGGCCGTTTCGAGAAGGTCGATGCCGGGCTGTGGCGTTCGGCGCCGTGTCATGAATATGATCTCCCCATCGCGCAGCTGCGCTGGGACCCGGCACCGATCCCGAAGGAGGACACGACATTCCTCCAGGGCGTGCAGACCATGACGACGGCCGGCGATGTCAACACGCAGGCCGGCATGGCCGCGCATGTCTATCTCATCACCAAATCGATGGTGGACCAGCACTTCTATAATGCCGATGGCGAGCTGATGTTCGTGCTTCAGCAGGGCAATCTGCGCGTCGTCACCGAGTTCGGTCGCATCGATGCCGAGCCCGGCGAGATCGTGGTCATCCCGCGCGGCGTGAAAATCCGCGTCGAGATTCCGAACGGTCCGGCGCGCGGCTATCTCTGCGAGAACTATGGCGGCGCCTTCACGCTGCCGGAGCGCGGGCCGATCGGCGCCAATTGCCTCGCCAACGCGCGCGACTTCCTCACGCCGGTCGCGAACTACGAGGACAAGGACACGCCGACCGAGCTGTTCGTGAAGTGGGGCGGCTCGCTGTTCAAGACCGAGCTGCCGCATTCGCCGATCGACGTCGTTGCCTGGCACGGCAATTACGCGCCCTACAAATACGACCTCCGCACCTTCTCACCGGTCGGTGCGATCGGTTTCGACCATCCCGATCCCTCGATCTTTACGGTGCTGACTTCGCCGTCGGAGACGGCGGGCACCGCGAATATCGACTTCGTTATCTTCCCCGAGCGCTGGATGGTGGCCGACAACACCTTCCGGCCGCCCTGGTATCACATGAACATCATGAGCGAGTTCATGGGCCTGATCTACGGCGTCTACGACGCCAAGCCGCAGGGTTTCGTGCCGGGCGGCATCTCACTCCACAATTGCATGCTGCCGCACGGGCCCGATCGCGATGCCTTCGAGCACGCCAGCAATGGTGAACTGAAGCCGGTGAAGCTCACGGGCACCATGGCTTTCATGTTCGAGACCCGCTACCCGCAACGCGTGACGGCGCACGCCGCGAATGCGTCGACACTGCAGGACGATTATGCGGATTGCTGGAAAGGCCTCGAGAAGCGGTTCGACCCCAACAGGCCGTAATTTCTTCGCCGATCAACCACCGTCATGCCCGGGCTTGTCCCGGGCATCCACGTGTTGACGCACATTCGAAAGATCGTGGATGGCCGGGACAAGCCCGGCCATGACGGTCTCAAGCTCGGAGACTCTTGTGCCCCACCCCAACGACCCCAGCCTCCGCTCCTTCATCGACGTCGATCCCGCCTCCGACTTCCCGATCCAGAACCTGCCCTTTGGCTTGTTCTCGACGGCAGCGAACCCGACGCCGCGCGTCGGCGTCGCGATTGGCAATCACGTGCTCGATCTTTGGGAACTCGAGCAGGACTCGCGCCTCGACGTCGGCCCGCTCGGCGTGTTCTCTGGTCCCTCGCTCAATGCGTTCATGGCGCTCGGGCCGAAGGTCTGGAGCAAGACGCGCGCCCGGCTCAGCGAACTGCTGCGCCACGATCACCCGGAGTTGCGCGACAATGAGGAGCTACGCAAGCAGGCGCTGGTGCCGATGCGCGATGCAAGGCTGCATCTGCCATTCGCGGTCTCCGGCTACACCGACTTCTATTCGTCGAAAGAGCATGCCACCAATGTCGGTGTGATGTTCCGCGGCAAGGACAACGCGCTGCAGCCGAATTGGCTGCATATGCCAATCGCCTATAACGGTCGTGCTTCCACCGTCGTCGTGTCGGGCACCAAGGTGAAGCGGCCGCGCGGGCAGTTGAAGCCGCCTAATGTCGAGGTGCCGAGCTTTGGTCCGTGCAAGCGGCTGGATTTCGAGCTGGAGATGGGCGTCGTGGTCGGCCAGCCCTCGCCGATGGGCGGCATGCTCACGGAAAGCCAGGCCGAGGAGATGATCTTCGGCTTCGTGCTGCTCAACGACTGGAGCGCGCGCGACATCCAGCAATGGGAATATGTGCCGCTCGGGCCGTTCCTCGCCAAGGCATTCGCGACCTCGATCAGCCCGTGGGTGGTGACGCGCGAGGCGCTGGAGCCGTTCCGCCTGAAGGGCCCCGAGCAGGAGCCGGTGCCGCTGGACTACCTGAAGCAGGCCGAGCCGCAGAACTACGATGTGGAGCTCGACGTGTCCTTGCGCGCTGCCGGCGCCAACGCGTCCGCCGGTATCAGCCGCACCAACTTCAAATTCATGTACTGGTCCTCGGTGCAGCAACTGATGCATCACGCCTCCTCCGGTTGCGCGATGAATGTCGGCGATCTCCTTGGAAGCGGCACCATCTCCGGTCCCGAGAAGCATCAGCGTGGCAGCTTGCTTGAGATCAGCTGGAACGGCACCGAGCCGGTGGAATTGCCCGGTGGCGTGAAGCGCTCATTCCTGGAGGACGGCGACAGCCTCGTGATGCGCGGCTGGTGCCAGGGCAATGGCTACCGCATCGGGTTCGGCGAGGTCGAGGGGACGATTTTGGCGGCGGAGTAGCCTCTGCCGCTGCCACATCCTCCGTCATTGCGAGGAGTGAAGCGGCGAAGCAATCCAGAATCCCGCAGCGGAGGGATTCTGGATTGCTTCGCTGCGCTCGCAATGACGGCGGGGGAAGAGCCTAACGCTTCTCCGGCGGCACCTCGCGCACCCGCGCGCAATGCGCCGCGACGTCCTCCATGCTGTACTTCAAATGCACCCGCTTGTCCGACGGCGCCTGCTTGCTCGTGCACACGCCCGGCCGCCATTCCAGTGCCGGCCTGATCGGGCGCGGCGCAAAGCCGCCGCCGCAGTTCGGGCAGACGTTGGACAGCTTTGCTTCCACGCACTCCGCACAGAACGTGCATTCATAGGAGCAGATCCGCGCATCTGTCGCGTCAGGCGCTAGGTCGCGGTCGCAATATTCGCAGTTCGGTCGAAGCTGGAGGGCCACGGCTGAATCTCCTTCGGTTGCCCTCGATCATTGCAGATCGAGCAAGCGGCGCGAATGGCGTAGTTCCCTCGATTTCAGCCAGCCTTCAAGTCCTTCAGCGGCAGCTTCGAGCTTTCCTTCAGGCGATCGAGCACGATCGAGGAACGGACATGCGCCACGCTCTGGTGCGGCATCAACACGTCGTTGACGAGGTTGGACAGCCCTTTGAGGTCGCGCAGCACGGCCTTGAGCACGTAGTCAGCATCGCCGGTGAGCGAATAGGCTTCCTGAATCTCATCGATCCGGTTCACCAGGGCGCGAAAGCGCTTTGAGTTGTCTGGCGAGTGGGTTGCGAGCCCCACCTGGATGAATGCGATCACGCCGAAACCGAGCGTCTCACTGGAGAGGTCGGCGTGATAGCCCGCGATGACCCTCTCCTCCTCCAGCCGCATCCGCCGCCGTGAGCATTGCGAGGCCGAGAGTCCTGCGAGCTCTGCCAGTTCCTGGTTGGTGAGGCGTCCGTCCTCCTGGAGCGCGCCCAGGATCTTGAGGTCGAAGGCGTCCACTAGAATCATGCGTATTTTGTCCAATTCGTGCACGGATCGTGCACGGAATAGCAGAATCGTGTCCCGTTTGCACGCTCCTTGCACGCCCGGTGAAGGATAGTTCTTCCCAACAGAAATTTGGGAGAACACCATGGGTCCGTTTCCGCACGATGCACCGCCGGCCACCGTTACCATCGACAATCCGATGGGCACCGACGGATTCGAATTCGTCGAATATGCGCATCCGAATCCGGAAGAGTTGCATGTGCTGTTCAAGCTGATGGGCTACGCGCCTGTCGCACGCCACAAGACCAAGAGGATCACGGTCTATCGCCAGGGTGACATCAACTATCTCGTCAACGAGGAGCCCGGCACCCACGGTTACGAGTTCGTCGCCGCGCACGGCCCCTGCGCGCCGTCGATGGCGTTCCGCGTCGTCGATGCGAAGGCGGCCTATGACCGCGCGATAGCACTCGGCGCGGAGCCTGCGGAAGTGTCATCCGCGCAGAAGACCCTGGACGTGCCCGCGATCAAAGGCATCGGCGGCAGCCTGCTCTATTTCGTCGATCGCTATGGTGCCAAGGGCTCGGCCTATGATGCAGAGTTCGAATGGCTTGGTGCGCGCGATCCGCGCCCGCATGGCGCCGGCTTGTTCTATCTCGATCATCTCACCCATAACGTCCATCGTGGCCGCATGGACGTCTGGACCGGCTTCTACGAAAAGCTGTTCAACTTCCGCCAGATTCGCTTCTTCGACATAGAAGGCCGTGCGTCCGGCCTGTTCTCGCGCGCCCTGACGAGCCCGGACGGAAAAATCCGGATTCCGATCAACGAGGACGCCGGCGATTCCGGCCAGATCGAGGAATATCTGACGATCTATCGCGGCGAAGGCATCCAGCACATCGCCTGCGGCTGCCGCGAGATCCATGGCACGATCGAGGGCCTGCGCGCAGCCGGCCTGCCCTTCATGCCGTCGCCGCCTGAGACCTATTTCGAACGGATCGATGCGCGCCTGCCCAAGCATGGCGAGGACGTCGCACGTTTGCAGAAGAACGGCATCCTCATTGACGGCGAAGGCGTGGTCGATGGCGGCCACACCAAGGTGCTGCTGCAGATTTTCTCCGCCAACGCGATCGGCCCGATCTTCTTCGAGTTCATCCAGCGCAAGGGCGACGACGGCTTTGGCGAAGGCAATTTCAAGGCCTTGTTCGAATCGATCGAGGAAGATCAGATCCGGCGCGGGGTGTTGAAGGTGGACACGGCGGCGTAAGGACGCCGCCGCATCGTCCGCTCTAGCGTGCCGCCGCGCTTGCTGTGGCGCGCGGCCGCCGCTCGGCACCATCAGGCACCCGTATCGCCATCGTGGCGAGGATGCTGATGACGCCCATGGCGACGACGTACCAGACCCATGACAGCTTGTCGCCGGTCGCTCCGATAATCCAGGTGAACATGAGCTGTGCCGTGCCGCCAAAGATGGTGACGCCGAGCGCGTAGGCGATCGACAGTCCGCTGGTGCGGACGATCGACGGGAAGATCAGCGGGATGAGGATGATGCCGGCGCCGCCCGACATCGCATGGAACGCCATCAGGACTGCAGCCGTGACGACGTAAACGAGCGGCGAACCCGACGATACCACCAGAAGCAACGCGGGATAGAACAGCAACGTCACGATGATGCGCGGGATCACGGCGATGGTCTTCAGGCTGTATTTGTCCGCGAGCGCGCCGCCGAGCAGCGCGAAGATCGTGCCGCTGACGAAGGTGGCGAAGTTGGCCGTCATCGCCCAACCCTGGCTGTAGTGCAGCGTGTTGATGGCGTAGGTCGCGGTGTAGAGGAAGAAATATTGGCCGATGGTCGCGCCCGAGATCAGCAAGATGCAGAGCACGATCTTGCCCCAGTGATTGGCCAGGATGTCCGTGAGTACGCCGCCAACGCTGGCATGGGCCTCCCCCGCATCCAGCGTTTCATCGAGATTCCTGCGGATGAAGTAGCCGACCGGCGCGATCAGGATTCCGAGCAGGAAGGGAATGCGCCAACCCCAGCTGTCATTGGCGCCGGGCGTGATCAGAAACGCCAGGCCAAGGCCGACGAGTGCGGAGAACAGGCTGCCCAGGTTCTGGCTTGCGAGCTGCCAGCTGCCGAAGAAGCCCTTGCGGTGCGCAGGCGCGCTTTCCAGCAAATAAGTGGTTGCGGGGCCCATCTCGCCGCCGGTCGAAAAGCCCTGCAGCAGCCGCGCGAGCACCAGCAGGATTGGCGCCAAAAGGCCGATCTGATTGTAAGTCGGCAGCAGGCCGATGATGCCGGTGCCAAGCGCCATCAACCAGATGGTCAGGGTCATCGCGGGCTTGCGGCCATAACGGTCGGCATAGGCGCCGATGACGATGCCGCCGAGTGGCCGCGCCACAAAGCCGACGCCGAAGGTCGCAACCGTCAGCAGCAGACTCGTGTTCGGATTGTCCGACGGGAAGAACGCCTTGGCGAGCCAGACGGCAAACGCCGCGTAGACGGTGAAGTCGTAGAATTCGAGCGCGTTGCCGAGAATGGCTGCGCCGACGCGCATGGTTTGAGAGGGACGCGGACGGTCGGTCTGGTTCACTGATTGGCACCTTGTGTCACGGGCATGAACGCGAAGTGACGCAAAAGGTGCCTGCTTACAACCCTCAAGCGCGCCTTAGCGGCCCGCTCGCCACGCAGCCGTCACCGCGGAAATCTCGGCGCCTTCCGGCTCGCGGACGGTGGATTGCGTGCGCGAGAAGCGCGGCGCCGGCGCGGGCTGTTTCACGCCGTGGCGTTCGATGAAGACCTCGCGGGCGACCATGTGCGGATGCTCGGTCGCTTCCGACATGGTCAGGACAGGCGCGAAGCATATGTCGGTGCCTTCCATGATGCTGCACCAGTCCTCGCGCGTCTTGCTCTTGAACACGCCCTTCAATTTCTCCTTCAACGCGGGCCAGGCCTTGGGGTCCATCTGTGCGTCGAAATCGGCGTCGGTGAGGCCCGCATGCTCGCGCAGCAGCGCGTAGAACTGCGGCTCGATCGAGCCGATCGAAACGAAATGGCCGCAGGCGCATTCATACACGCCGTAGAAGTGAGCGCCGCCATCGAGGAAGTTCCGGTTGCGGCCTTCGCTCCAGCGGCCGAGCGTCTTCATGTCGAAGAAGAATGACATCAGCGATGCCGCGCCGTCGCACATCGCGGCGTCGACGACCTGGCCCTTGCCGGATTTTTGCGCTTCCAGCAATGCGGCGAGCACGCCGACGACCATGTACAGCGCGCCGCCGCCGAAATCGCCGACAAGATTGAGAGGCGGCACCGGTGCTTCCTTGGTGCCAATCGCGGCGAGCGCGCCGGTGATCGAGATGTAGTTGATGTCATGGCCGGCGGCACTCGCGAGCGGGCCTTCCTGGCCCCAGCCGGTCATCCGGCCATAGACCAGCTTTGGATTGCGCGCGAGCACCACGTCAGGGCCGAGCCCCAGCCGCTCCATCACGCCGGGACGAAAACCTTCGACCAGCGCGTCGGCGCCGGCGAGCAGGTCGAGTACTTGCGCGATCGCCGCCTTGTCCTTGAGATCGAGCTCGATCACTTTGCGGCCGCGGCCCGCCACCGACTTCATGCTTTTCTTCGCGCCGACGCGGTCGAGCGTGACGACGTCGGCGCCCATGTCGGCCAGCATCATGCAGGCGAACGGGCCGGGCCCGATGCCGGCGAATTCGACGACACGGAAGCCCGCGAGCGGGCCGGAGGTGCGGACGGAGGCGTTCTGGGCGGGCTTGTCGAGCACGTGTTGTTTCCTCGGGTCGCGGGCGGATGCCGATGATCCGGCAAGCGCGCGTGGCGTTCCTCTTTGGGGCGAGTTAATTGGCTGATTAACTTTTCTCGCCTTCGCGCCAGCGAGGCAAGCGCTTTTCACGCATGGGCGTATCAAAAAAGCGGCGCGCATTGCTGCGCGCCGCGGAAGATTTGTGTTGAGGCGCTAGGGACGATGATCAGCCAGCGGCGGCCACCGCGCGCTGCGCCATCACCTTGACGAGGTTGGCGCGGTACTCGGCCGTGCCGTGGATGTCGGCCAGCAATCCGCTTGCGGGAATGCTGACATTGTCCAGTGCCGACGGCGACCAGTTCGCCTTCAGCGCGGCTTCGATCGCACTAACCCGCATCACGCCGCTCTGCGAGGCGCCAGTCGCGGCGACACGAATCTCGCCGGACTTCGTCTGCGCGACGAAGACGGCGGTCAGCGCGAAGCGTGAGGCCGGATGCCGCATCTTGGCGTAGCCGGCCTTCGCTGGAACCGGGAACGACACGGCGGTGATGATCTCGCCGTCTTCAAGCGCCGTCGTGAACAGGCCCTTGAAGAAATCATTCGCCGCGATCGACCGCTTGTTGGTCTTCACGGTGGCTCCGAGCGCGAGCAGCGCGGCCGGATAGTCCGCGGCCGGATCGTTGTTGGCGATCGAGCCGCCGATCGTGCCGCGATAGCGTACCGCGGGGTCGCCGATCAGCGATGCGAGATAAGCGAGCGCGGGGATCGCTTTTTTCGCGGCATCGCTGGTCGCCACATCGTAATGCGGCGTGGCGGCCTTGATGGTCAGGGTGTCGCCTGCGGCCTCGATGCCGATCAGCTCCTTGATCTTGCCGAGATCGATCACGTCCGAAGGACTGGCAAGGCGCTGCTTCATGACCGGAAGCAGGGTCTGGCCGCCGGCAAGGAATTTCGCCTCGCTGCCCTTGGCGAACAGGCTGGCGGCTTCATCGACCGAGGAAGCGCGATGATAGGTTGTCTGGTACATCTTCGTTCCTCCCTCTTAAGCCGAATGGATCGTGCGCCACACCCTGTCAGGGGTCGCGGGCATTTCCAGGTTGTTCTTGCCGATCGCATCCGTGATCGCGTTGATCACGGCCGCAGAGGCGCCGATCGCGCCGGCCTCGCCGCAACCCTTGATGCCCAAGGGATTGCCTGGGCACAGCGTCGTGGTGTGGGAGAGATTGAAGGAGGGCACATCGTCGGCGCGCGGCATGGCGTAGTCCATGAAGGACGCCGTCACCGGCTGGCCGTTGCCGTCGTAGATCGCATGCTCGAGCAGCGCCTGCCCGATGCCTTGAACCAGGCCGCCATGGACCTGCCCCTCGACGATCATCGGGTTGATCAACCGGCCGAAATCGTCGGCCGCGACGAAGTTGATGAAGGAGGTCTTGCCGGTGCCCGGATCGACCTCGAGCTCGCAGATGTAGGCGCCGGCCGGGAAGGTGAAGTTGGAGGGGTCGTAGAAGGCGCTTTCCTTCAGGCCCGGCTCCATCCCGTCAGGCAGATTGTGCGCGGTGTAGGCCGCGAGCGCGACCATCGGGAAGGCGATTGCCTTGTCGGTGCCCGCCACCTTGAACTCGCCGTTCTCGATGACGATGTCGCCTTCGGACGCTTCCAGCGCATGCGCAGCGATCTTCTTGGCTTTGGATTCCATCTTCTCCATGGCCTTCAGGATCGCAGTGAGGCCGACGGCCGCCGAGCGCGAGCCGTAGGTGCCCATGCCGAACTGCACCTTGTCGGTGTCGCCATGGACGATCGAGACCTGGCTGATGGGAACGCCGAGGCGATCCGCAACGAGCTGGCAGAACGTGGTCTCATGACCCTGGCCGTGGCTGTGCGAGCCCGTGAGGATCTCGATGGTGCCGACCGGGTTGACGCGGACCTCCGCAGATTCCCACAGGCCGACGCCGGCACCCAGACTGCCCACGGCCTTCGACGGCGCGATGCCGCAGGCTTCGATGTAGCAAGACAGGCCGATGCCGCGCAGCTTGCCTTGCGATTTCGCCTGCGCCTTGCGGGCAGCGAAGCCGGCATAGTCGATCGCCTTCATCGCCGCGTCGAGTGAGGCGTTAAAGTCACCGACGTCATAGGCCATGATCACGGGCGTCTGGTGGGGGAACTGGGTGATGAAGTTGGTCCGGCGCAGCTGGGCCGGATCGACCTTCAATTGCCGCGCGGCGGTCTCCATCATTCGTTCGATGAGGTAGCTCGCCTCGGGACGGCCGGCGCCGCGATAGGCGTCGACCGGCGTGGTGTTGGTGTAGACGCCGATCACCTCGGCATGGATCTGCGGGATGTTGTATTGGCCCGACAGCAGCGTCGCGTAGAGATAGGTCGGCACCGCCGAGGAGAATAACGACATATAGGCGCCGAAATTGGCGTAGGTCTTCACCTTCAGGCCGGTGATCTTGTTGTTGGCGTCGAACGCCATCTCGGCATGGGTGACGTGATCGCGGCCGTGTGCGTCGGTCAGGAACGCCTCGGTCCGGTCGCTGGTCCACTTCACCGGGCGGCCGGTCCGCTTGGAGGCCCAGAGCGCCACCATCTCTTCCGGATAGATGTAGATCTTTGAGCCGAAGCCGCCGCCGACGTCGGGCGCGATGACGCGCAGCTTGTGCTCGGGAGCGATATTGTAGAACGCCGACAGCACGAGGCGGGCCACGTGCGGGTTCTGCGACGTCGTGTAGAGCGTGAAATGCTCTTCCGCCGTGTCGTAATTGGCGATCGCCGAGCGCGGCTCCATCGGGTTCGGTGCCAGGCGATTGTTGGTGAGGTCCATCTTCACCACATTCGCGGCCTTGGCGAAGGCAGCATCCGTTGCACCCTCGTCGCCGATCACCCAGTCATAGACCTGGTTGCCGGGGGCTTCGGGATGGAGCTGCGGTGCGCCTGATTTGATGGCGGCATGGACGTCGGCGACCGCGGGAAGCTCCTCGTAATCGATGACCACGGCTTCGGCGGCGTCGCGTGCCAGATTCTTGCTGTCAGCGATCACCACTGCGACGGCCTGACCCACGAAGCGCACCGTGTCGGGCGCCATCGCCGGCCATGCGCCCATCTTCATCGGACTGCCGTCCTTGGAGGTGATGGCCCAGCCGCAGATGAGGTTGCCGACCTTGTCGTCGATCAGCTGCTGTCCGGTGAGCACTGCAATCACGCCCGGCATCTTCAGCGCGGCGGACGAATCGATCTTCTTGACCTTGGCGTGCGCGTGCGGACTGCGGACGAAATGGGCAAAGGTCATGCCCTGCAATTTGATGTCGTCTACGTATCGGCCCTTGCCGGTAATGAAACGCTTGTCTTCCTTGCGCACGACCCGCGCGCCGATGCCTTCAACACCCATGTCTGGTCCTCCCGACCGGAATTGTTTTGACTGCGCTTTCCCACGAAAGCGGAGCGGTGGCTTTTTATTCGAGGCGGACTGCTTTACTCGGCCGCTTGCGAGACCTTCATGCGTCCGGCTGCGTCCAGCACGGCTTTGACGATGTTGTGGTAGCCGGTGCAGCGGCAGATATTGCCTTCGAGCTCGTGACGGACCGTGGCTTCGTCGAGCTGGCCGCCATGGCGGTGCACGATATCGATCGCCGACATGATCATGCCCGGGGTGCAATAGCCGCACTGCAGGCCGTGATTGTCGCGGAAGGCGGCCTGCATCGGGTGCAGCTCGTCGCCCTTGGCGATGCCTTCGATGGTGGTGACGCTGGCGCCGTCGGCCTGGCCGGCCAGCATGGTGCAGGATTTCACCGCTCTGCCGTCCATATGGACGACGCAGGCTCCACACTGGCTGGTGTCGCAGCCGACATGGGTCCCGGTGAGGTTGAGGTGGTCGCGCAAGACGTGGACCAGCAGCGTGCGGTCCTCGACGTCGACGGCAACGGCCTTGCCGTTCACCGTCAGTTTGACTGTAGACACAGAACGTACCTCCCGGGATGATTTTGATTGTTTCTAATTAGAGACAGCGGCGTCCGGACTTTGCAACTGGCATTTTGGTCGCCCCGGTCATGGAAAAGTCATTTGATTCCGGCGGGAGCCGAGGATTTGGGGGACGAGCCCAGCGATCTCAGGAGCGGCGTGGCTGGGGTGGGATGCCAGGCATCATCCCACCCGGTCGGCCGTTGGCCCATGACATCAGGGGGCGCACGAGCCAGACGAATTTACCGCCCCTTATCGATTCTGCCTTAGTTTTGCGCAGCCGGTCGGAGGCGGGGCGCCTCCGGGGTGCGGCTGAAGAGAATGAATTGGGGGTTTGGAATGTCCGGGCGTACCGCGTCGCCGTCTAAGCGCAGCTTGTTTCCGACCCTCCGGTTCCGCGCCAAGATCATGCTCGGCTTTGCCGCCGTGCTGGCAATCTCCGCCGGCAGCATGGCCTTCGCCTATTTCGGCTTCGAGCGGGTCTCATCCGACGTCGGGTCCTACCGCCGCAGCGTTTCGGAGGCCGATCTCGCTCGCAATATCGACCGCGAACTGCTCGGTTACCGCTCGGCCGTCAAATATTTCGTCGTCACCGGCAAGGAAGATGACGCCAAGGCGGCGCTCGACGCCGAGGCCAGCCTGAAGGGTGCCATCGACCAGGCCGTCAAGAGCGCCAAGACGCCGGCGCGGCAGGCCAGCCTCGACAAGCTCGCCAAGGAGTTCTCGAATTTCTCCGCGACCTTCGCCAAGGTCCTTCAGGCCAAGCGTGACAGCACGCTGCTCGTGCAGAACCAGCTCTCGCGCCAAGCCAATCTGCTGAAATACAAGCTCGACGACGTCGGCAACAATGCCTCCGATTCCGAGGCGCAGGCGATCGAGTTCGGCACCAAGCAGGTTAATGCCCAGTTCCAGACCGCGAGCGCGGCGGCGACCAATTTCGTGCTGACATCCGACCAGGCGATCGCAACCAGCGCGCTGGCGAGGCTGAAATTCGTCGAGAACTCGCTCGGCGCGGTCTATTCCATGGACGACAAGATCGTCGCCGGCCTCAAGGAGGCCAAGGCGATCCTCGTCGCCTATCGCGAAGCGCTGGAGAAGCTGATCGCCAATGCCAAGCTGGTCGACGAACTCGTTACCGAGATGAGCGGCTCGGCTGGCGCGATTCTCCAGGGCGCGACAACGATGAAGGCGGATCTGGTCGCCGAACAGCAGCGGCTGGATACGGAATCGGAGGCGACCATCGGCAAGACCGAGCGACTGGTGCTGCTGCTGGCTGTCGGCGGCACGCTCCTTGGTGCGGTGCTCGCCTTCCTGCTCGGTACCGGCATCTCGCGGCCGATGATCGCGATGTGCAAGGCGATGCGCGAGCTCGCTTCGGGCAATTTCAACGTCGTGCTGCCGGGCCTCGGCCGCAAGGACGAGATCGGCGAGATGGCCGGTGCAGTCGAGGAGTTCAAGGTTCAGGCGGTGGCCAAGGCCGAGCGTGATGCCGCCGCCAGCGAAGCCCAGAACAAGGAGCAGGCGGCAAGCCGCCGCGGCGAGCTGATCCGCTTTGCCGATGATTTCGAGGCCGCAGTCGGTGCCATCGTGTCCAACGTCTCGGCCTCCGCGGTCCAACTTGAGTCGTCGGCGTCCACATTGACCCGCACCGCCGAGACCACGCAGACACTGTCGAGCCAGGTCGCCGGCGTCTCGGAGCAGGCTTCGAACAACATGCAGTCGGTCGCGACGGCGACCGAGGAGCTGTCGGCTTCGGTCGAGGAGATCGGCCGCCAGGTTCGGGATTCCAGCCGCATCGCCGAGGCCGCCGTGGTGCAGGCCAAGGAGACCGACGGCCGCATCGGAAAACTCTCGCATGCCGCCCAGCAGATCGGCGAGGTCGTCAAGTTGATCACCGCGATCGCCGAGCAGACCAACCTGTTGGCGCTGAACGCCACCATCGAAGCGGCCCGTGCGGGTGAAGCCGGCCGCGGCTTTGCGGTGGTTGCGAGCGAGGTGAAGTCGCTGGCGAGCCAGACGGCGAAAGCCACCGACGAGATTTCCTCGCACATCACGGGCATGCAGGGCGCGACCGCGGAGTCGGTCGCCGCGATCAAGGAGATCGGCGCGACCATCGGCAAAATCTCGTCGATCTCGACCTCCATCGCCAGCGCGGTAGAAGAGCAGGGCGCGGCGACCCAGGAGATCGCCCGCAGCGTCCAGAACGTCGCCCAGGGTACCCAGACCGCCGCCACCGACATCGGCCAGGTCAACCGCGGTGCCGCCGAAACCGGCTCTGCCTCGGAAGAGGTGCTGAATTCGGCCAAGACGCTGTCGTCCGAAAGCACGCGGCTGCGCGCCGAGCTCGATCGCTTCATGGCGAATATCAGGGCGGCGTAGGGCCTAGATCGGCCCCCCGCGTCACCTAACCGCAAGTTGTGCCGCGGTAAATTTACCGCGGCTTATTCTTTGCCATTTACCTTGCGTGCGAGTCGGGAGCGGGCTGCTGCCGGGCTGCGCCTGGTTTTCCGCGAATGGAATGGGGTGGGGGAATGTCCGTCAAGTCGAAGCCGAGCTCGTCGAAGCTCGTCACTTTGCGTTTTCGCGCAAAAATCATCCTCGGCTTCGTGGCGGTGCTGGCCATTCTCGCCGTCAGCATGGCGTTCGCCTATTTCGGTTTCGAGCGAATCGCGGGAGCCGTTGCCTCCTACCGGACCAGCGTGGCCGAAGCGAACCTGGCGCTGACCATCGATCGCGATTTGATCAGCTATCAGGGGCTGACCCGGGCCTACACGCTGACAGGCGCGGCGGACGATGAAACCGCGGCCAAGGCGGCTGAAGAAAATCTGAAGGCGGCGATCGCCAAGTCGATGTCGGCCACGTCAGGCGCAGCGCGCCGCGAGGAGATCGGCAAGCTCGAAACCGAATTCCAGCGCTTCGCAAAGGTGTTCGGTGAGATCATCGCGCTGACCCGCGAGAACAACAAGATCGCGACCGACGAGCTCAACAGCGATGGCAACAAGATCCGTTTCAAGTTCGACGACCTCGCCGATACTGCGGCGTTGGCCGGCCTCGGCTCGGTACAGACCACGGCGAAGGACATCACCTCGCAATATCTCGCGGTCTCCACCTCGGTCGGCGCCTTCATCGCCAAGCCGGAGCCGAAGACTGCCGACGGCGTGCTCGCCCGCATCAAGTTTCTGGAGACATTGCTGGTCTCGATCTACGCCAACGACCAGAAGATCACCGACCGTGTCGCCGAGATCGGCAATCTGCTGAAGCAGTACCGCGCGTCCTTTGCCAAGCTGTCGGAGAATGTGAAGGTCATCGTCAAGTCGAATACCGAAATGACCAGGACGGCGGCGTCCATCCTCAAGCTCTCGGGCGAGTTGCGGTCGGAGCTGTCGGCCGATCAGCAGCGCATCGAGACGAGCGCGAATGCGACGATTGCGGAAACCGAGCGGCTGATCCTGATGCTGGCGCTGGGCGGTCTTGCCATCGGCGCGGTACTGGCCCTGATGCTCGGCAACGGCATCTCGCGGCCGATGATCGCGATGTGCAAGGCGATGCGCGAGCTGGCTTCGGGCAATTTCGACGTCGTGCTGCCGGGCCTCGGCCGCAAGGACGAGATCGGCGAGATGGCCAGCGCGGTCGAGGAGTTCAAGGTTCAGGCGGTGGCCAAGGCCGAGCGTGACGCCGCCGCCAGCGAAGCCCAGAACAAGGAGCAGGCAGCAAGCCGCCGCGGCGAGCTGATCCGCTTTGCCGATGATTTCGAAAGCGCCGTGGGGGCCATCGTGTCCAACGTCTCGGCCTCTGCCGTCCAGCTTGAATCGTCGGCGTCTACGCTGACCCGCACCGCCGAGACCACGCAGACGCTGTCGAGCCAGGTCGCGGGGGTCTCCGAGCAGGCCTCGAGCAACATGCAGTCGGTCGCGATCGCGACCGAAGAGCTGTCGGCTTCGGTCGAGGAGATCGGTCGCCAGGTCCGCGACTCCAACCGGATCGCCGAAGCCGCCGTGGTGCAGGCCAAGGAAACCGACGGGCGCATCGGCAAGCTCTCGCATGCCGCCCAGCAGATCGGCGATGTCGTCAAGCTGATCACGGCGATTGCCGAGCAGACCAACCTGTTGGCGCTGAACGCCACCATCGAAGCGGCCCGCGCCGGTGAAGCCGGTCGCGGCTTTGCGGTGGTCGCGAGCGAGGTGAAGTCGCTGGCGAGCCAGACGGCGAAGGCCACTGACGAGATTTCGTCGCATATTGCGGGCATGCAGGGTGCAACCGCAGAGTCGGTTGCCGCGATCAAGGAGATCGGGGCGACCATCGGCCAGATCTCGTCGATCTCGACCTCGATTGCGAGCGCCGTCGAGCAGCAGGGCGCCGCGACTCAGGAGATCGCCCGCAGCGTTCAGACCGTCGCCCAGGGTACGCAGGCGGCTGCGACCGATATCGGCCAGGTCAACCGTGGCGCCGCCGAAACCGGCTCGGCCTCGGGAGAAGTGCTGAACTCAGCGAAGACGTTGTCATCCGAAAGCACCCGTCTGCGCGCTGAGCTCGATCGCTTCATGGCGAATATCCGGGCGGCGTAAGAATCATTCCCGTCCGAACGCCCGCTTCAGTTCCACCTTCGCCTTTTCCAGCCGCGTGCGCTGCGTCTTCGGCAAGGTCTTGCCGGCGCGGTTGATGTAGAACGTCAGCATCGATAACGCGGAGCGATAGGCGCCGGTCTTGCGGCGCGCACTGTGCTCGGCCGAACGCTTCAGCGAGGCTGCGATCTTCTTCGGGCTCGTGAGCGTGAACACGCCGCGCTTGAGGTCGAGTGCATCGCTCTCCTTCGTCACGCGCTGCGACCAGCGCTTTGGCGCGGCGCGCTTTGTGCTCTTGTGCGCGGTTGAGCGCCGCACGCTGGTCTTCTTGCGTGCTGCAGTTTTGCGCGAATGTGTCGTCTTTCTGACATGAGCCATGCGTCAACTCCCTGCGGCTCCAACAGAAACGGCCGGTGTTCGGCGCCGTTCCTGAGGGAACCGGCCCTTGCCGCAGACGTTGTCGTAGGTGGCAGGCGGATTGCCGCACCCCCAGACCCAGCAACGCTATGGAATTGCAGCAGAGCCCAGCGCTGATTGATGGACCTGCGATCTCGGCGGTAGCCGCGACCGGTCGCATCGTCGAGACCAGCATTCCCGCACGGCTCGATGCCCTGCCCTGGAGCGGCTTTCACACCCGCGTCGTGCTGGCGCTTGGAATCACCTGGATTCTCGACGGGCTCGAGGTGACGCTTGCCGGCGCGCTCTCGGGTGCGCTGAAGCAGAGCCCAACGCTGCACTTCTCCAATCTCGATCTCGGCATCGCCAACTCCGCCTACCTTGCAGGCGCCGTGCTTGGTGCACTCGGATTCGGTTGGCTGACCGATCGCATCGGCCGCAAGAAGTTGTTCTTCATCACACTCGCACTCTATCTCTCCGCCACGGCTGCGACCGCGCTGTCCTGGGATATTGCGAGCTACGCGCTGTTTCGCGCCCTGACTGGCGCCGGCATTGGTGGCGAATACACCGCAATCAACTCGACCATCCAGGAATTGGTGCCCGCACGCTATCGCGGCTGGACTGATCTGGTCATCAACGGCAGCTTCTGGATCGGAGCGGCGATGGGCGCAGTCGCGGCCATCGTGCTGCTCGACCCGGCGGTGATTGGTCCGGATCTCGGCTGGCGCCTTGCCTATCTGATCGGCGCAACCATCGGCCTCGTCGTGCTGTTGATGCGGATGTGGATTCCGGAAAGCCCGCGCTGGCTGATGATCCACGGTCGCCCCGATCAGGCACACGCGATCGTCGACGACATCGAGCGCTCTGTGATCGGACACGATCAGCACGCGAGCGACGCCGGCTTCGCCAAGATGCGTCTGAAGATGCGCGATCACACCCCGATCCGCGAAGTCATGCAGACGCTATTCGGGACCTATCGCCAGCGCGCGCTGGTCGGTTTGGTGCTGATGGTCGCTCAGGCCTTCTTCTACAACGCGATCTTCTTCACCTTCGCGCTGGTGCTGACCGATTTCTACGGTATCAGCGCCGATCACGTCGGCTGGTACCTGTTGCCGTTCGCCGCCGGAAACTTCCTCGGTCCGCTGCTGCTCGGTCGCCTGTTCGACACGCTTGGCCGCCGCGTCATGATCATGTTTACCTATGGAGTCTCGGGCCTGCTGCTGGCGTTGTCGGGCTACCTGTTCGCGATCGGCGCGTTGAGCGCGCAGGGGCAGACCATTGCCTGGATGGTGATCTTCTTCTTTGCCTCGCCGGCGGCGAGCGCGGCCTATCTCACTGTCAGCGAAACCTTTCCGCTCGAAGTTCGCGCGCTGGCGATTGCGGTATTCTACGCGGTGGGCACCGGTATCGGCGGGGTGGTGGGACCCGCTCTGTTCGGCGTGTTGATCGATACGGGATCACGCAGCAGCGTGTTCGCCGGCTATTTGCTGGGGGCATTCCTGATGGTCGCGGCTGCGATCGTGGCATGGCGCTACGCCATCTCCGCGGAACGCAAATCGCTCGAACAAATCGCGCGGCCGCTCGCTTCTATGGAGTAGACTATGAAATCGGAAGTCGCTGAACTGGATCAGAAGCGTCCCATGGCAGATGATGAAGCGCCCGATGCGGTGCCTGTGCCGCACGCACTCGTCCCGCATCTCAATGAGACCGCGATCCTGCTCGATATCGACGGCACGCTGCTCGACCTGATGCCGACGCCGCGCGAGGTATGGGTGCCGCCGGGCCTGTCGGAGACGCTGAACCGTCTAACCGAGCGTACCTCGGGCGCGCTGGCCATGGTCAGCGGCCGTTCGCTCAATGACATCGACCTGATCTTTGCGCCCGACGTGTTTCGCGCCGTCGCCGGTCACGGCGCGGAGATGCGGCTGTCGGTCGACAGCGAAGCCGACGACGTGCAGGCGCCGCCGATGGACAAGGAGCTGAAGCGCCGGCTGGCCGCGATCGCAAAGCTCAGTCCCGGCATTTTGCTCGAGGACAAGGGCTATTCGCTGGCGCTGCATTATCGTCTCGCGCCGCATGCGGAGAAGGCGATCTATGAAGCCGTCTCGCTGATCCGGGCTGATCTGCCCAATGCGCCGATCGAGGTGCTGCCCGGCAAGTTCGTTTGCGAGATCAAGCATTCCGGTTTCACCAAGGCGACCGGGGTGCGCGAGCTGATGAAGCACGAGCCCTTCAGGGGACGCCGCCCGATCTTCATCGGCGACGACGTCACTGATGAAACCGTGTTCGCGATCATGCCCGACATGAACGGGCTCTCCTTCTCCGTTGGTCGCCGCGCTATCGGCGTCAACGGTCACTTCGACGCGCCCACCGACGTGCGTGCGTTCCTTGCCCGTCTGCTCGACGACACAAGGTTGGAATAAGGCATCGTCACCTGAGAGCCACATTGTCGCGCGCACCGTTTCCATTGCGCGTGTGACCCATGCTGCGCGAAATCGATCTTTCCCAAATGAAATCGGCGGGTTCCCGCAAAGGAAACTGGTTCCAACGCGCTCGCCTGACTTTGGTTTCATTTCGTAGAAATGATGACAGGAACCATATTGATGAACGGCAGTTAAACGGGGTGGAATGAACAGGAGGGGACGACCTGTGAACTTGGTTGTCGTTTCAAATCGGGTTGCCCGCGGTAAGCCCAACGAACCCATGACGGGCGGCCTCGCAGCGGCATTGCTTCCCGTCGTGGAGCATTCGGGTGCCATCTGGGTGGGTTCCTCCGGCCGCGTGCGTGACGGCCATCAGAAGGAACCTTTCGCTGAAATCGAGGCGCTCGGAACCGGCGCGATTGCGACGCTGGATCTGCCGGCGGCGCATTACGGCGGCTACTATGAAGGTTTTGCCAATTCGGCACTGTGGCCGGCGCTGCATTCGCGCAGCGATCTGATTCGCGTCTCGCGCGATGACTATGTCAGCTATCGCGAGGTCAACGCCTTCATGGCGCGCGCCTTGCTCCGCTTCAGAAAGGCCAGGACAGCGTTCTGGGTGCAGGACTATCATTTCCTCGCGCTCGGCGCGGAGCTGCGTGATCTCGGCGTCGACGATCCCATCGGCTTCTTCCTGCATACGCCGTGGCCGGTCGCCGCGGTGATGCAGGGCGTGCCCAATCATCGCGAGTTGATCAATGCGATGCTGGCCTATGATCTGCTCGGTTTCCAGACCGAGGAGGATTGCCAGAATTTCCTCTCCTATGCCGGCGGCGAACTCGGTCTCATCGTCGAGGATGGCGCCGTGCTCTCGCATCACGGACGCACACGCTGCGAAGTGTTTCCGATCGGCATCGACGCGGAGAAGTTCGCAGCCTATGCCGCGAAGTCGGCGTCACACCCGGATGTCTCGCGCCTGCGCCGCAGCCTCAATGGCGAGCGGCTCGCGATCGGCGTCGATCGGCTCGACTATTCCAAGGGTCTGGTCAACCGCATCAGCGCGTTCGATCGGCTCTGGACCGACCAGCCGCAGTTTGCGCGCAGCATCTCTCTGCTTCAGATCGCCAACCCGTCGCGCGGCGGCATCGAGGCCTATGGCAATCTTCAGAACGAGGTCGCGCGCCTCGTCACCGACGTCAACGGCCGCCATGGCGAGGTCGATTGGACGCCGATCCGCTATCTCAACAAGGGGTTCAGCCAGGCGGTGCTCGCTGGCCTCTATCGCACCGCGCAGGTCGGCGTGGTGACGCCGCTGCATGACGGGATGAACCTTGTCGCCAAGGAATATGTCGCCGCGCAAAATCCGGCGGATCCCGGCGTGCTGGTGCTGTCGAAATTCGCCGGCGCCGCCAACGAACTCGAGACCGCGCTGCTGGTCAATCCGCATGACATCGACGGCATGGCGCGAGCGATCGCAGTTGCCGCCGCGATGCCGCTCACCGAGCGGAAGATGCGGTGGGACGCGATGATGAAGAAGCTGCGCGGCCACACTATCCAGCAATGGTCGTCGGATTTCGTCGCCGAGCTGGAGAAGTGCCGCACCGAGAAGGTCGCGGCAGCCCCGCTCGCCGCCCAGCCGCCGCAGGCTCTGCGCTGGCTGAAATCGGCGATCTCCGGTGTGCGGTTGATCTAAGAAGCTCTCGTCATGGCCGGGCTTGTCCCGGCCATCCACGTCTTACCTCTCGCTACCAAGAACGTGGATGCCCGGGACAAGCCCGGGCATGACGGCGCGTAGCATTCGTGAGGCTAGAAGGTCTCTCAATAACAATACGACACACCATCCAGAACAGCGCATTGCCGCTTGTTGGGCGCGTTCGGATCATCCATCGGCACCACGCCCTTGCCCTGGCCGACGAACACACCAGGCCCGACATGCACTGAGCTCTTGTTGCCGATGATCACGCTCTGATGTGGCGTCGAACTGGAGCGGGTCCCGTCCGGCCAGAGGATTGCATCGCCTGAAAGCACCCCGCGCCGCCCGTCGTCGCAGGTCACGTCGCCCCCCTGGCGCGTGCAGGCCTGGGCCTGAGCCGGCGCGGTAGAGCCGGTGCCAAAGGCCGAAATCAGGCTAAGGACGGCGAGCGTCTTGCGGATGGTCATGGCGTCCCCGGTCATGTTTGGTGTGCTCAGGTGAATCGTCGCGCCAAACCCGCGATGGGTTCAGCCTGGCGGGGTTCCGGACGGCCTCGCGTGACGATATATTCTCCAGCAAATACAATATGTTGCGGAAAATTCACCCGATTTCCCCGCGATCCCTTGCAAAATCACCGGCGCCCCTTCAAGAGAGGGCGCTCCGGAGAGATGGCCGAGTGGCTTAAGGCGCACGCTTGGAAAGCGTGTGTGCGGGAAACCGTACCGTGGGTTCGAATCCCACTCTCTCCGCCAGCCTTCGAAACCGCGGAGGCTGACGCGAACAAGCTCATCCGAGAAACAGCTATCCACGCATCGTTATCGTCGGAGAGGCGCTATGGTCAGATTCTTCGCCGGCTCCAAGATGCGGGATTACGGTTCTCCGCTCTGTCCCGGCGCTTGCGCGTAAATGACAAATATCTCGAGCCGCGGCACCGAGCGCGGCGGACTCGACGGCTTGTTCGTCGCTGCCATCGCGCGAGAGGATGAACGAACCGAGGTCGGCCCAATGGCGCCAAACTTCTCTGCGACGCGTCGCAGCAGATCGATGCCTTTCTGCTGTCGTTCCGTCTGGCTGAGCGGTTCGACCAAAGCCCGACGGCTCGAGATGATCTTTCTCGCACTGATGCCGTTCGGGTTGCCCGGCCGAGGCGAGCGATCGCTGCAGCCATTGCCCGGCAGCTGACAAGAAGGCCGACCGGTTCACGCTGGAGGGCTTTCGTTAGCCGTTAGTCGACGCAACATAGCTGCGTCTGCTCGATTAAATAGTGCGGCTCCGACACGCGGATACTGGGATTGCGCCGGAGCCGCACCACTTAAAGGCCAAGTCGACGGGTATCGGCTTGGCCGAAACGTGTTTGGATCTGGTTGACTGTGTACGCTACCACAAGCCGGAGAAATGTTGTTCGACGTCTCGTTGTCTGCGACAAAATCCCGCTGCCGACGGCAGCCGGCAATGAGAGCCGGGAACGCCGGTCACGGCTTGACGTAGCTCCAGCCCCGCTCCTGCAGTTCCATCACGCGGACGACACCCGATTTTACGACTCTCGCTTCCGATATGAGCGGTATCTCCTTGCTCTCGGCCTTGCTCATGTTCTCGCGAGTGTTGCCGCAGGCTTTGAAGGAAATCTCCGGACTGCTCAGGGCAAGCGTCTCGATTCGCGCCTTTACCGGCGAGGTGTCATCGCGCAGCATGTGAAGGCCCGGGCCAAAAGCGACGACCTCGATCGACACCTTCTCGCCGAGGTCCTTGTAGTACTGGAGCACATTGCTCGCATTGTTGAGAGTGAGGTTCATCATCGCCGCTTCGTTGCTGTTCACCTGCAGGACGAGGCGATGCAGCTTCCTGGTTGCCCGCGGCGATTCGGGCTTGGAAATCGCATTGGGCTTTTGCTGCCCCGAATACTGCTTGCTCGCCTGGGCTTGCGCCTGTGCCTCTGCCGACGTCGCGATCAAGAGCTGTGCCGCAATCACTGCTACTCCGGCAATCATGCTGAGTCTCTTCATGGAATATCTCCCCATCCGGTGACCGTTAATGATGTGGCCCTGCAACGGCGTGTGGCCATTTGCACGCCGCGCTTAGTTTCTCCCGCACTGTCTTCAGTCCGCTGAGCAAAAAATTCCCCTCTTGGGCAGCCCCCGTCCGGGCGGCGACGCGAACGGAGACGTGTCCTTCTTCGGGGAACGACTGCAACAGGCGCACGACGTCACCGGTGAACGTAGCGCCCGTTCCAAACGAGGGTTGCCCTGCCGCAAGTTGCACCGGTTCGCCACCGTTGATCCGGTAGGAAATGGTGTCCGGGCTACGGCCAGCGACGGCGGGTCCAGAAACCACGAGTTCGGTGCGACCATTTCGGCAATAGATGGCGAGTTGCATCGAGGACGCATCGGAGCCCTCGCGAGAGAGCGCGGTCGCGGTCACGATCGGTGTGTAATTGACCGGCGATGTGGTCTCGCTGACGATCCAGTTGTCGCTGTTCCGCACCGGACGATCCGGCTGTGCGATGTCGCGCGACAGTCCATCCAGACATTCGAGCCTCTCGGCACGTTCCATTGCCGAACAGGCGCGAAGATGCGCGATCGGATCGGCTGCGCCTTGCGCGAACGCAGCTCCGCCCGCAAGTCCAAGTGCCACGGATAGGGGAAGCGTTCTCATCGCGATGCCCGCGGTGAACGCGCCTCACGATTCAGCCACTCCTGTGCCGCCGGAAAGCGGGTGAGGCCCGGAACCGTCGCAGCCAGATTGATCGACTTCCATTTCGGGTCGAACCCCGGCACCTGCAGTCTATCGATGCGCGAAAACAGCATGTCGACGAAGCGGGCAACACGATCGTAACGGTCGGTTTTCGGAGGCCAGTTAAACGCGACGAGCGCAGTCGGCACCGCTATCGTCGAGACACGCTCGCCTTGTTTGATCAGGGCAGGGTATTCGCCCGCCTCCAGCACCGCTGGAAGATAGTAGTCCTCGAATTTGCTTTCGTATTTTACCGGAAGGAACTTGAAGCCGGGTTCCCAGCGTCCCTTCACGAAGGCATCAACAGGCTTCGACGTGATGAAGACGACAGCGGCGATTTCGCCTTTTCGCATCTGTTCGAGCGCGAGCTGATGCGGGATGAAGGTTTTTTCTGCATTGATGCCGAGACGGCTGAAGATCAGCGGTCCCGAATATGCCGCGGCCGTGCCCTGACTGTTGAAATTGACCTTCTTGCCGGCGAGGTCCTGCAGGCTCTCGATCTCGGGACGGACAAAGACATGCAGCTCTGACGGGAACAGATTGAGCACATATGTGATCCGGCGCCGGATCTCCGGGACCTGAATCGAGTACTCTTCGAGCGCGTCGGAATTGATGATTGCCGTATCGACGCCACGCAAGTACAGCAGCGCGTTTACGTTTTCGGTGGCCCCCCGGGTGACGATCGGCAGAACATGCAGGTTGGGACCGTCATCGACGACGCGCGCCATCTCCGCTGCGAGGCGGAGGGGAGCACCTTCGATCAGGCCGCCGGCAAGTCCGACGGTCCAGGCGTTCATCTTTTCCTTTTCATCGGAATGCGCGGAGATGCCGCGGACGGCCGGAGCGGCCTCACGTTTGGCGGACTGCGCGCACACATCTGCCGATGCAAGGATCAGGATGGCGGGCGTCAGCGCGGCGAATAGCAGCGCGCGCGGATTTGACATGCTGTTCATCTCCATCCCTCTTTCTGTACGCCGATGGCAGTCCATCAGCCCGTGCCGGCGATACGTGAATACAAGCCTGATCCCGCTCACCGGCTCAGCGCGTCGAGCCGGTCCTTCGCCTCCCGAATGCCACCGGTTTGGGCCTTCTCGTAATGCTCGCGCGCCTTCGTCGTCTCGCCGCGCGTTCCGTAGGTGCCCCATGCAGACAGGACGGCGGGGTCATATGTCTCCGCGAGCATGAAGCTTGCCCGTACGTTACCGCTCTCGGAGGCCCGTTCGAGCACGATCCGCGCTGCACCGATATTGCCCTGCCCAATCAGCGCGCCGGCGCGCGCGAGCAACTTGGCCGATTCCGTATCACCTTGCTCTGGGGCCGCCGTTGGCGATTCCGCCGTGGCCGGCTTCACGGCTTGCGTGTTGGGGACGGCTTGACGTTCCGTCGGATTGCCATCCGAGCGCCCGTCCGTCGCGCGGCGCTCGGACACGTGATCCCGCATGATCGTCTCGATCCTGTCGCGCTCTTGCCTGAGGGACAGCCGCAGTTCCGCGGCAGTGACTTCCGCAGCCTGCTTTTGCTGCAGAGCCTCATCGATTGCCTTTTGTGATTGCGCTGCGCGGGTCTCGCTTTCGCGGTGATTTCCCTCAAGCTCGTTCACCAGCGCAACGCTCCGCGCCTGTGACTCTTCGAGTGCGCGCCGCTGTTGCTCGACGGCCACCGCCATCGCTTGAGCTGCCTCGGCTTCCTGCATCGAGGCGGCCGTCTTCTCCTGGTTTCGCTGCACGACGTCTCGCAGTTCCAGGATTGTGCCCTCCGCCGCCTGCTTCTGCTGCAGGACCTCATCGAGAGCCTTTTGCGACTGCGTGGCACGGGCCTCGGCTGCTTCCAGCGCGAGCCGCTGTTGCTCGGCGGCCGCCGTGATCGCTTGCGCAGCGTTGGCTTCCTGCATCAAGACGGTCGTCTTCTGCTGCTCCCGCTGCAGGCTTATTCGCAGGTCCTCGACAGTGCTCTCCGCGGCCTGCTTCTGCTGCACGGCCTCATCGAGAGCCTTTTGTGCCTGGGTGGCTCGGGTCCCACTTTCGCTGCGGATACCGGCAAGCTCGCTCGCGAGCGCAGCGGTACGCGCCTGCGCCGCTTCGAGTGCAAGCTGCTGTTGCTCGGCGGCCGCTATCATCGCTTGCGCAGCCTTGGCATCCTTCATCAAGGCGGCGGTCTTCTCTTGCTCCTGCTGCAGGCTTGCGCGCATTGCCGCAACGGTGTTCTCAGCCGCCAGCTTCTGCTGCATGGCTTCGTCGAGCGCCTTTTGCGATTGAGCTGCCCAGCTCTCGACTTCGCGGTGGTTTTCCGAAAGCTCTTTTGCAAGCGCAACGGCACGCGCCTGTGCCTCCTCGAGCGCGAGCCGCTGAGCGTCGGCGGCCACCGTCATCGCTTGCGCAGCCTTGGCTTCCTGCATCAACGCGGTCGTCTTCTGTTGCTCCTGCTGCAAGGATTGTCGCAGTTCCGCGACGGATAGCTCGGCTGCCAGCTTCTGCTGAATGGCTTCATCGAAAGCACTTCGGGCGGGCTCGCGGTCGACGGTCTGACGCCCTTGCGCCATGCTCGCGGCCGGCTGTTCGCGCCCGGCGGCGGTCTCCCGTGCGGGAGCCTCCGCTTCGAGCGAGGGCGCGCTCCGTGCCTGATCCGCCTGCACATCAGGCCCGTCGGACCGTGTCTCCTTCAGGGAGGCTCCGGCCTCCGGGATGGACACGATCTGCTGCGCCGGGACCGCTTGCGAAACGTCGGCCGGCGCGACGGCTCGATCGGCCAAGGCTGGCTGGTCGGTAATCGCGTTGCCCTTCCTCAAATCCTGTTTCGTCAGCCCACTCTCATTTTCGGCCAGGCGGGAATTCCGAGGAACGGCATGCTGGGTCAGATAGTCGGCGATCTCGACGCTGAAATGCGTAACGACGAGCGCTGCCGCAACGAGGACCACGGGGATCGATGAGGCAACCAGCAACGATCTATCGGGCGCCGCGTACAAGTCGCTTCCTGATGGGTTATCGGGCAACGCGGCCTCCCAACACACAAAGCTTGTGACGCCTACGGCAGGACCACGAGGCAGCCTGTCGCGTGAGCCCCGGTAGGGCCGCAGTTGCCCGAGCCGAGGCGTCGCCAGACTACAGCGTGTTTTGCCTGTCGACTACAGTAAACCTAATACAGGAAGTTCCGTCGGCCGATATCCGTGATGATGCGGCGCCAGTTCCCCGTCCGGAGCGTTCGACGCCAGACTCTGCCGCGAGCCGCGTTGGCCGCGATCGACACTGCAGTCGGTTCGACCAGAAGGTCGCCTGCCGCTCAATGTCGCAGGCATCGCCATCTATATTGAGTTTGCTGGATGAAGGCCGTACTTTCGGAGCGCTTGAGATGTTCGCCGACATCTTGATCGATTGCTTCAAAATTATTGTTTTCTCCGGCGAAGTGAATTCTCGGTCATCAGCGCATCACGCGCCACGCGGAAAGCCGTCCGCCTTATTTGGCGGCAGGGAGATTTGCCGCGTCCGCCGACGTTCAAAAGGGAAGAGAGATGTATATCTCGCCCAAGGCATCGCTCGCGCGTCAACGCGAAGCGCAGAAGGCGCGTGACAATCGCGCAGAGATCGTGAAAGCCCTGTCGCAGGGACAGATCAGCCGGCGCGACCTCTTCAAATGGGGAATATACTCCGCCACCGGCGCGCTGGCACTCAAGAACGGCCTTAGCCCTCTTGCCCGAAGCGCATATGCCGCTGTCCCGACCGGGGCGCCCAGGAGCTATCTCTACGGTCAGGCGAAATACAGTTGCATGATGCCGCGGCTGGACGTTCAAAGGCCGATTCCGCTGACGCGCGACCCGATGACGCGCAATGCCATCTTTCCGGCAAGCTATGGCGAGCGCCCTGCAAAACGCCTCTCCTATCACACCGATTTCACGGCCAATCCGACCGATGATCAATTCCGGAATCTTGTGTCGGGGAGGGGGCCTGTCGAGGGGCGTCCCCCGGGAGAAGTCTTTGCGCATCAGCGCTGGGACGAATTCTTCCCGAAAGCCGGCTACGTCATGTCGCTGGGGTCGGTCTCGGCCGGCTGCCGTTTCCACCCCGCCTTTACCGACCAATATTCGAACAGCGTCTGGTGCTACGGCGCCGGTCGATATGTAACAGGAAGGATGCCGCCACCCCTTATCAAGGCGCGCTATGGCGAACCCATCCTGACCCGCATCTATAACAATCTCCCGTTGGTGCGCGGTGCCAATGAGGGTTTCGGCATCAATGAGACCCAGGTTCACTTTCACAACGCTCACAACGGCGCCGAGAGCGACGGGGCCGCGAATGTGCACCATTTCCCGGGCACGTTTTACGACTATCGCTGGAGCACGACACTTGCCCGCCGCGACAAGATCAACACGCAGGCGACGGACCGCAGGGCTTCCGGTCCTGACGGCAATGGCGGATTGATCAACGTTCCCGGCGATTTTCGCGAGCTGCAGGGGACACTATGGTTTCACGACCATCGCTTTTTTTTCACCGCAGAGAATGTCTACAAGGGCAATTACGGCGCCGTGAACATGTACAGCGGCCCGGATCGGGGAAACGAGGCGCTTGCCGACGGGGTCAACCTCCGCCTTCCCAGTGGCAGCCTGCTGGACTGGGGCAACCTCGACTTCGACGTCAACCTCATCGTGTCCGATGCGGCAATGCGTCAGGACGGGCAGCTGTTTTTCGATATCTTCAACACGGACGGCTTCCTCGGTGACGTCCCGCTCGTCAATTCGGCTTACGCACCGTATTTCGAGGTCCTGCCGCGCAAGTACCGGTTCCGCATTCTCAATGCCTCCATGTCGCGATTCTGGAAGTTGGGGCTCGTCAATTCGACGGGGACGGCGGTGCCTTTCCAGTTCATCGCGAACGACGGCAATTTCGTCGTGAACCCGATCACGCTGACGAGCCTTGATCATCAGGGGCCAGCCGAGCGCTACGATATCATCGTCGACTTTTCCAGGTTCAGGCCGGGTGATCGCGTGACCCTGGTGAACATGCTGCAGATGCGCCCTGACGGACGGGGACCGCAGCGCGACCTCTCGTTGGCGCAAGCGCTGGCCGGTGATCCGCTCGATCCCTGCATCGGAGGAATTTTACAGTTCAACGTCGTCGGCTCGGTGAACAGCGTGGATATGCCGGGCCATGTTCATTCCTCGACGACTCCGGATCGCAGCGTCGTTCCCCTGACGCTGACCCAGCAAATCCCGATTGTTGCACCCGTACGGACGCGGCTCGTCGAATTCGGCCGGTCAGGCAGTGGCAATTCCCGCAACGCTGCAGGTCAATGCACGCCTGATTGTTCAGAGACCGCATCGTTCCCATGGACCGTAAGGGTCAATGGACAGGACTCGCATTCAATGAACGCGAACCGAGTCTCGCTGCTGATCCCGAAGCCCGGGGAGGTCGAACACTGGACTTATGTCAATGGCGGTGGCGGCTGGGACCATCCGATCCACCTCCATTTCGAAGAGGGCGTGACTATCAATCGCGGCACCGACCCAATTCCCGCAACCGAAAAGCTCGTCAGGAAGGACGTCTGGCGACTACGGACCATCGGCCAGCGGCAGGTCACGTTCCAGGTCCAGTTCGGAGAGTATGGCGGGTCATACGTCAATCATTGCCACAACACGGTGCATGAAGATTTTGCGATGCTCATGCGCATTCAACTTCTCACGGGCGTGCCCGGCTCACCCCAGACAGCAATCACGCCCACACCGAATCCGACGCCGGATGGTGTCGTCTGGACAACTCCGGAGATACTGCCCGAGGGGGATCCGAGAGACTAACGCTTAGCAGCCGTCGGCGGAAAATTTCGAGAGCTGCACCGCGCAGCGGAGGCGGGTCTAGCGAGACTCGCTGTGGCTGCACTCGGTCGTTTCTTCCTCTTTGCCATCGCCGCGTCGCAGGGACGCGATGAGCGCCGACAGCCATGCGGGTCCCTTTGGGGAGCGCTCCTGCGACCGCTGCGATGGATCGGAGACAGGTTCGAACAGGATCCCGAACGTGATGGGATCGTAGTAAGACATCAGCCTGTGGACGAATTCCCTCGGTTGAACCTCGAGCGCCTTGGCCCACACCAGATATCGGTCCGGCGGGACGCGCCCGCGCCCGCCTTCGATTGCAGAGATGAATGTGAAATATCTGGTGCCGACCAGCGAGGCCAGGTCACGCTGCGACAGGCCGCGCAGTTCACGCAGATCGCGCAGCCATCGTCCCGCTTCGCTCCGCAATTCTTGCTTGGTCTTTACGTCTGTCCGCTCAGCAGGAGTGTCCATTCGCATTCTCGGGTGCGAGGAAAGCACGCAGGGAGCAAAACGCGACGCCACACCATCCACCCCCGTGAAATCATCCGCCGGGATGTCATAGCCGCTTGTTTTATCCGACCGCCCATGAGGCTGTCGGGGCGCAGGTCGCATTCAAGCCGCGACGTCGAAGGCTGTCATGGCTTGATCGTTCGCTTGGTGATCTCCATGCGACTAGTCCTTCAGTTAACCGGCATCATGCCCGCAGAAAGACTACGGGCAGATCGTGCAGACCGCGGTCATCGATGATTTGCAGCGAACGAGCATGCCGCCGATTGGCAGCCACTCGATCGAACGTGAATCTGCTTCTCAACAACTCGCTTTGATTGCCTGCCGCGCGCAATCGGACAGAACGTCGCTGCGCGCGACTGCCGCACGTATGCGATCTCATTCACGTGGTATTAACTTCACTGTACGGAAAGCGCAGATCCGTTTCTGAAGCAGATCCATTTCTGAAAAAGGGGTTTCCCATGGCTGTTCAGTTTATTCGCTCCGACCTCGAATTCATTCTTGCGCAGATTCTTTACGCAGAGCGCGATGCCCACGGAGAGGACCTTCTGAACATCCTGCCGAACGTTCAGGTTCCCTGGGGGCTTCGAACGGTCGACGGTTCGTACAACAATCTTGTCTTCAACGAGAATCTCGGAATCGATCAGACACAGTTTGGTGCGGCGGACACGACTTTCCCACGGCTGTTGACGCCCGTGTTCCGGGCCGCCGAGGGGCTCCCTCCCGACTTCTTCGGACCCGGCAGCCCGGCCGGTCCGGCCACGACCTATGCGCAGACCAGCGGCAACGTCGTCGACTCCCAGCCGCGTATCATCTCCAACCTGATCGTCGATCAAACGAACAACAACCCCGCCGCAGTCGCCGCCGCAGCAGGTACGTCTGGGGCCGGACTCGTCGCCAGTCCGGGGCTGGACGGCATCTTCGGCACCGCCGACGACACGCTGGTCAACTTCATTCCCAACGTCACGCCCGACGCCGGCCTGTCCGCGCCGTTCAACGCCTGGTTCACGTTCTTCGGGCAGTTCTTCGACCACGGCCTCGATCTCGTGACCAAGGGCGGCCATGACTTCGTCTTCATCCCGCTGCAACCCGATGATCCGCTTTACATTCCGGGCAGCCCGACCAATTTCATGATCGAGACGCGTGCGACGGGTCAACCCGGCCCGGACGGGGTGCTCGGCACGGCCGACGACATCCATGAGCACGAGAACACGACGACAGCATTCGTCGACCAGAATCAGACCTACACCTCGCATCCATCGCACCAGGTCTTCCTCCGCGAATATCATCTGCTTGCAGTCGATCCGGATGGACCCTCGGGGCCCGGGCTCGAGAGCATTCGCCCGTTCACGACCGGCAACCTGTTGACCAATCGCAATCTTGGCGGCGATGGACATTTCGGCACCGCCGATGACGTCGAGATCGGCGGCATGTCGACTTGGGCCGTGTTGAAGGCGCAGGCACGTGACGTGCTCGGCATCAAGCTCACGGACATGGATTTCGACAACGTGCCGCTGCTGGCGACCGACGCCTACGGCAATTTCATTCCCGGAGCGCATGGCTATCCGCAAGTCGTGATGAAGGGGCCCGACGGAATCGCCGGTACGGCCGACGATTTCCTGGTGGAAGGCAATCCGGCGGCGCCGATTGATCTCACCGACGCCGTCCGCACGGGTCATCAGTTTCTGATCGATGTTGCTCACTCTGCCAAGCCGGTAGACGACTTCGGAGCTCCGCTGACTGCAGATGATGACAGCATCGTCAACACCGGCCCCCAGCCGGCAGGCACCTATGACAACGAGCTGCTCGACGCGCACTACATCGCCGGCGACGGGCGTGTGAACGAGAATATCGGCCTGACGGCCGTGCACGCCATCTTCCACGCCGAGCACAACCGGTTGGTCGAGCACACCAAGGAGGTGGCGCTCGCGTCGAACGACGTCGCGTTCCTGAATCAGTGGCTGCTGATGCCGGTCGTGGCCGTGCCGACAACGCAGGCCGAAATCGATGCGCTGGTATGGAATGGCGACAGGCTATTCCAGGCGGCGCGGTTTGGTACGGAGATGCAATACCAGCATCTCGTCTTCGAAGAATTCGCCCGCACCGTCCAGCCCAACGTCGACGAATTCCTCGCACCTAATGGGTACGATACCACGATCGACCCGGCGATCTTCGCCGAGTTCGCGCATACGGTCTATCGCTTCGGTCATTCGATGCTGACCGAGACAGTCGATCGCTTCGACGCCGACTTCAACGTCGTTGGCGACCCGAACGCCGCCGATCCGGACCAGCAGCTCGGCCTGATCGCGGCCTTCCTCAATCCGCTTGCCTACGCCCAAAGCGGCCTCACGCCGGAGGAAGCGACCGGCGCCATCGTGCGCGGCGTCACGCGGACCGTCGGCAACGAAATCGACGAGTTCATCACGCAGGCCCTCCGTAACAACCTCCTGGGCACGCCTCTTGATCTCGCAGTGCTCAATATCGCGCGCGGCCGCGATACCGGCATTCCGTCACTCAATGCGGCACGCGCTGAATTCTACCAGATGTCGGGCGACGAGAACGTCAAGCCCTATATCAGCTGGGCCGATTTCCTGGGGCATCTGAGGCATCCGGAATCGCTGGTCAATTTCATCGCGGCCTATGGCACCCACGAGACGATCACATCCGCCACGACCCTGGCCGACAAGCGCGCAGCGGCGAGTCTGCTGGTGTTCGGCGATGGCGACGATTCGGACGGCGTGACGATCAACGGAGTCGATTACTCTGATCGCTTTGACTTCCTGCACGGCACGGGCGCCTGGGCAAACAGCGGTAGCCATACCAAGGATCTCGACGGCGTCACGACGACCGGCCTCGGCTCGATCGATTTCTGGGTCGGCGGCCTGGCGGAACGGCAGATGCCCTTCGGCGGCCTGCTCGGCTCGAGTTTCAATTTCGTCTTCGAGACGCAGATGGAGAACCTGCAGAACGGCGACCGCTTCTACTATCTGTCGCGCACCGCGGGACTGCATTTCGGTGCCGAACTCGAGGCCAATTCCTTTGCCAAGCTGGTGATGGCCAACACGGACGTCACGCATCTGCCGGATGCGATCTTCACCACGCCCACGTGGACCCTTGAGGTCGATCAATCGAAGCAGTTCACGGGTCTTGGGATCGGCGGACACGACGACCCGACCGGCGGAATCACAATCTTCGGCCAGGAAGTTCAGGGCCTCGTCGTGCGCGACAATCCGGCAACGACGGGATCAGACACGAACTTTCTCAGATACAACGGCGCCGACCATGTCGTGCTCGGCGGCACCGCCGGCAACGACATCATCATCTCGAGCGAGGGCGACGACACGCTGTACGGCGACGGCGGCAACGACAGGCTGGAAGGCGGCTACGGGAACGACACGATTCTTGGTGGCGACGGCGACGACATCATCACGGACCTCGGCGGCGACGACGTGCTCCAGGGCGGCGCCGGCAACGACGTCATCCACGCCGGCAACATGATGGCGGCGGGTCTCGGCAACATCATTCTCGGTGGCGATGGCAAGGATTTCATCATCACCTATGAGGATATCTCGACCACATTCGGCGGGCAGGGCGACGACTTCATCTACAGCGCCAAGGTAAGTCTGCCGCCCACCGGCAACGAGGGCGACGATTGGATCGAGTGGGGCACGCAGGACGGCGCGCCCGGCGACAATTTTGCGCCATTCCTGGCCGACAACGTCATCGGCAACGACATCTTCGTCGGTGGCGGCGGTTTTGACGAAATGATCGGTGAGGGCGGCGACGACATCTTCGTGGGCAGCGATGCCCAGGACAAGATGGACGGCATGTCCGGCTTCGACTGGGTCACCTACAAGAACGATCCGTTCGGCGTCACGGCCGACCTCGGACTTGCGATCTTCGGTGGCGTCGGCGAGATCGGCGATCACATCGCGCTTCCCTTCGCGGCCTCGCCGAGTTCGATCCTCGACCGCTTTGCCGAGGTCGAGGGCCTGTCGGGCACGAAGTACACGGACATTCTGCGCGGCGATGACGTCGACGCGGTCACGATCCTCAATCATGGCGGCGCCACGGGCGGGGCTCTGACCAATGTCGGTTTGATCGACGGTCTCCAGGAGCTTCTCGGTGCCGGAGCGACCGGATTTGCCACGGGCAACATCATCCTCGGCGGCGGCGGTGGCGACATCCTCGAAGGCCGCGGCGGCGACGATCTGATCGACGGCGACAAGTGGCTCAACGTTCGCATCAGCGTGCGCCAGAACGCCGACGGGAGCGGCCCGGAAATCGCGTCCTTCGACAGCATGGCGGACATGTTCACGCTCATGCTGAACGGGACCTACAACCCCGGCCAGCTGGTGGCCGTGCGCGAGATCAAGGACGGCGGCTTCGGATTCGACACCGCCGTATTCTCGGGCAATCTCGGCGACTACAGCATTCTGTTCAACGATGCCGGCACTCCGGACGACTTCAACGACGACATCGTTACCGTGATTGATAGCGTTGCCGGCAGGGACGGAAGCGATCGCCTCACCCACGTCGAACGGCTGCAGTTCGCCGATTTCTCCTTCAATCTCAGGCCTGAACTCAATCAGGACCCGGTCGGACAGCTTGCCATCCTCGATGCCGGCACGGGCCTTCCCCTCGATCTGAACACGCCGACCGAGGGGCAACTTCTCAGAGTCTCCAGCGCGGACATTACCGACGGCGATAATCCGGGCGGTACCATCACGGGCCAGATCTCCTATATTTGGCAGGTCGAGCGCGATACAGGCTCGGGCGTGTTCGAAGACATCATTATCCTTCCGGGCGGCGATCTCGCGTTCCAGAGCGCGAACGGCACGACGTTCCGCGTCACGCCCGATCTGGCCGGGCTCGCGCTTCGGGTGAAGGGCGTCTACATGGACGCGCACGGCGTACCCGAGATCGTCTTCTCGCCACAGACCGCGCTGGTGATCGACGTTCCCGATGCACCGCCTGCGGCGGTGACAGCCCCCGGCCCGGACGTGACGGCGGGTGGCGAGGGGATCCACTTCATCCGGTCCGACCTCGAGTTCATCCTCAGGCAGATCAAGGTCGCCGAGGCCCACGCCGACGGCGCAGATCTGATGTCGCTGGTCCCGAACGTCCGCGCGGCGATCGGCCTTCGCACGGTCGATGGCTCGTTCAACAATTTGATCGATCTCAACGGCATCAACAACACCGAGTTCGGCGCGGCCGACAATCTGTTCCCGCGCGCAACGGACCCGTCGTTCCGCAACGAGAACGACGGTGACAGCATGTTCCTCTTCCCGGGGCCGGGGGGTACCGTCACGAACAACGACTACGGCGCGGCCGGTAACGTAGCGGACAGCGATCCGCGCACGATCTCGAACCTGATCGTGGATCAGACCGCCAACAATCCCGTTGCTTATGCTACGGCCTATGATCCCGGAGCGAACGGCCATCTCGACTTCGGTGCCGTCGGCAGCGACGACGTTCTCAAGGACGGTGTCCACATCGTCACCAGCCCAGGCATCGACGGACAGTTCGGCACCGCGGACGATCGCGAGGTCTTCTTCTTCGAGAACGTAGCGCCCGATGCCGGGCTCACCGCGCCATTCAACGCGTGGATGACCTTCTTCGGCCAGTTCTTCGATCACGGTCTCGATCTCGTGACCAAGGGCGGCAACGGCACCATCTTCATTCCGCTAGAGCCGGACGATCCACTCTATAATCCCGCGAGTCCACAGACCAATTTCATGGTCCTCACCCGCGCCACAGTGTTCCACGGCCCGGGCGCTGACGGGGTCGTCGGCACCGCCGACGATACCATCGAGAATCAGAACACGACCTCGCCATTCGTCGACCAGAACCAGACGTACTCCTCGCATCCCTCGCACCAGGTCTTCCTGCGCGCCTACGCGATGGGTGATGACGACAAGCCTCACGCCACCGGACGCCTGATCACCAATCGCGATCTCGGTGCGGATGGCAAGTTCGGTACCGCTGACGACGTCGAAATCGGCGGCATGGCAACCTGGAAGGTCGTGAAGGCACAAGCGCGCGACCTGCTCGGCATCGATCTCACCGACAGGGATTTCGACAACGTTCCGCTGCTCGCGACCGATGCCTACGGCAATTTCATCCCCGGCGCGAACGGCTTCGTGCAGGTCGTGATGAAGGGGGCCGACGGCATCGCGGGTACCGCCGATGACGTTCTGGTCGAGGGCGATCCCTCCGCCAATGGCGGGCTCGGAATCAGCCTTACGAATGCCGCTCGCACCGGTCACGCGTTCCTGAACGACATCGCGCACTCCGCGGTGCCGGTCAACGACTTCGGTGCTCCGCTCGTCGCGGACGGTGATGACATAATCAACACCGGCCCGCAGCCTGCGGGCACCTATGACAACGAGCTGCTCGACGCCCACTACATCGCCGGCGACGGCCGCGTGAACGAAAACATCGGGCTGACCGCGGTTCACGCCATCTTCCATTCCGAGCATAACCGCCTTGCCCAGCAGACCATGGACACCGTTCTGCTGACGCAGGACATGGCGTTCCTGAACGAGTGGCTGCGGGTCCCGGTCACCACATTCCCGACGTCTCCGGCCGACGTCGCGCTCCTCCAATGGGACGGCGAACGGCTGTTCCAGGCGGCGAAGTTCGGCACCGAGATGCAGTACCAGCATCTGGTGTTCGAGGAGTTCGCGCGCACCATCCAGCCGAACGTCGATGCGTTCTTCGCGCCGACCCAGGTGTATGACGTCAACCTCGACGCCTCGATCGTCGCCGAGTTCGCCCACACCGTCTATCGGTTCGGTCACTCGATGCTGACGGAAACGGTCGACCGCTACGACGCCGACTTCAATGTGGTCGGCGATCCGAATTCGGCCGATCCGGACCAGCAACTCGGTTTGATCGCGGCATTCCTCAATCCGCTGGCCTATGCGGCGAGCGGAGCGGATCCGGAGGAGGCGACCAGCGCCATCGTGCGCGGCGTCACCCGCCAGGTCGGCAACGAGATCGACGAGTTCGTCACCGAAGCGCTGCGCAACAACCTGCTCGGTCTTCCGCTCGATCTGCCAGCGATCAACATCGCGCGCGGCCGCGATGCTGGGATTCCGACGCTGAACGACGTTCGCGCCCAGATCTACGAGCAGAGTGGCGAGAGTCAGCTCAAGCCCTATGCGAGCTGGGCCGACTTCATGCAGTATCTGAAGCATCCGGAGTCGCTGATCAACTTCATTGCGGCCTATGGCACCCACGCGGCCATCACGTCGTCCACGACGATGGCCGACAAGCGAGCGGCAGCGATCCTGCTGGTTCTCGGAGATGGAAGCGACGCCGATGGTACGCTCATCAATGGCGTGACCTACACGGATCGTCTGGACTTCCTGAACAGCACTGGGGCTTGGACGAACGGCAACGCGGCTCACGCCAAGGATCTGGATGGCGTGACCACCACGGGGCTCGGCAATGTCGATCTCTGGATCGGCGGCCTCGCCGAGGAGATCATGCCGTTCGGCGGCATGCTCGGCTCGACCTTCAATTTCATCTTCGAGAACCAGCTCGAAAAGCTCCAGGACGGCGACCGCTTCTACTATCTGGAGCGAACGGCCGGTCTCGCCTTCAATGCCGAGCTGGAAGGCAATTCATTCGCCAAGCTCATCATGGCGAACACGAATGCGACGCATCTTCCGGCGCTGGTGTTTTCGACGCCGACCTGGATCCTCGAGACCGATCAGTCCAAGCAGTTTACCGGACTGGGCGCCAATGGTCGCGACGACCCCCTCGGAGACGGTCCGGCGGCTGCCCTGCATCCGCTCGTCATTCGTGACGATCCGCATACGGCCGGGCCCGACTCGCATTACCTGCAGTACACGGGCGAAGACCATGTCGTGCTCGGCGGCACGTCTGAGAACGACACGCTGATCAGCAGCGAGGGCGACGACACCATCTGGGGCGACGCCGGTAACGACCGAATGGACGGCGGCTACGGCAACGATCAGCTCCGGGGCGGCGCCGGTGACGACATCATCACCGACCTCGGTGGCGACGACAATATCCAGGGCGGCGACGGCAACGACGTCATTCATGGCGGCAACGGCATCAATCTCATCATCGGCGGCTTCGGCAGCGACTTCATCGTCACCGGTGAGGATGCCAACGAGTCGTTCGGCGGCGCGGGTAACGACTTTATCTTCGGTACCAAGGCCGACGAACAGAACATGGGCAATGAGGGCGACGACTGGATCGAGCACGGCACGTCCGACGGCGCCCCCGGCGACAATTTCGATCCGCTCGGAAACGATCCGATCATCGGAAACGACGTCTATATCGGCAGCGGCGAGAACGACAAGTTCAACGCCGAAGGCGGTGACGACATCATGGTCGGCAGCCTCGGCGTTGGCGATCGCTACATCGGCGCGTCCGGCTTCGACTGGGCAACGTTCAAGGACGACGCGGTCGGCGTGACGATCGACCTGACCGACCGTTTCTTCGATCAGCCTCTGGTCCCCGGGTCGGGAGCGTCGATCCTGGCGAGGTTCGATGCCGTTGAAGGCCTTTCGGGCTCGGCGCATAGCGACGTCCTGCAGGGCGACGACGCGGACGCGGCGGCGATCGCCGGTGCGGGCGCGCAAGGCAGCGTGCTCACCAACTTCGCACTGATCGACGGCTTGGAGACTCTGCTGGGCGACACCATCAGCGAGTCCAGCGGTGTCCGCTTCTTCGATGCGGGCAACGTGATCCTGGGCGGCGACGGCAGCGACATCATCGAAGGGCGCGGCGGTAACGACGTCATCGACGGCGACGCCTGGCTCAATGTGCGCATCAGCGTCCGCGAGAAGGTGGACGCCAACGGAAACGGCGTACTGGATGAGATCGCCACCTTCGACAGCATGGAGCCGATGATCCCGCATATGCTGAGCGGTGAGTGGAATCCGGGTCAGCTCCAGATCGTGCGTGAGATCAAGTACTCGGCCGCGGCGAACTTCGATACGGCCGTGTTCTCCGGGGCTCTCGCGAACTACAGCTTCACCGTGAACGGTGTTGCGGTGACCGCTGCCGCCCTGGCCGGGATTGCGCTCGGTTCGACCGTCACGGTGACCGATAATGTCGGTGGCGACGGAACCGATACGCTGACCCATATCGAGCGGCTGCAGTTCTCGGACCAGTCGATCGTTATGAACGGCTTGAACCACAGTCCTGCGGGCACCTTCACCATTGGCGGAGCCGCGACCGAAGATCAGCCGCTGACGGTGTCGCTCGCCGGCATCACGGACGCCGACAACCCTGGTACCGGCGCGATCACCGGTGCCGTGGCCTATTTCTGGCAAGTGGAAACCGTTCCGGACAGCGGCGTCTACGATGACCTGCTGACGGACTTCACGGCGGGCGAAGTCGCTCGGGTGACCGGCCCGACCTTCACGCCGGGTGATGCAGAGGTCGGCCTCCGTCTGCGGGTCCGCGCACTCTATCAGGATGCGAACGGCGTGATCGAGCAAGTGTTCTCGGAGCCGACAGCACCGATCACAAACGTCAACGACCTGCCGGCGGGCACGCTCGCCATCAGCGAAGCGACCCCCACGGAAGGCGATCTCCTGACGGTGGCCAACCTGATCACGGATGCGGACGGCCTGACCACGGCTGTCTTCACCTATCAATGGCAGCAATCGCCTGACGGTTCGACCTGGACCGACATTGCCGGCGCAGTCACGACCAGCTTCACGCCGGGCAATGCCCAGGCCGACATGATGCTGCGCGTCGTGGCCAGCTATACCGATGATCTCGGGACGGCCGAGACGTTCTTCGGTGCGGCGACGGCGCCGGTCATCAATCTGCCGGGGCCGCCGCTCGGGTTGTCCATCAGCAACATGTTCGTGTTCGAGAATATTGCCGCGGGGGTGCCGATTGCCGCGGTTACGGTCGATGACGATCCCGGCGACACGCACACATTCATCGTGTCCGATCCGCGGTTCGAGATCGTCAGCGGCTCGTTGCGACTTGCGGCCGGCGCGCGGCTCGACGACAGCGACGTCGGCATGCTCGGCTTGACCGTCAATGTGACCGACAATGACGGCAACTCTGTCGACTTCCCGATCGGTCTGGTCGTGCTGAACGTCAACGAGGCGCCCGATGCGATTGCGCTGAGCAACGCGGCGGTGGCGGAGAATGCCGCCGGTGCGGCGATCGGGACTGTCAGCGTCTACGATCAGGATCTCGGCGACGTGCAGGCGATCACGGTCTCCGACGCCCGGTTCGAGGTGGTCGGCGGCGTTCTGAAGCTGAAGGCAGGCATCTCGCTCGATGCCGAGGCCGGGCAGTCCGTGTTCCTGACCGTCACGGCGACCGACCAGGAGGGCCTGTCGAAGACCACGAGGTTTACGATCCTGGTGCAGGACGTGGCCGACAGCGCGGCAACACAAACCGGGACGGCCGCGGGCAACACGCTGGCTGGCGGCGCCGGAGACGACGTGCTCCTCGGCCTTGGCGGCAACGACCTGCTGACCGGCGGTGCCGGCAACGATCGGCTGGACGGCGGTACGGGTGCGGATTCGATGACCGGCGGGACCGGCAACGACATCTTCATCGTCGACAATATCGGCGATGCGGTGGTCGAACTGGCCGGCCAGGGCAACGACACGGTTCAGACCAGCCTGACCAGCTATACGCTCGGCAACAATGTCGAGAACCTGATCTTCACAGGGACGGCCGCGTTCACCGGCAACGGCAACGAGCTCGACAACGTGATTGCCGGCGGTGCGGGTAACGATAACCTCAACGGCAACGCCGGCGACGATACGCTGATCGGCAATGCCGGCAACGACACGCTCAACGGTGGTGACGGCAATGATGCGCTGTATGGCGGTGCCGGCAACGACACGCTCAATGGTGCAGCCGGCAGCGACATCCTCGAAGGTGGCGACGGCGACGACACGCTGAGCGGC